>JANMMJ010000134.1:0-4937 GCA_031373255.1 Hyphomicrobiales bacterium
CTTCGACAACGTGTCTGGCCTGCCCGCATGGTTGTCGGACACGCTGTGCCGCCTCGCAACCGGCGGTGGCTTCGCCGTTCGCCAGCTCTATTCCGATCAGGATGAAGTACTGTTCGAAGCCGCCCGGCCGGTCATCCTGAACGGGATCGAGGACATCGCCACAAGGTCCGACCTCGCCGACCGTGCCGTGTTCCTGACCCTCGAACCGATCCCCGAGGACCGCCGCCGTCCTGAAGCCGAGCTATGGGCGGCTTTCGAGGCCGAACGCCCGCGCCTCCTCGGTGTGCTCCTCGATGCGGTAGCGAAGGGCCTGGCCGAACTGCCACGCACGAAACTCGACAGGCTGCCGCGCATGGCGGACTTTGCCTTATGGGCGACGGCCTGCGAAACCGCACTGTGGCCTTCCGGCACCTTCTGGTCGGCCTATTGCGGCAACCGTGACGAGGCTGTGGACAGCGTCATCGACGCCGATCCGGTCGCCACCGCCGTGCGGGCCTTGATGACCACGCGGACGGAGTGGACGGGAACCGCCTCGGACCTTCTGGGTGCCCTTGCTGAAATGGTGGGTGAGCGTATCGCCGCGGCCAAGACCTGGCCTGACAGTCCCCGCGCCCTGTCCGGCCGGCTGCGCCGGGCGGCGACGTTCCTGCGCAAGACCGGCATCGACATCGGTTTCGAGCGCGAGGGCCGGGCGCGGACGCGGGTGATCCGCATCGGCACGGCTGGGCGACCTGCCGCGCCAGAAAGCCGGGGGGCGCAACCGTCCGCACCGTCCGCGCCGTCCGCTGATTCCCTGAAAGCCAATCCCGGCAGCGGGTTCGGGCACCAGGGTTTGCGGACGATCGGCGGTCATGCGGACGGTTCAGGGGGCGAGAGCGGCGCCACCGTCCGCGCCAACCCGCTGATTTGCAACGCCGAAGCCGATGCGGACGGTGCGGACGCAGGATCTGCCCCTTCGACTGGCCTTGCGGATCGCCTGACACCCCGCCTGCAGCCGGCCGCCAGCGTCCTTGCGGCAGACCATCTGACATGAACCCCCTTTCCCCCGCCCTCATGACGGCCGGCGAGCGCCTCGCCGAGCTGGCCGGCATCCTCGCTGCCGGCCTCGCCCGCCTGCGGCAGCGGCATCGAACGGCTGAACAGTCAAGGGAACTATCTGGCGACCGTGGAGAGAGTTGCCTTCACTTTCCGGCCGACCAGAGCCGTCATGGACCCCCGGAACGCAGGAGAGATTCATGAATACGACGGACACGGTCCTGGCCCAGCTGGCGGCCTTGAAAACGACGCCGGCGGCGGACCTGAAGCAGCAGTGGCGGCAGCTCTTCGAAACTGACCCTCCGCCCTACAACCGCCGCTTCCTGGAGAGCCGCCTGGCCTACCGCATTCAGGAACTGGCCTATGGCGGCCTGAAACCCGAGACAATCCGGCGGCTCGAGGCCCTGGGTGAGCAGCTCGATGGCGGAAATGTTGCCGTCCGCCGCAGACCTGCCGACGAACGCCCAATCGCCGGTACCCGCCTCATCCGCGAATGGCAGGGTGTCGAGCACACTGTCACGGTGCTGAAGGATGGCTATGAATGGCAGGGGCGCCCCTACAAGTCACTCTCGGCGATTGCCCGTGCTATTGCCGGGAGCCGCTGGAACGGCTGGGTCTTCTTCGGGCTCAAGAACATGAAGGCCCGGGCATGAAGAAACCGATCATCCGAAAGCTGCGCAGCGCGGTTTACACCCGCAAGTCCTCCGAGGAAGGCCTCGACATGGAGTTCACCTCCCTCGACGCCCAGCGCGAATCCTGTGAGGCATATGTTGCCAGCCAGAAGGCGGAAGGCTGGATGCTGGTGAGGGACCGCTATGATGATGGCGGATTCTCCGGCGGCAATCTGGAGCGGCCTGCGCTTAAGCGACTTCTCGCCGACATCGAGGACGACCTTGTCGATGTCATCGTGGTCTACAAGATCGACCGCCTGTCCCGCTCTCTCATGGACTTTGCCAAGCTGGTCGAAGTGTTCGACCGCAAGGGCGTAAGCTTCGTCAGCGTCACCCAGTCCTTCAACACAACGACGTCGATGGGGCGGCTCACCCTCAACGTCCTCCTGTCCTTCGCCCAGTTCGAGAGGGAGGTGATCGGCGAGCGTATCCGCGACAAATTCGCCGCATCCCGCAGGAAGGGCATGTGGATGGGCGGATTCGTGCCGCTCGGCTACCGGGTTGAGAACCGCAAGCTCGTTATCCACGAACCCGAAGCCGCCATCGTGCGCATGATCTTCGAGCGTTTTGTCAAGGTCGGCTCGGCCACGGTACTGGCGCGTGACCTCGTCAGGGAGGGCGTGCGTTCGCGGCGCGGCAGGCTCGTCGACAAGGGGTTCCTGTACAAGCTGCTCAACAACCGGGTTTACGTCGGCGAGGCCGTGCACAAGGGGACGAGCTATCCCGGCGAGCACGCGGCCATCATAAGCCGCACCCTGTGGGACAAGGTGCACTCCATCCTGCAGGAAAGTCCGCGAACCAGGGCTGCCCACACCCGGGCGCAGACACCTGCATTGCTAAAGGGGCTCATCTTCGGCCCCACCGGCTGCGCCATGTCGCCCACCCACACGAAGCGGCGTGGCAAGCTTTATAGCTACTACGTCAGTCAGTCTGTCCTGAAACTCGGCCCCGAGGCCTGTCCGGTACGGCGGGTGCAGGCCGCCGAAATCGAGAGCGCCGTCGTCGGTCAACTCCGTGGCATCTTGCGCGCCCCTGAAATCGTGGTGGGCTCCTGGCGGGCCGCGCGTGAACAAATCGACGGGCTGACGGAGATGGAAGTCCGCGTAGCATTGGAGCAGCTCGACCCGTTGTGGGATGAATTGTTCCCTGCCGAACAAGCGCGGATCGTGCAGCTTCTCGTCGAGAGGATCGATGTCAGTGTGGACGGCGTGGACATCAAGCTCCGCGTCGATGGACTGGCGGCACTCTATCACGAGGTTGCCGGCATTGGCGCCAGGGAGGGGAAGGCCGCATGACCGGCAACACCACGATCTCCAAGGACCGGCGCACACTGACCGTGCGGGTGCCCCTCGCCATCAGGAAGCGGGGCGGAAGGAAGCTGGTTATCGCGCCCGATGGTGCGTCCTGGAGCCCGCCCGGCGCCCGCATCGACAACACAATGGTCAAAGCCATCGCCCGCGCCCATCGCTGGATGCGGCTGCTGGGAAGTGGCGAGTATGCATCAGTTGCCGATTTGGCTGCAGCCGAACGGATCAATGAGTCCTACGTCTGCCGCGTCCTACGGCTTACATTGTTGGCGCCGAACATCGTCGAGGCGATTTTGGATGGCAGGCAGCCGCCCGGAATTCAATTGCATGTGCTGCTAACCCCCCATCCCGTCGAATGGTCGACGCAACGTGAGCGCCTCTTGGGCCAGCGTCAAACCGACTCGAGCGTTTTCTCTGGCGTATCCCGGTAACCTCTGGCACCCTTTGCCATCCTTTCAGAGAGGAGGCCGGTGCCATGCCGGATGAAATTCTAACGCTGCCGGAGGTGGCCCAATTGCTAAAGGTCGCCGAGAAGACCGTTTACACCATGGCTCAAAAGAGCCAGCTACCGGCCTTCAAGGTGCGCGGGCAGTGGCGGTTCGTGCGCGTCGACATCGACCATTGGATCGAGCAGCAGAAAGCAGCCTCCCGTGATGAAGGGAGGAACTGACATGGCCACTTCGCTTTCGGCTCAAATCCAGGACGTCCTACCTAAGACTCATGACACGTATTACAAGTTGATCTTGGCAGTAGGACCAGCACGCGCCGGCAAGACCGCCGCCCTCACAGAGCTGGCCGCGAAGCACAAGTGGCCCCGAGTCAATGTCAATCTCCGCCTATCGGAGAAGCTCCTCGAGATGACGCATCGACAGCGTGCTGTCCGAGTTGCAGGCATCCTTGATGACAGCCTGCGGAATGAGAATTCCAATGTGGTTTTGCTGGATAATATCGAGCTGCTCTTCGCTACAGAGCTAGCGCAGGATCCTCTCAAGCTGCTTCAGTCACTCTCCCGGAACCGGACAATCGTTGCGGCGTGGCCGGGAAACTTTGATGGTGCCGCTCTGACATATGCGGAGCCCGGGCATCCAGAAGCTCGGCGATATCCGACGCCCCAAGCAGTAATCGTCAGAGCCGGCGAAGCCGATCAGCCAGACATTGGATCGCCTGGGGAGGAGACGAAATGAAATACTCAGACCTCATTCAGTTCGAGCCAATTGAAACGGTCGTCCAGCTCCGGGAAGCCGACACCGCTGCAGATGCCCGTCGTCTGGTCGAAACGTTCGTCATCTCCGACCGGATGGCCGATCTGCTCGGCGAGCTTGTGTTTCCGCAGCTGCAATTCAGCAAGCCAGCCGACAACAAGGGCATTCTCGTCGTCGGCAATTATGGTACGGGCAAGTCGCACCTTATGGCCGTCATCTCGGCGATCGCCGAGCACACTGATCTTGTTTCGCGGATGACGAATCCAAAGGTCGCTGAAAAGGCCGCAGAGGTCGCCGGCCGTTTCCGCGTGATCCGTGCCGAGATCGGTTCCACCACGATGTCTCTGCGGGACATTGTGTGTTCGGTCCTGGAGGATGGACTGGAACGGCTCGGAGTCACCTACGAATTCCCGTCTACCGACGATCGCCACGAGAACAAGTCTGCCTTCCAGGAGATGATGGCCGCGTTTCAGGCCAAGCACCCCGATCGCGGTCTCATCCTCGTTCTCGACGAGCTTCTCGACTATCTGCGCTCTCGCGCGGACCAAGCCCTAAGCCTCGATCTTTCTTTCCTCCGGGAGCTTGGTGAGGTCTGCAAAGGCTCTCGCTTTCGCTTCATCGCGGGCGTGCAAGAAAGCCTGTTCGACAATCCGCGCTTTCAGTTCGTCGCCGACACACTCCGGCGCGTGAAGGATCGGTTCGAGCAGGTCCGCATCGCTCGT
>JANMMJ010000150.1:0-19130 GCA_031373255.1 Hyphomicrobiales bacterium
CTTTCCGGCGAGAACAAGCCCCTTGGGCATCGGACGAATAAGAGCGGGTTTCACCTTGAGCCCCCGCGCCGCGATGGCAATCAGGCGGCGCACTGCCGATTCTACCGGAAGCAACATGCGCGACACTGCATGGTAGAGAGAGGGCGGAAGCAGAACCACCATGGTGCCTGTTCCCCTTTCCACCATGGCGATGAGCATCGCCACGATGCGGCTGAGTGCTGCCTGATTGCGCTCGATGACCCTGTCCCAGTCCATATGTCCGTCAAAGTCCTTACATAGGACAACTAGAACAACATAGGAACATATGTCAAGAGGCGCGCCGGGCGGGCTGGATAACCGGGTCAAAGCCCGGTCATGGAGACAAGGCGAGTTGCTCTCATTTTTCCGTCATTCCGGCCAAGCGCCGCGATAGCATCGCACCCCTTTCTCCCAATGAGAGAAGGGGGAACCTCATGCCATTTTCGTCAAAACGCGTTCCGGTCTAGGCCGCCTCGCGGCGCAGCGGCTGGCACATGCAATGCACGCCACCCCCGGCCCAGGTGAACATGGTCATGTCAGGATCATAGACCTTGAATCCCGCAGCGCGCATCTTGGTATTGAGGTCGGTGGCGCCGAGCGTTGACAAGACGCGGTCGTCACCGAGTGCCACAACATTGCAACCCAGCGCCATGGTTTCCTTGAACGTTGCCGGGATGATCTCGATCTTCTTTGACCTCAGCCACTGGACAATTTCGTCATCGGTGGTTTCGAGGCATACCGCAGCACAATGCTCGTTCAACATGCAGACCATCAGGTCGATGTGCACATAGAACTGGTCGATCGGGGCAAACTTGATTTCCCAGCCTTCCCTGGCGAACCATCCGGCAACCTGGTCAGCCGAGACCTTTTCGGAGCGATGATCGGTGTAGCCGACGAGCGCCACGCCCGGCCTGATGATGTTGAAATCGCCGCCTTCGAAATTGCCGGCACTCACCATGTCGTAGATCGGGATGTTGTTCTCGAGATAGAAGCGCAGAACCGGCGCATATTCACCGCGGCGGCGCGGATTGGCGAGCTGGCAGATAACAGCGCCATAGGGCGACATGAACGACGAGTCGCGGGCATAGACCTGATAGGGATTGTTCATGTCGATGGGAAGGAAATGGGTGGTGACGCCAGCATCATGATAGGCATCAACCATTTCGCGGTGCTGGCGCATGGCGAGCTGCTGGTCGAAACGATAGCCACGGCGGATGGTGTCGCGCACCAGAGACGACCAGGCGGCATTCTCAAGTCCCATCCAGCGGAAACCTTCCGAAGGTCCGAGGAGAACGTCCTTGAGAGGACCTGTCTCCGACTTCAGGTACCAATTCTGCATGAGCGGCGTTCCACCCCCATCAACACGCGCTTTCAAGGGGGTCTGCTTTGCGGTCGCCATGCTGTTCTTCCTTTTGATGAGTGTGTGACCACATTTAGCGCCGGCTCCGGCTGACGCCTATACCGCAGGAGGGTTATGCCTGGCGGCCAATGCTGGCGAGGAACCAATTGAAGAGTGCACCCTGCGACCCCACGCCCAGTTTTTCGTATATGTGCTTTCGATGAACCCGGACGGTTTCCACCGAAATTTCGAGTTTGCCAGAAATGGAGCGCGTCGAATGACCTTCAAGAATCAAGTCGACAACCTGGGCCTCGCGTGAAGTCAGCCGGCCGCGCCTGGGGTCTGCGGCAACCGCCCTGGGGCGAGAAGTTCCGCGCGGCGACGCGAGTTCAGTGTGACGCGCCACCGCCGCAGCAAAAACGGGTAACCGTTCCCGCAGCGACTTTACATCGACAACGGTGAATACGTCATGGCCGCGATTTCGCGAGAACGAGATAAAGATCGTTTCGATATCATTCAGGCGGAGCAGGATACCGATCATGTCCGAAACGCCGATCAAGCCAAAGTAGCGGCGATAGTACTCACTGGCGCGGAAGTTATCGGGTGCAATGCTGACAATCCGGGCAACCGATGGCACGTGAGCCTCGACTGCGCTGCGATAAAATGGGCTCAGGCGGTAAACGCCCGCGAGATAATCACCGTAAAAATTGGCGCGTTCGCCGGGCACGAGGTGGTCGATCAGCACCCTTGGCGGTCCGATCCTGGAAAGCACGATCATCGCAGAGGCATCGGCTTTCAAACCGAAAGACGCCAGCGCCAAAAGCGAATCGTTGAACCGGGGCGTACCGATGGCGGAGATCAGTTCGGCTGTCAGATTTTCCACTTGATGGAGCAACCCATGGAGGCAACCTGCTCGCGCGGACCCTGCCCGGTCAGGGAAACCAGTTTCATCGCTTCATAGAGATCGCGCCTGGCATCCGGAATGGGAGCTGTCTTGGATTCATCGAGCCGGCCGCGATACTGCAATTCGTCCTGGCCGTTGAAGCCAAAGAAATCTGGCGTGCATACGGCCCTGTAGGCGCGGGCGACAGCCTGGGTTTCATCATGGAGATAGGGGAACGTGAAACCGTGCTTGACGGCGAAATGCTGCATATTCTCGAAACTGTCATCGGGATGGGAGGCCGCATCGTTGGCGTTGATGGCGACCGTGTTGATGCCCAGTTCCTTCAATGCGTCGGCCTCCTTGATCAAGCGGCCGACGATTGCCTTCACATACGGACAGTGATTGCAGATGAAGGCAATGAGCGTGCCCTTTGATCCCCTGATATCCGCCAGCGCATACAGTTTACCGTCGGTTGCCGGAAGGGTGAAATCGGGGGCTTTCCAGCCAAAATCGCAAATCGGGGGGATGTTCGCCATGCCTCACTCCCTAGTAGGGCAGTTCGTAGTAGGCCTCGGCCGTGAGCGCAAAGATATCCACGGGTTCGAAACGGCCGCTTCCGGCTGGATAGTCCGGATGATTCTCCGCGTGTTTCATGCCGATATGCTCTGCCACCTTCAGCGAAGCACCATTTGCCGTCATGATCTTGGCCCAAACCCGCTTGGCGTTGAGGCGCTCGAAAGCCAAGGCCAGCAGTGCGCGGCCAATTTCAGTTCCGATGCGCCTGCCCCAGTGTTCGGGATCGACGCCCCAGCCAATCTCGACGAGACCCTTGCGCTGCACGATGATGAAGCCATCGCCGAGGGCACGGCCTTCGCGCAAACCTTCGGCAGCGAGATGGAACACATTGCGGCGTTCATCGCCCTGCCGCGCCACGGTGCGATTGACGAAGGCCTTCACCTCGTCCTCGGTGCGAAAACGCAGCGCAATGAAGCGGTGATAGCTGGGCAGCATCATGTATTCGCCGAATGCCTCCCAGTCGTTGACCTCGATTTCGCGCAGGATGAGCTGTGGCGTTTCGAGAGCCGGCAGTCTTGTTATCGTTGTCATTCGGCTGCCTCACGCTGCGCATTGGGGCTTGCCCAGCGCCCCAGAAAGGCATGGAACCAGTTGCCCAGCGGCTCATCGTAGAGGAGGTTGTCAGCGAGCTGCCGCTCCGGCGGAAAGGCGCCGGGAAGGAGATGACGTTCGGCGGGCCGCCTGCCGATCCAGGCCTGCAGCATGGTGCGGCTGGCTTCGGGGTGGAACTGGAAGGCAAACGCTGTTTCCCCATACTGAAATGCCTGCTGGGGGAAATGCTCGGTACCACCCAGCGCGACGGCCCCAGCGGGCACGTCGTGCCAACCGTGCCAATGAGATTGCAGCACCTTGAGGCCATTGCCAAAAACCGCACGGCCCTCACGCGTTGGAACCAGATCATAGTAGCCGTATTCGGCGTGGCGTTGCGGATGAGGGCCGACGGGCTCGCCAAGCACATGGGCCAGGAGTTGACCGCCGAGACAAAGGCCGAGCATCGGCACGCGGTTTGCGAGGGCCTGCTCGATCAGGTCCATCTCGGGCTTGAGAAACGGATGCTGGGCCATGTCGCGAACATCGAAGCGCCCGCCATAGACAACCACTCCCGCCACGGTCTCATCGAGAATGGGCAGGACTCCGCCCTCTGCCGGGCAGGTCCATTGAAGCTCATAGCCCTGCCCGCGCAGCCACGCCGAGGCGCGATCGTCCGTGTCGGCGGTGTTGTGGGTCACAAGGATGACTTTTGCGGGCATCGACAACTCTTAGTTCATTTCGAGGACGTTCAGAGACCCCCGATATTGAGAAGTGGCTTCAGCTTTGTGGCTGAATTTGGAAGCTCCTGGTGAATTCGGACTTTTCGGTATCGCGAATGCGCACGTCCACAGTCGCAGCGCCATTCATGCGATAGGCGAAGGTGATGGCGGGATCCTCGCTCAGGGAAATTCCGGCCTGGACATGGAAGAGTTTTTCGCCGCCCTGCTTCACTTCGATGGCATCAATGTAACGCGGCAAGATATAGTGCAGGGTGATCTGGTTCATCTGCAGGCCAGTGTGGTTCGGATGACGGATGTCGAGCCTGGCACGACGCTCCACCATGGTTGCAGTGGCAGCCTCAGTCGAGGTCACATCCTGCAAATCCATGCCGCCCAGATCGGCAAGGGCTTCTTCGGGATCGCGCACAGGGGGCGAAGCACAGGCACCGAGGCCAGTTGTCTTAACGTAGCCCTCCACGCCATACAGCGTTCCGTCGCTTGCTTCGACAATGAGATGAACCGGCGAGGGACCATTGAAGCGGAAGTTGGCGCCGACCGAAACCTTTTCCAAAGGCTTGTCGAAATGAAAGGCAGCCGACATCGGCATTGGATTCTCGTCGATGACAAAAGTTGCTGTCCTGACGGTCAGACCATCGGGGAGATTGGTCCTGATCTCGACGGGCACCTGGCGGTCGTCCCCGGCGCGATAGGGTGCGACAAGCTCGATGATGCCGGCGCCACTGGCGATGGGCTTCTGGCCGAAGAGTGCTGGACGGATCTCATCCCAGGCGCCGCCTGCCGTTGCAGGGGCCGCAGCGCCAAGCAGAAGGGCGAGCGTCAGAAATTTGCGTCTCAGCATGGTTCCTCCCTGAATCCACCAAACGTTGACTATTTGCCGGTCACAACCGCTTGTCAATGCGGGGAAAGTCTCAGGCTTCCGGCGACCACAGCATGCAGGCCGCGAGGAGAACCGGCGCCACCAGAAGCAGCACAGCGAAGACGGGCGAGCCGACGCCACCCACCATGAGCGAGGCCATGAGCGCAATTCCGGTAAAATCGGCGGCAAGGGTCCAGCCGCTGGATTTCAGAAATGCCCTCATATGTGCCTCCTTGGAACAAGCCGACGGTGTGTCGGCTGCTCCCCTGCAAGGCGATGTCCAAGCTCAGATGGGGCCGGTGTAGATCATCACGGTGAGCCAGGTCTCCGCGCCCTCAGCGGCGGTGCTCACGGATACCGAAGTCTCGATGAGACCGGGTACGGCGACAAGGCGCTCCGCCAGCGCCGGGGGCCCCCTGGCAGGGCCTGTGTAACTGTCGATCACACTTATCGCGGCGGACAGTGGCGCGAGATCGGTGGAACTGGGCTTTATGGTCTGCAAGAGGGCGCGGGCGCTGCTGTAGACGCCAGACGCACTGGCATGCACATCGTCGCCGTTCATCCGGGTCCTGATCTGCCAGCCGGTTCCTTCGCAACCGAAATGGATAATCGTGATATTCTTGCCGCCTATCGTGGCGGTCTCGAGCGCCTCGCCACGCTTCTTGACGATCTTGAAGGTATGGCCCTTGACGCCCTTCTTCACGAGGACCGGCTCGGGCATGCCGCGGGTGCAATGGTGCTTCAGCCAATAATCGTCCGCGGCATTGGCCGCAGCCATATCTGTCAGGGCCAGAAGGCCGATCAGGATCGCCAGAGTACGCATCGTGGGCCGCCATCCATATGCAATGGCCCAATGGTGAGGCGAAAGAGCTTCAATTGCAACAGCCGTGCAGGTTAATGCCGGTCCGTTCAGAAATAACCTGGGATATCGAAGCCGAAGAAGGTGACGCCCATCATGGCCAGTGTCGAGGAGACCTCATAAAAGAGATACCATTTGCCGGCTTTGATAATTTTCTGTGCCATTTTGTGCCTCTTTGGGACGCTCGTCCTGAGCGTTGCACATCAGAGGCCACACAGTTCCACGAGGTTGCGGGTGAGCGCCGAACCCGGATCGGCCAGCGGGCCGATGACCGAGAAGTGGTCCTCCCCCTGCACTGCTTTGTAGCGCGCATCGAGGCCGACACCTTTCCAGGCGGCGACGAGGCTGAGGCTCTGGCGCAGATACTCGCTGCTTTCGATGGCGCCTACCCAGACGTCGAAACGGATGGATTTCGGCGCCGGCCAGAGCAGCGGGCTGGCAATGACGGCCTGGGCTTCGGTGAGTTTCGCGGTATCGTTGACCGTTGTCGCGATGAGAGGGCGGAGGTCATAGAGGCCACTGATGCCGAAGCCGGCACGCACCAGATCGGCGGGGGCGCCATAAGCCTGCCAACCAGTGGCGGCCATCGCGGCGGCGAGTTGGCCGCCGGCTGAGTGACCGACCACGATCAGCGGCCGCTTGTGGCTGTGCCACAGGTAAAGACAGGCCTGGCGCAATTCATCGACGATTTCAGGAACCGTCACTTCGGGGCATAGCGAATAGCTGGGGAGCGCCACATCGATGCCGTGGGCATTGGCGCCGCGCGCCATGTGGGAAAACACCGACTTGTCGAAAGTCCGCCAGTAGCCGCCGTGGATGAAGACGCAAAGCCGACTTTCCTTGGGGTTCTCGGCCGGGAAAACATCAAGCCGGTTGCGCGGCCCTGCCCCATAGGCAAGATCGAAGCTTGCGCGTTTCGCGACTTCCTTTCGGTAAGCCTCGGCATCGGTCTTCCAGCCTTCGACGATGGCGGGATGGCCCGGAACGCGAGCGCGGTTGTCATATTCAACTTCGAGATCCATGGGCATTACCATGCCGCAGCTTGCGGCGAATGGAAAGCGGGTGCGGGCATTTTTGCCGGAACTATCGCGGGAGCGAGGCGTTTTCACCCCAGTCGCACAGACCAAGGAGACAGATATGGCTACCTACAGCGAAAACAGAACGCCAGAAGAAGCTTTGCGGACCCGCCCTCCAGGCACAGGCCCCATCAACGTCAACACCGGGGCGATTGAACCCAGCCGCAGCAGTTCAACGCCGGGGATTATCGCCGCGGTCGTTGTCGCACTGATCGCCGTCATCGCTTATCTCGCATATTCGAGCAATACCGTGGTTTCGCCGCCGGAGAACGCGCCAGTCACCACGGCACCGGCTGAACCGGTAACACCATCCGCACCCTCGGATACGACCGACCAGACGGCACCTGCGCCGCAGGTCACACCGACGGAGCCGCCGGCGACCACCATCGAGCCGGTCACGCCATCGACCCCAACCCCTGAGACTGCTCCTGCACCTTCGGGCAATTCAACGGGAACCGGCACGGGTACGACCACCCAATAACCAGCGCGCGTCTCCCCCTCCGCGCGTGAGGCCCCTCGCAAGAGGGGCCTCTTTCGCCTGAGCGCAGGATCCTTATTCGACCTTCAGGGTGGTCCACATGCCGGCCATGAAATGACCCGGTATGTTGCAGAACAGCACATACAGGCCGGGCTTGAGATCGAGTGTCAGGGCGCCTGACTTGCCTGGATCCAATTCCGAGACTTCTCCGAGATCGCCTGAAGCTTCTTCGTCGACGCGGTTCTCGGCCGCAATGAATGGCAGCGTCACGTTCTCATCCTTCACAGGCGAAACGAGCATCTCATGCTGAGTATCCTTCGACGCATTGCTGACTTCGAAAGTCACCTTGCCGGCCGCAACCGATGTGACGCCGATATCGATGCCCATCATGGCCATCTGCATGTTTGCGTGCATGCCCATACCCATGCCCATGCTTTTCGACATATCCATCATGCCACCCTTGTCCCAGAGAGCGACCTTCACGGTGGAATCGGCAAAGGCGGGCGGCGCGGCAACGGCCACTGCAAGCGCTAGCAGCGCGGCGAAACGACGGATCGACATGGAAATCTCCTGTTGCGATTGAGATGGCTGGATCATTGCCGCCATCCCAATGCACAAATGTTAGGCCGCCTTTTCATGACCGGCCTTGATACATATCAATCGGACATCGCCGACTATTCGTTGACGATGTGCCAGACGCCGCCCTTGCCGTCGCCAAAACCAGCACCTGAGCCTGCTCCGGCACCTTCGGGCAATTCAACCGGAACCGGTACGGGTACGACACCCAGCAAACGGCGCGCGTCTCCCCCGCCGCGCGTGAGGCCCCGCGCAAGATGGGCCTCTTTCGTTTGATAGAACGTGAAACCCTTGATTCTTGGCGAGGATGCGTCTAAGAACATATGTAGAACAACATTTCTACTTGGCAGATTGCGTAACGACAGCATCATGGCCCAATGGAGAATCACCCGCTCGTTCCAGATGATATCTTGGCGCGCTACGACGTGCGCGAGTGGAGGAACGGACTGGCGATCATGTCAGCAGCTCGGCCTGATGAATGGCGCGAGATCCTTGAGGTTCTGCGGGGTTTCTCGCTCTTACGCAGTCAAATCGTCAGCCCCGGTGGTTCATTTTCGGAATCAGGAAAGAGGCCTACCTAGACGATGGACCAGATCAATAGCACGCTCATCAGCCTTGCTTCGTCCGTGCGCGGGCGAAAATTTCATACGGTATTGGCCGATCCGCCATGGCGATTTACCAATCGCACCGGCAAGGTCGCACCTGAACATCGACGCTTGAACCGCTACGAGACGATGACGACAGCAGACATCTGTGAAATGCCAGTGGCGGACGTTACCGTGCTCCCGGCGCATCTCTATATGTGGGTGCCCAACGCGCTGCTGCCCGAAGGCTTGCAGGTGATGAAGGCGTGGGGCTTCGACTACAAGAGCAACATCATCTGGCACAAGATCAGGAAGGACGGTGGCTCGGACGGGCGCGGCGTTGGTTTTTATTTCCGCAATGTCACGGAGATTCTGCTGTTTGGAACACGCGGCAAAAATGCGCGGACCCTGGCTCCGGGACGGCGGCAGGTGAACATGATTGAGACACGCAAGCGCGAGCATTCACGCAAGCCAGATGAGCAATATGACGTGATCGAGTCCTGCTCACGCGGACCCTACCTCGAACTCTTCGCGCGCGGAACGCGGCCCGGGTGTACGTATTGGGGAAATCAAGCAAACGAGGACTACAAGCCGACGTGGGAGACGTATGCGCATAATAGTGCTGCGCAGCGGGTGGCGGCGGAGTGAGCGCTTTTGTCGATCACTTGCGGGGGCTGATCGCGCAGGATCTATTCGAAATATCGGCGCATGCATTTGCCGAACTGAACAACGACGGACTATTGGCGGAGGATATTGTGTCTGGCATTCCCGATGCAGTTGTTGTGGAGGAGTATCCAGACTATCATAAGGGTCCGTCAATCCTCGTCTTGCAGCGGGACCGCTACGGCAATCCGGTGCATGCACTTTGGGGAATAGCCAAAGGAACATCGTCACCGGCTTTTCTTGTCACCGCATATAGACCGGCCACAAGCAAATGGACGGACGATTTCCTGAAACGGAGGGTGAAATGACCCGCACGCGCACGCAATTGATCCACGAAGGCCGTTACGCGGCTGAGGTTGAGGTGCGGCTTGTCGATTCAGATACACCATGGGCCCCTCTAGTGGACAAGGAAGATGTATTCAAGACGGATCGCGTGCGCCTGGCGCTGCGGCGCGGCGATGTGAAGGCGGCGGCGAAAGAGGCGAAGGTGTTTGAGTTGCTGCCGCTGGCGGGGGAGTAAGGAGAATGCGTTTGCCGGGCAGGGCCAGTTACGGCAATCCGGCGAACGAGGACTACAAGCTGAAGTGGGTGGAAGTATGCGCATAACAGCGCGGCGCAACGGTTGATGGTGGAGTAATGAATGTAAAAGATCGGATGGAGGATTGGCGCACCCCAATTTTTCGTAGATTGGTAACGCTACTCCTTTCATTCCCGTTCGTCGGTTCAGCGTCAAATGCAGCTACAATCGAACTCATCCCAGCAAAAATTCCCGATGAACCTGCGTTTATATTCGTAACAGGAGGGATCACGGCAGAAGACAGCAGGCGGTTTATTGAACATTCTTCTGCGACACGTAAAGCAATTGTAGCTTTCAACAGCCCAGGGGGAGACCTTCGTGCTGGTCTAACAATTGGTGCTACGATCAGACTAAGAGGATTTGCGACCCTGGTCGATAGGGATGCCTATTGTGCTTCAGCTTGCGCCCTCGCTTGGTTGGGAGGGTTTCATAGATACATGCGAAATGGCGCAAAGATTGGTTTTCATGCCGCTTATGTAAACTCGAATGGCTTCAAGAAAGAAACTGGAATGGGCAACGCCGTTGCTGGAGCATATCTCAATGAACTCGGAATTCCTGTTGAAGCAATCGAGTACATTACGAAGGCGGCTCCCGATGAAATTCAATGGCTCTCTTTTCGGGATGCATTGATTTTGGGAATAAGCGTTAGAAGTCTCAAAGAGAAGATCGAATGAGAACACGTCTTTGTTTTAGGATTGTTCCCCTCTTCGTAGCAGCTATACTACAAGCGCAATCGGCTTACTCAGATGAGGTAAGACCTATTGCAGAGAAGGCCGCGAGAAATCTCGACTTGCAGTACAAGGCCGCCGGGATGGCTGGACTGCAAGAAAGTGTGAGGCTCTGCTATCCACGTGCTACCGAACTTAAGACAAGGGATGCGGCAGCGTATTGTTTCATCTTGGACTTTATGGTTGCCGACTTGGCGTCGGTAGCTAGCCGACAGTTTGGTTATCCGCTTGATTCCGACAGTTCTTTCTCGAGTATGAATGCGCGCGCTCACAGCGCATTTGATGTACTCGACATTGAGGAAACAGATAGAGGACTGATTACGAGTGAATGGAGTCGCGCAGCGATTGAGGCATTTTCTAAGCTGACGCGACATTGATCACAATATTAACGTCTTGTGTCGAGCCCCAGACACCATGAAGACGACTGAACACCGGACCACGACCGCTCCCAATTTGCTAACCGATTCAGCTCAAATATCCAGCCCTTCGTCGCTTACAAACTCTGCTCTCGCCGTGATGAAGTTGAAGCGTTCTTCGGGCTTGTTGCCCATGAGCTGCTCGACGACCTTCGATATCGAAACACGCTCGCTTTCGTCGACCCTGACCTGGAGCAGCAGGCGCTTGCCGGGGTCCATCGTGGTTTCTTTCAACTGGGCGGGAAGCATTTCGCCCAAGCCCTTGAAGCGCGAGACTTCGACCTTGGCGCGGCCGGACATCTCGCCCTTCAGCAATTCCTCCTTGTGCTGATCATTCCGCGCATAGGCCACTTTCGCTCCTTGCGCCAGCTTGTAGAGCGGCGGCACGGCGAGATAGAGGTGGCCGCCATCAATGAGGGCGGGCATCTGCCGGTAGAAGAACGTGATGAGAAGGCTGGCGATGTGGGCGCCGTCGACGTCGGCATCGGTCATGATGATGATCTTCTCGTAGCGCAGATCGGCATCGCGGTAGCTGGCGCCGGTGCCCGCACCCAAGGCCTGCACCAGGTCGGCAAGCTGCTGGTTGCCGGCGAGCTTGTCCTTGGTGGCATTGGCGACGTTGAGGATTTTGCCACGCAATGGCAACACCGCCTGCGTGGCGCGATTGCGCGCCTGCTTGGCGGAGCCTCCGGCGCTATCGCCTTCCACAATGAAAAGTTCCGAACCCTGTGCTGCACTTGAAGAGCAATCCGCCAGCTTTCCCGGCAGGCGGAGCTTCCTGACTGCGGTCTTGCGGCCCACTTCCTTTTCCTGGCGGCGGCGCACGCGCTCCTCGGCGCGGTCGATGATCCAGTCGAGCAGCCTGTCGGCCTGGGCCGGATGGCCGGTGAGCCAATGATCGAAATGATCGCGGATCGCAGTTTCGACGATGCGAGAGGCCTCTGCCGTGGCCAGCTTGTCCTTGGTCTGGCCCTGAAATTCCGGCTCCCGGATGAACACGGAAAGAAGTGCTCCGGTCGAAATCATCACGTCTTCCGAAGTGATGACCGCTGCCCGCTTGTTGCTTGTCAGCTCGCCATAAGTCTTCAGTGAACGGAGCAATGCGGTGCGAAGGCCCAGTTCATGGGTGCCGCCGTCGGGTGTCGGAATGGTATTGCAATAGGACGACATGAAGCCATCGTCGCCGCCAAACCAGGCAATCGCCCATTCGACCGAACCATGGCCGCCGGGCTTGGTGACCTTTCCGGAAAAACTTTCGTCGACGACGCGGGTCATGCCATCGAGCCGCTCCTCAAGGAAATCCTTGAGGCCGCCGGGAAAGTGCAGCACGGCCTTTTCAGGCGTGTCATTGTCCTTGATGTGCGACGCATCGCAGGACCAGCGGATTTCGACGCCGCCGAAGAGATAGGACTTGGAGCGCGCCATCTTGTAGAGCCTGGCGGCGGAGAATTCGCAATCATTGCCGAAAATCTGCGGATCGGGCTTGAAGCGCACGGTGGTGCCGCGGCGGTTGTTGACCTTGCCAAGGCTGGCGATCTTGCCCGCCGGAAGGCCGCGCCGGTATTCCTGGCGATAGAGCTGCTGGCCGCGCGCCACTTCGACGACGACATGCTCGGAAAGCGCGTTGACGACCGAGACGCCGACTCCGTGCAGGCCACCCGAGGTTTCATAGACCGACGAGTCAAACTTGCCGCCGGCGTGGAGCGTGGTCATGATGACTTCGAGCGCCGACTTGTCCTTGAATTTCGGGTGCGGATCGACGGGAATGCCGCGGCCGTTGTCGGTGACCGAGAGATAGCCATCCTGGCCATAGTGCACCTCGATCCATGACGCGTGACCGGAAACTGCCTCATCCATGGCGTTGTCGATGACTTCGGCGAAGAGATGATGCAGGGCTTTCTCGTCGGTGCCGCCGATATACATGCCGGGGCGGCGGCGCACCGGTTCAAGCCCTTCGAGAACTTCGATGTCGGCGGCGGTATAGCTGTCCTCGCCTCCCTTTTTCTGGGCCTTCATCGTTCTCGCCTTGGCGGCGGAAGGGGCTACCTCCGCCTCGAGCTTGTCGAAGAGGTCCTGAACTTTAGATTTCGACATTGAATTTCCTGCAATCGAATCAATGGGCGCAGAGTATGGCAGAGAGGGGCACAGAACGCGAACGCGGTAGAGCCGCCCAATGATCTATCCTTGACATTGGTTAAAGGCCAATGTTTCCTGTCAGCAAATAAAGTTGCCCCGCAGAAAACGAATCTCAATAGGGGTGCCTGCGGCTTGCGGGGAAAAACTGCCGCAGTTCATGTGGAGGAACTCATGCCTGATCTCGATCAGCGGATCGAGGCGATGTATCGCGGCGACGTGCGCGGTGCATGGCTTCTTATCGCGTTTCTGTGGATTGTCATTCTCTTCGTTCTCTTCATGTCGTGGCCGTACATTCCGGACAGCGGCGTCAAGACCGTTTTGGTGCTCGCAGCAGCGGCGGTGCTCATCTTCAATACGGCGTCCATCTACGCCATGGTGAAGAACTATTCCGCCGACAAGCACTTCATCTACGGTCTCGATATCAAGCATCTCGACGCAATGCGCGATCAAAAGGGCTGAGGGAGAACATCATGGCAAAATATACACCCCCCGAGCAATCCAAGGGGATGCAGCTGGTCGACATCGTCTTCCTGCTGGCCGCCATTTTCGCGGCGCTGTGGCTACCGCTCAAGCTCGGATTCGCGGGCGCGGCGAAATCAATCGACGTTGTCGAAAATCCTACGTGGGAAACCCTCAAGCAGACACCCGCCATGGTCGAGCAGTGGGTAAAGCTTGGCTACGCGGATGCTGCAGCCGCGCATGACGTCATCCAAAACAAATTTCACTACGACATCGACTGGCTGCAACTCATCATCATGTCGGCGGTCGTGATCGGATACTTCGTTTTTCTCTTCAAGGCCTCCGACAAGGAGTATCGCGAAGTGATCGACGAAAAATTCAACGGCAATTGAGGAGATAGAACATGTGGGTCACCTTTTCCTATCTCTGCTGGGCGGGTTCGGCAGCGCTGGCAGCCTGGATGCTGTTCGACTGGTTCAAGACCGACTCCAGCTACTCCGAGGAGATGCTGACGTCCTCCCGCGAGGGCGAAATCGAAGCCACCCAAGAAAAGCACAAGCTCTGAGGAGGCAAACATGGCAAAAACAGCAACAGCCTCCGCGGCTCCCGCTCAACGAGTTTCGCTGCTCCGTGTTCTGGGGCCCATGCATGTGTGGGCGCTTGGCGTCGGCATCGTGCTGGTCGGGGAATTCACCGGCTGGAATTTCTCGGCCGACAAGGGCGGCGCCCTCGCCGCACTGATCGTCTGCTGGGTGATCGGCCTGCTCTACACCTCGGTTGCAATGATCGACTCGGAAGTGACATCCACGGTCGCTGCCGCAGGCGGCCAGTATGCCCAGGCCAAGCATATCGTGGGGCCGCTCATGGCCTTCAACGTGGCCCTTTACCTGGTGTTTGCCTATACGATGCTGGAAGTTTCCGACGCCATCCTGACGGGGGACTTGATCGTCACGGTGGCGGCGACGGAAGGGCTGACGCGACATGCCTTCGTGGTTTTCACCATTGTCCTGCTGGCGTGGCTCAACTATCGCGGCGTTCTGATGACACTGAACGTGAACTTCATCATCACGGCGCTTGCCTTCCTCTCCATCATCATCCTGTTCTTCTCGGTGCAGCCATGGAGCCAGGGCGTTGTTTTAAAACTTGGAGAAATGGTCACTCCGGAAAATGCCCTTCCCTATGGGTGGATTGGCGTGATCGCAGCATTCCAGTTCGGCATTTGGTATTATCTTGGTATTGAAGGCACGACACAGGCGGCGGAAGAAGTCCGCTCGCCGGCGCGTTCGCTGCCTTACGGAACGATGGCCGGCATGATTACGCTTCTGATTGCGGCGGCACTCACCTGGTATGTCTGTGCCTCACTGCTGCCGTGGGAATATCTGGGCTTCACCTTCTTCCCGCTTTATGACGCTGCGCGGGTTACCGGGTCGGGCACACTGGAGTTCCTGCTGTTCTGGGGCACGGTGCTTTCGGCGGTTGCCTCGGCCAATGGGTGCATCAACGATGCGGCGCGGGCCTGGTTCTCGCTTGGCCGCGACCGCTACCTGCCAACATGGTTCTCAGCGGTGCATCCAAAGTACAGGACGCCCTACCGGTCGATCCTGTTCCTGTTGCCGATCGCACTGGCCTTTGCGTTCATCGCGGACCTCAACCAGGCGATCACGTTCTCGATCCTTTCGGGCGTGCTGCAGTACACGTTCATGAGCGTCAACATCATTATGTTCAGGAACAAGTGGCCGCTTGGATCGATCCGGCGTGGATATACCCACCCGTTCCACCCATTGCCCGCGGTGGTGCTGTTCGTCCTGTGCGTGATCACCTTCTTCGCCATCTTCCTGGGATTCGGCTCGCAGCTGACGGCAATGGTGATCTTCTACGTGGTGGTGTCGCTGTGGTTTCACTTCTACCGCTATCAGTATGTGCGGCGCGGTGACCAGTTCACGATGCCCTGGCCAAAGCCCCAGGGGTATTGATCGGGGCGACGGGAAACATGAAGATATGGCCCGCCTGCCGGCGGGCCATATCGTTTTGAGCTGGCAATGAAGATCATTATCGCAGGCATTTTGGCTCTTGGTCTTATTGCCCTTCTGGTGCGCCGGCTGTTGCAGGAGCGTGAGCGAAAGCGGCGCGAACCGGAGAGGTTCTTCGGGGAAGCGGCAGGCGTGATCGAAGGCCGCCGGTTTGAAAACATTGGCGGCGGCGGCTATCCCCGGCTTTCGGGCACATATCGCGGCTTTCCTGTGCAGATTCATCCGGTGATCGACACGCTTGCGACGCGACGGCTGCCGGCGCTGTGGCTGCTGGTGACCTTGCAGGACGCGTTGCCCGTCAAGGCAAAATTCGACATGATGATGCGGCCGAACGGCGCCACGACTTTTTCCAATTTCGATCTGCTGCCGAACTCGATCGAAAGGCCGCCTGGATTTCCCGAGCAGGCGGTAATCCGAACCGACGATCCATTGCATCTGCTGCCGCCGCATGTGGTGGAACCGCATTTGCCGCCCTTCTCCGGCCCGAGGGCCAAGGAACTGCTCATAGCGCCGACAGGCCTGCGCATCGTCTGGCTGATCGCAGAGGCTGACAGGGCACGCTATGGGGTTTTCCGGCAGGCCGAATTCGGCGAGCCGGTGCTCAGCCCGGCGCTGGTGCGCGACCTGCTTGACCGGTTGATTGCAATCCGTCAGTCGGTTCTTGACTGGGACAGACAGGTTTCATGAGCGACACTCCGAAAAACCCTTACACAGTTCTTGTGGCGGCACTTGTGCTACCCGGCTCTGGTCACGTCCTGGTGGGCCGGGCCCAGCGCGGACTGATGTTTCTGTTCTTCATCATCGTGCTGGGATGGACCTCCGTGAAGGTCATGCCCGAGCACTTGAGTTTCATCGGCCGGCATATCGGCGGCATTTTCATCTACGGGCTTTCGGTCCTTGATGCCTACAAGCTGGCACGGATCAGATGGGAGACCTGGAAATATGCGCAAGGCACCCGACCGCACGGCGATGACGGCGACGACGCAGGAAGAATTGGCTGAACAAATGTGGCCCCGCCGATGATGTTCCGCGCGGGGCCTTTTGGTGGTTGACACCATCAGCCATCCTTTTGAGGAGGCTTCTCATTCACTGCTGCCGGAATTAAGCGCGGGAGCGATCATTTTCCAGATTTGCAGCGCACTCAAACGAACAAAATAGTTCGGTTTGGCCCCATGGGGTTAGCTAGCTGGCGCGCCCCAATGTGGGCTGCATCTCTGCCGGTGGCGTCATTTTTTTAGCCTCGCATTCGCGGTGTTGGATGAGAGTGACCCTGCCGCCCCACATCGTCAAATCAAAAGACAGGTCAATAGTGCTGCTGCTTGGCAACTATTTGGCGGGCGTCACCGACAGGTCCGGATTGGCGACGAGTCCGCTGCCGGGGTGCAGCGTGTCGTTGGTCATGAGAATGAAACAGGGGGCGGTCGCTGCCTTGTCATTCTTGTTGCATGTGTTGAGGGCCTCCTGCTCCGCCACTTCTGGGCTGGCGGCTTCCCAGGCGCGCGCCCATGGGCCCTTCAGGCTGATGGCGAATGCCTTGTTCGCCGGCTTGTCGCGGTAGCCCTCGAGTGCGCTGAAGACGTCAGGCGTGAGTGTCAGATCGCGGAGCGAGAGCGGACCCTCGATCACGCCACTGTCGGCGCGGGAACCTTGGGCATATTGAAGCGCCAAGGGAACAGGCTGGCCATCGAGATCGATCAGGATGCAGCCAGAGCCTTTCGCGTCGCAGGATTTGAGGGCCTCCCGCGCCGCGACCATGTTGCTGATATAGCCCGTGGCAACACCGATTTTGCCTTCTGGCGAGGCGGCAAATGCCTTCTGGCCACGTTCGCCCTGATAGGCGTGGTAAGCCTTCAACTGATCGGGCCCCAGTGGAAACAAGGGCTGCTCGAACGCTAACGCACTTGCTGCCGAAAGGTGGGAAAGCACCAGCGCAAGTATGGCGCGTGGTGCCGGAGAGCTGGATTCCATGGGAATGTGCCGCCTGAAATGGGTTGGGTGGCAGGTTTCGCGCCTGAATCTGGCATAATCGGGGCTATCAAAATTTAACCTGCGATAGGCGTCATTGTGCCGTAATTGTTGCACTTTGCAGGCACCCTGCGTTAATGACGCAGGGCTTCCGGGTTTGACTTTTGCCGGATTCCGCCTATGTAACGGATTGTAAACGCCCGATGGATCGCCGAGTCGTTCCGGGCGCAATGCAACTTCTCGGCAGAACGGTTCCTCTATTCAATGTCTTTTGATGCGCTCGGTTTGAGCTCCAAAGTTCTGGAAGCAGTCACGCTTTCAGGTTTTACCATCCCCACTCCCATTCAGGCGCAGGCCATTCCGCATGTCATGGCACGGCGCGATGTTCTGGGCCTTGCCCAGACGGGATCAGGCAAGACGGCCGCCTTCGTGCTGCCAATGCTTACGCTCCTCGAAAAGGGCCGGGCCCGCGCCCGCATGCCCCGCACGCTCATTCTGGAACCCACGCGCGAACTCGCAGCACAGGTTCAGGAAGCCTTCGAAACACTCGGCAAGCAGCACAAGCTGACGGTTGCCCTGCTGATCGGCGGCGTATCCTTCGACGACCAGGCTTCCAAAATCGACCGTGGCGCCGATGTCGTGATTGCCACGCCGGGCCGGCTGCTCGATCATTTCGAGCGCGGCAAACTGCTGCTCACCGGCGTTGAGATGCTGGTGATCGACGAAGCCGACAGGATGCTCGACATGGGCTTCATTCCCGATATCGAGCGGATCTGCAAGTTGTTGCCGTTTACCCGGCAGACACTGTTCTTCTCCGCGACAATGCCTGGGGAAATCCAGCGGATTACCGCGCAATTCCTGCATAATCCGGAGCGCATCGAAGCCGCACCGCCAGCCACCACATCGGCCACCATCGAACAACACGTCGTCAAGTGCCCGAGCGAAGCCAAGGACAAGCGCGAAGCGCTGCGGCAGCTGCTCAAATCGCAAAGCAACGTCAAGAATGGCATCGTGTTTGCCAATCGAAAGACCACGGTGGCGCTGCTCGAAACGTCGCTCCGCCGGCATGGATTCAGCGCCTCGGCGCTGCATGGCGACATGGACCAGCAGGCACGGCTGCGGACGCTCGCGGCCTTCCGCAACAACGAAGTGACGTATCTGATCGCATCCGATGTGGCAGCGCGCGGGCTCGACATTCCGGAAGTGAGCCATGTTTTCAACTACGATGTGCCGATCCATGCCGAAGACTATGTGCATCGCATCGGCCGCACTGGCCGTGCCGGCCGCGAGGGCCATGCCTTCATGCTGGTCACTCGAACGGAAACCAAACAGCTCAAGGCCATCGAGCAGTTGATCCGCCGGCCGATCCCGTGGTTTGGAGGCGAACCGGCCGCTGCAACCGATGCGCCGCAGGAAGAAACCCGTTCACCGCGGCGCGCGCCGCGCAAATCCGCCCCAAAACGCAGCGCCAACTCGAAGGTTGATGACAGCGTTGTTGCCGAGGCGGTTCCGGTCGAGCAAGCGGTTGCCGCAAAGCAACCTGCGGAAAAGAAGCAGCATGAAGCGCGGCCTCCCCGGAAATCTCCCGACAAGCGGCCGGATCGGCACAGGCCGGTGACAGAACGGGCGCAGTTGTTGCC
>JANMMJ010000153.1:0-2499 GCA_031373255.1 Hyphomicrobiales bacterium
GTCGCCACGCATCGGCTGCTTATTGAGGGAGCGCCGCCGCAGAGCGTTGCTGTGCAATGGTTCAAGCGCGAGATGAACCTTGCGTCTCCCAGTGCGCCTAGTGATCCAGGTGTGCTCCACGGCGTGACGCCTTTGCACTTGTTTGCAATGGGGCTGCTAATAGCTTTCGCACTGGCGATGGTCGTCATGTACTTTTTCAAGATGCGTCGCGCAGCGAACCTCTTTGGGCGCATTAAACAAGACTCTGCATCGCCACCACCTGGAGCATCGCCACCACTTGGTGGAGCGCCCAGCCCGTCTTCGCCAATAGCTCCACCTGATGGAAACTCCGCGCTGTCTGGAGAGCCAGCGCTACCTTCTGCCCTAGTCAGTCCAAAGTCGCCGCCTACAAAAAAGTCTAAGGCGATGGACCCATCGCCTAAAGGGTCATTCACCGCCTTAAACGCTGATAAAGACTTAGCGTTTCCACTAACTGCCAATTGGCGAGGGCAGCTCCGCGTGGGGAGTATTATTATGGAAACGCCGAACGTTAAAACCCTACGTCTGCTACCGGCATCAAGCGCTAGCCTCATGCCTTTCACCTTTGTGCCTGGTCAGTTTCTCAACCTTTCTTTCCTGATTGGCGGGGCGAGAATGAACCGCTCCTACTCCATCTCATCTTCCCCAACGCGGCGGGAATACGTAGACCTGACGGTAAAACGAGAGCCACAAGGTGCAGTCTCCCGCCATATCGTTGATTTGCTTAAGGTTGGCAACGAGATCGAGGCGGGTGGTCCTATCGGGCGGTTTACGTTTACTGGCGTAGAGTCGCAGAGCATTGTGCTTATCTCTGGCGGCGTGGGAATCACCCCGATGATGAGCATTACGCGCTATCTGACGGAGCGGTCATGGCCCGGAGACATCTATTTCATTTATGGGTGCAGCACACCGGCTGAATTCATTTTTGCAAAAGATCTCGCGGCGCTTCAGCGTGTCAACAAGAAGCTGCACGTCGCAGTCACGATGGAACGCCCAGAAGGGACAGACTGGCAAGGACCACGCGGACGCCTCACCAAGGAATTTCTCTCGCAGAAGGTCCCTGACATTGCTTCGCGCAGAATCCATCTCTGTGGGCCGCCCGTGATGATGGACGCGGTCAAGGCGATGCTCACCGAGCTGAAGGTTCCGCCCGACCAGGTGAAGACCGAGGATTTTGGTACAGCCGCGCCCACTCCCGCCGCCGCAGGGACCACCGCCAAATCCACTGCCCCTGCTACTGGCCCGCTGGTGACCTTTTCGAAGAGCAACAAGTCGGCCAAAGTTCATGTCGATCAGACCGTTCTGGAGCTATCTGAAGAGCTCGGCATCGGGATCGAATTCTCCTGCCGTGTCGGCACCTGCGGCGTTTGCAAGGTGAAGATGACTTCCGGCGAAGTCGAGATGGCGGTCGAGGACGGGCTTGATGCTGACGACAAGGCCAACGGCCTGATTCTGGCCTGCCAGGCAAAGCCCACCGGCCCTGTCACGGTGGAGGCGTAGCCATGAAGTGGCCTGAACGTGAAGGCATCGTCGTCACCGGCGTGCTCAGCGTCTTGCTTCTAGCCTGGCTCGGCTTCTTCCTGCACCGCTCGCCGCGTTTTCCGGGGAGCGGAGTCGGGGCGGTATTCGGGATCGCGGGGGCCGTGCTCATGCTCGTCCCGCTCGCCTACCCGATCGCAAAGCGTATTTCCGGGCTCAACGCTCGAATCACACCGCACGTATCGATGAAGACGTTGCTTACCCTGCACGTCTATGCGGGCCTTCTCGGCCCTTTGCTCGCAACCATTCACACCGGTCACAAGGTCGAAAGCTGGTTGGGAATTGCGCTGACGTCAACGATGCTGCTCGTCGTCGTGAGCGGGTTTGCGGTTCGCTATCTGCTCACCTTTGTCGCCCATGAAATGAGAGACAAGTTGGCGCTGCTGCAAACCGCCAGAGGAGATCTCGACAATGCCTGGGGGAAGCTCGAAAACTCCCCGGCTGAAAGGAGAGTTCTTCCAAGGGCGCCAGTCTTGACAGCAGCGATGGCATCACTCGGCCTCGACGTCCGACCCGCTGGCCCCGCTGGCGAGGTAACCCGCATCGCCGAATCGGTGGCGGACCTGGAGTACTCGGTCCGCATGCATGAATTCTTCAAACGCTGGTTCGGCCGATCTCTAAAGCTGCACATCGTTCTGTCCGTTGTCCTCTACTTGCTTCTGGCACTGCACATCGGGGCCGGCGTGCAGTATGGACTCAGGTGGTTTTCGTAGCATGTGCCAGGTAAAACTCATCATCGCAGCGCTCGTTACTGCCGCCGTCGCGATTGGCATCGGCGTTGACTGGACCAAGAGCGACTCACAAACACGCACGTTCTGGCAACAGGCCGTGGCCCCGGGAACGCTGTCGCAGCCGCATGCATTTCTTGCAAACAACTGTGCCGCTTGCCACACCCCGGTGAAAGGTGTCGAGGCCAAGCTTTGCATCGCGTGCCACGCCGAC
>JANMMJ010000170.1:0-2549 GCA_031373255.1 Hyphomicrobiales bacterium
GTCATTCAACCTGACCCCGGCTTGCCGCGCCGGGGTCTCCTTATTGCCCATCCTGTTTCTGTCCGCGCGCCACAATCTTGAGTGAGCCATCCGGCAATGGCCGCTGCAGCTTGAGTGCCTGATCGGCCGGTGAGGTCAGCCAGGTTTCGATTTCATCCGGCGTTGTCAGAATGACCGGCATGGCCTTTGGGTGAATTGCTCCGACTTCCTTGTTCGATTCTGTCGTCAGGAACGCGTACAGGTCGTTGCTTGTTTCGCTTTCTTGAGCTTCCGCACTGATTTCCATTGCGGTACCCATATCCCGGCGAAGCATGACAGCGGCCGGGTTTCATCGAAGGCAACCACACGGGCGGCCGTGAGCCATCGGCAAGCACCTCGTTTTCGGAAAAGCTGGTGAAGGGCACCACGCACCGGTTCTCGACGCCAAGCCAGCGCCGCCAGTGTGGCGACTTCACATTGCGGACATTTGTCACGCCGGGATCGGTTTTCTTGCCCTTCAGGGCGTAAGCTGGCGACGGCAGGCCCCAACGCGCCAAGGCGAGCTCGCGGCCGTCAGCGCCGTTCCTGACGATTGGGGCGGCGTAGTCTGTAAAGATGCCCGGCATGGGCGGCAGGTTGCCGAGATAGTCTATCCATGCCTTGAAATACTCCCTCAGCATTTCCTGGCCCGCCTGCATCGCGTATCGATTGCACATGGATCTTCCCTCTCACGGCATGCCGCCAACAAAGCCACTGGTTTCGCCTGGTCGCACGATAGCCAGGCGCACGGTTCCCCGGCAACCCCGCGCCCGGCAAACAGTCGCCTTCTCCACTTCGTCGAGATAGAGGAATTCCCGCTCCGGTGTTTGCATGATTTGTTGGTGCGTCAGGTAGTGGACATGGCCGCAGACCTTGCAGGTGACTTCAAGCCGTTGCGACGGTTCAAGGTCGCGGACCTGCAAGCTGGTTTTCCAGTTCATTGGAAATCCTCCGCCGATGGAATGCGGGTGAAGGCGATCTTGCCGCCCACATGTCCCACGTGTGGAGAAACCGAAAATGTAATCCCGGCTAGCAAATTGGGTCAGCGCGTGGATCAGTTCTTTCAATACGCGCTTCTCGACCGGTTAGGTCCGGACACCGGCGCGTTGACCTATTCGACACTCGCCTTACCGATGGCTGGAATGCTGGTGCCGTGCCACCAACAGTTTATTTTCCAATGAGGAACTTTTTACCAATGATCGGAATTATGGTTATTGGCGAAGTCCATCAAGAAATCAATATGAGATGCAGGATCACAAAATAAGCAGTACTCGTCCCAACAAAACGGGCTTAACAAGCAAGGCTTCACCTGAGAGGCGATTTCCGCGGTAGCCCACCCTAAAATGTTGCTGTCCAATTCAATACGTAAGCTATCAGAAGTGACTAAAGGCAAAATGACTGGAATTCATGCCGAACACTACTAGTCCAAAAAATGACATGTTTAGCCAACGGTAATTTTTTCACCGAGCTTGGGATCAGCGACAATGACGACTAGCACGCTTGAAGTAGGCGACCTTTTCTCTATCCTGGACGCTCAAGGAATAGAAAAGCAGCTGCAGCGCATTGCAGGCGTGGGCCGCGTGGCGGTCAATCCGGTCTCCGGATCGACAACCGTCACATATGATCCGGGCAAGATCGACCTCCCCGCAATCCAGGCCGCAATCAAGGAGTGCGGCTTTCATTGCACGGGAGTAGCCCTGCCCAAACATGTTTGTTTGGATCACGTGATGTCGGGCACGTCTCTGCCGTCTGTCCCGATCATCGCGGTCAAGCCAAAGCACTCCCCGGCGCATAAAGCCGGCTCAGCGGTCGTAGAGCCTGCAGCCAAAACAACCGAAGCGAAAGCAGAACACAATTCTCATGGCGGCGAGAAGAACGATGCAATTGCGCAGGAAATGGGCCACGGCGCTGGCATGGACATGCAAGCGATGGCGCGTGACATGCGCAACCGCTTCTGGATAGCACTCGGCTTCAGTCTGCCAATCTTCGCCCTCTCGCCGATGGGCATGGACTTCATGCAAATTCCGCCGCCCTTTGGACTGCGCCTTGATCTCGTGCTGTTCATTCTGGCCAGCGCCGCCATTCTTTATCCTGTCTGGCCCTTCATCGTCGCGGCTTACCGCGCGATCCGCAGCGGCGTAGCGAACATGGCGGTGCTTGTCGTCCTCAGCGTCGGCACGGGTTACCTATTCAGCGTGGGCTCTACCTTCATCTACGGTGGCCAGCAGTTCTATGAAGCATCGGCAATTCTTTTGGTTTTCATCCTCCTGGGGCATTGGCTCGAAATGCGCGCGAGGGCTCGCGCGTCGGCAGCCATCCGAGCCCTGATGGATTTGGCCCCGCCCAAGACCATCGTGTTGCGGAGCGGCAAAGAGCTGGAAGTGCCGACCGCCGAGATCGTGGCCGACGATAAAGTCGTGATCAGGCCCGGAAACAAGATTCCAGTCGACGGCATCGTGCTGGAGGGCGAATCCCAGGTCGACCAATCGATGCTAACGGGTGAATCGATGCCGGTTGCCAAGAAAATTGGC
>JANMMJ010000183.1:0-2679 GCA_031373255.1 Hyphomicrobiales bacterium
TGGGACCTCAAAACCAAGTACTTGTCGTGCCTGCGGGACCCTTGCGGGACCTTTTATCCACAGCCTCAACCGTTCGCAACGCGCAGAATCGTGCGCGTGCCGACCCGCTCCAGGACGCGGTTCGCGAGGACGATGAGACGCCCAATGTCGCCACTCGCGTAGTGGCTCGTCATCGAGGGCGAGGCGTGCCCAAGCAGGGTGGCGCGGTCTTCGTCCGTAACCCCGGCCGCACGCAGTCTCGTTGCGAACGTGCGCCGCAGGTCGTGAATGCGCAGCTGAGGCAGGCCAATCGCCTTTCGCTCGCGCCGCCACGCGGTGTTGTTCATTCTGCATACGGGCTTCTTGCGATAAGTGAACACGAAATCGGGGTGGATTTTCCGTTGGGATTCGATAATGGACCACGCCGCATCATTGAGGATGACTACGTGAGGGCGTTTCGCCTTGAATGGTATGCGTTCGGCTAACCCAGTCTTGATGTGAGGCCTGCCGCCGGTCACGCTCCTTGGTTTTCCGAGGAGGTTGTGATGAAGCGAGCAGAGCGGTCGAGGCAATGGGGACAGTATATATCCGGATGGAAAGCGAGCGGGCTGACGCAGAGCGCGTACTGCGAGCGGGAGGGGATTTCGTACGACTCATTCAAGCGCTGGCGATATCGGCTGCGCAGAGATACCGTGATGCGCGGTTCAGCGCCGGGGTTGGTGCCAGTGCGAGTAGTGGCGTCGCCTGCGTTGCGGTCGACACCGACAGAGGCGAGGATGTCGACGGGCCGTGCGGAGCCGAGCGCAGGGGCGGAGATCCGGCTCTCGAACGGTCGGGCGATTGCACTGGGGCGAGAGCTTGATGAGGTTGAACTGGGGCGGCTCATCCGGCTGTTGGAGGTGCTGCCATGCTGAGCGGCGGGGTGCGGATCTGGCTCGCGTTCGAGCCGGTCGATATGCGGCTGTCGTTCGATGGGTTGGCGGGGCGCGTGCAGCACGCGCTGGGACGCGATCCGTATAGCGGAGAATGTTTTGTGTTCCGGGGCAAGAGCGCGGGGAAGTTGAAGATGCTGCTGTGGGACGGCCTCGGTTTCTGGATCCATTACCGTCGACTGGAGAAAGCGGGCTTCGTGTGGCCGGCGGTGAACGAGCGCGGCGTGATCGAACTCACGCACGCGCAGTTCGCGGTGCTCACGCAGGGGCTCGATTGGCGTCGCGTGCGGGCGCCGGAGAAGCTCGCTGTGTCGATTGCATGATTTCGCGCAATATTGCTTGATCAAGTCAACGCACTCGATGGTGGACGCGTTGCGTTGATTATGCCGATCGCATTGCCGCACTCGAAGAAAAAACTCCAGGCACTTGTTGCTTCACTGCGCGAAACGCTCGGGGAGCGCGACAAAGAACTTCAGTCCCAACGCCAAGCACTCGAAAGCCGCGAGGCGCAGTTGAAGGAACAATCCGCGCTCATCGAGAAGCTGAAGTTCGAGCTGGCGCGCCTGAAGCGCTGGCGCTTCGGCAAAAGTACCGAGGGACTCTCCGCCGAGCAGCTGGCGCTGTGGGAATCCGAACTCGATGGCGACATCGCCGCGCTGCAGGCCCGGCTCGATGCCCTGGAGGCCGCGAAGAACCGTGCGGGCAACAAGGATGGCGACGAGCAGAAGCGTCAGCCCAAGCGCCGCCCGCTGCCAGACTCGCTGCCGCGAGTCGAGGTGTTGCACGATCTCGCCTCCAAAGACTGTCCCGACTGCGGGCAGGGCATGCAGAGAATCGGCGAGGAGGTGAGCGAGCAGCTGGACATCATCCCGGCGAAGTTCTTCGTGCGCCGGCACGTGCGCCCGAAGTACTGCTGCCGGCATTGCGAGCGACTGCACACCGCGGCGCTGCCGGCGCAGCCCATCGACAAGGGCATCGCCGCTCCCGGACTCATCAGTCATGTCGCGGTCGGCAAGTACCTCAATCATCAGCCACTGTATCGCCAGGAAGCGGAGTTCGAACGCATGGGTGTTGCGATCCCGCGCTCGACCATGGCGGGCTGGTTCGGCGAACTGGAAGTGCTCATCGATCCCTTGGTGGGTCGGGTGATCGAGCACCTCACCGCCGAGCGGCTGCTACACGCCGATGAGACGCCCGTGCCGGTGCTCGATCCGGGGGCGGGCAAAACCGCCACGGGCTATCTCTGGGCCTACCGCAGCGGCCCCTGGAGTTCGCTGCAGGCGGTGGCCTTCGATTTCGCCATGAGCCGGGCCCGTGAGTGGCCCAAGCGTTTCCTCACGCCGTTCACCGGGACGCTGGTGGTGGACGGCTATTCAGGCTACAACGCGGTGCTCAGGCGCCCGGACATGATCGAAGCCGCATGCATGGCTCACGCGCGCCGACCGTTCTACGAGATCGCTCAGGCCACCGGCTCTCCGATCGCACAGAACGCGCTGATCGAGATCGCCAAGCTCTACGTGATCGAGCGCGAGGTGAAGCACCTGCCGCCCGAGCAGCGCGCCAGCGAGCGAAAGGCCCGCGCCGGTCCGCTCCTCAGTGAGTTCAAGCGCTGGCTCGATGAGACCTACGCGAAATCCCCGCCCAGGAGCGCGATCGGCAACGCCATGGCCTACTCGATCAATCGCTGGCCGGCGCTCATCCGTTATCTCGACGACGGCTGGCTCAACATCGACAACAATCCGGTGGAGAACGCCATCCGCGGCATTGC
>JANMMJ010000200.1:0-5400 GCA_031373255.1 Hyphomicrobiales bacterium
CGGAAGCCATGGACCTCTATTCCCGGATATGGACCGAAGTTCTGAAATAGCTTTCCTGCATCCATGGCCGGCGCTGGAACATGCGGCGCGTGCGTGGCCCGATGCAGATGCACTGGTGTTTCCGCATCAGAATGAGAAGCGTAGTTTTTTGGCATGGCACACAGAGGCCCTGCGAGTCGCCGGGGCGCTCAAATCCCTGGGCCTCGGGACCGGCGATCATATTGCGCTTCTCGCGGAAAATCGCATCGAGTGGCCGGTGGTGCAGATGGCATGCGTCGCACTTGGCGCGGTTTTCGTGCCGCTCAACACGCATTACCGCAAGGACGATCTCGCCTATGCGCTGAAGCAATCCGATGCGCGCGCACTGATCTGCTCAACGGCTTACCGCTCCAACCCCTTTCTCGACAATGTCACGGCACTGCATGATGAGCTGCCGCTGCTGACACACGTATTTCCGCTTGAAGCGGACTATTCCCGGCTTGCTGCGCACGAACCCCTGGGTGTGAAGCCTGCCCACCAAGCTGATTCCGTGGGAGCGCTCCTTTACACGTCGGGAACGACCGGCTTTCCCAAGGGCGCGCTGCTTTCGCATCGTGCCATGATGATGGTGGCCGGTTCGAGCGCGGAGCGGCTTGGTCTTTCTGCCGGCGACCGGTGGACGTCGATCATTCCGTTGTTTCATTGCGCCGGGTGCATTCTCAATGTGCTCGGCTGTCTGCACAAGGGGGCTGCCTATGTCGGCGTTCCAAGCTTCGATCCTGAAAGACTGTTTCAGGTGATCCAGGACGAGCGCTGCTCCTTCCTGTCGGGTGTGCCGACATCCTATCTAGCGATGCTGGATCATCCGGCGCGGGCAAACCATGATTTGAGCAGTCTCAGGGCGGGAACCTGCGGCGGGGCCGACTGCAATCCGGACGTGCTCCGGCGCTGCGCGGAAGCGTTTCCAATGCCGAGGCTTTCGCAGGTTTACGGGCAGACGGAAGGGGCGACACTTTTTACCTGTCCGAAGGCGGACGATCCGCTACGCTGGGAGACGGCGGGCACGGCGCTGCCGCATTACGAGCTGAAGATCGTCAATCCCGAAACGCTGGAACCGCTGTCTGCAGGAGAGATTGGTGAAATCCAGGCACGGGGGCCAATGGTGATGGAGGGTTACTACAAGCAGGCGGAAGCGACCGCCGAAACCATCCTTCCGGATGGCTGGCTTCGCACCGGCGACCTTGGCTACCTGCGCGAAGACGGCCGCCTCGTCGTGGCCGGCGGCAGGCTCAGGGACATGATCATCCGCGGCGGAGAGAACATCTATCCCGCCGAGATCGAGAATATCTTGCAGGAGCATCCCGCCGTTGGGGCGGTCGCTGTGTTCGCAGTCAAGGATGCATATTATGGCGAGGCGGTGGCCGCGGCCGTCAGATTGTCCGGCAGCGTGATGGCGAAAGAGCTTCAGGCCTATTGCGGTGCACGCATAGCGAAGTTCAAGGCTCCCAGAGTTTTCTACCGGGTTGACAGCTTTCCGCTGACGCCTTCGGGCAAGGTGCGCAAGGTCGAGCTTCGTCAGTGGGCGGAACAGCAGCGCATGGAGGTTCTGCCGTGAAACTGACGTTCTGGTTCGATGTTCATTCACCCTGGTGTTATCTCGCGGCGCATCACGTGGGCGATCTTGCCCGCAAGCATGAGCTTGACCTGGCGTGGCGGCCGCTGCATCTGCCGAGCCTTGTCGCAAAAATCGGCGGGCGCCAGCCGCTTACGGAGAATCCTGCCTTCGTGGACTGGTACCAGCAGGACCTGCGCGATTGGGCGAACCTTCAAGGCCTCGCGATCCGCTATCATCCAGGATATCCATTGCGAAATTCGCGCGCTCTTCGCGCTTGCCAACATGCGGCGGACCAGGGCCTGGCCGAGGCCTTCGTCAATCGCGTGCTGCGCGGCTATTGGGCGGAGGCCGCCGATATCACCGACCTGAAGCTTTTGGGCAAGTGGGGAACGGAAGCGGGACTCGATGCTGCCGAAGTAATTTCTTCAGCCGGCTCGGATGAGTACAAGCAGCGGATTGCCTCAAATACCGATGCGGCGATTGCCCGCGGTGTGTTTGGGGTGCCGACGGTTGATACTGGCAGCAAGCTTTATTTCGGCAATGACCGGCTGGATCTCCTCGATCTTCACCTTGGCGCGATCAGGTCTTGAGGCGATAGCCGGTACGGAAGATCCAGGCTGTGACGGCTAGACACACAGCGAGGAACGCCAGGATCACCAATGTGCTGACCACGACATGCACGTCCGCCGTATCGAAGAAGCTCCAGCGCAGGCACGAGATCAGATAAACGACGGGATTGAACAGGCTGATCTTCTGCCAGAATGGCGGCAGCATATCGATTGAATAGAAACTGCCACCCAGGAACGTGAGCGGCGTGACGATGAGGAGGGGCACCAGCTGCAGCTTTTCAAAGCCGTCAGCCCAGATGCCTATGATGAAACCCAGCAGGCTGAAGGTGACGGCGCTCAGCACGATGAAGAACAGCATCCAGAAGGGATGGGCAATGTGCAGCGGAACGAAGAGATGCGCCGTCGCGAGGATGATCAATGCCAGCATGATCGATTTGGTTGCGGCGGCCCCGACATAGCTGATGACGATTTCCAGATGCGAGACGGGCGCCGACAACAATTCAAAGATGGTTCCGATGAAGCGCGGAAAATAGATGCCGAGCGATGCATTTGAAATGCTTTGGGTCAGCAGAGTTAGCATGATCAGGCCAGGGACGATGAAGCTGCCATAGCTTATGCCGCCGACATCAACGATGCGCGAACCGATGGCTGAGCCGAAGACAACAAAGTAAAGCGCTGTCGAAACGACCGGCGACACGATGCTCTGCGCAATGGTGCGCCAGGTGCGGGCCATTTCGAATTTGTAGATGGCGCGGACGGCGTGGATATTCATGATTCCCTCACCAGATTGACGAAGATTTCCTCAAGCGAACTCTGGCTTGTCTCGATGTCGCGAAATTCGATCTTTGCCTTGCCAAGATCCTTGAACAGATCCGGAATGCCTGTATGGCCGGTCTGCTTGTCGTAGGTATAGACGAGATCCTTGCCCGTCTCGGACAAGACAAGACCATGCGCGGAAAGGCGCTGAGGGATGCTGTCCAGCTTCTGCTCGAGATGAAGAGTCAATTGCTTGCGGCCGAGCTTTCGCATGAGTTCGGCCTTTTCCTCGACAAGGATGATTTCACCCTTGTTGATGACACCGATCCGGTCAGCCATCTCCTCGGCCTCGTCGATATAGTGCGTGGTCAGTATGATGGTGACGCCAGACGCGCGCAGGTCGCGCACGAGCTGCCACATGATACGGCGGAGTTCGACATCGACGCCGGCGGTCGGCTCATCGAGGAACAGGATGCGGGGCTCGTGCGAGAGCGCCTTGGCGATCAACACCCGGCGTTTCATGCCGCCCGAAAGCGTCATGATCTTGCTGTCCTTCTTGTCCCAGAGCGACAGGTCCTTCAGCACCTTCTCGATATGCTGCGGGTTGGGCGGCTTGCCGAAAAGACCGCGGCTGTGAGAGGTTGTCGCCCACACGGTTTCGAATGCATCGGTGGTGAGCTCCTGCGGCACCAGCCCGATCAAGGAGCGCGCGGCGCGGAAATCCTTCTGGATGTCGTGGCCACTTGCCGTGATCTTGCCTTCGCTTGGGCGGACGATGCCGCAAATAATGCTGATCAGGGTCGTCTTGCCGGCGCCATTGGGCCCGAGCAGCGCGAAAATCTCGCCTTCACGGATATGAAGGTCGATATTCCTGAGGGCCTTGAATCCCGATGCGTAGGTTTTTGACAGATTGGTGACGGAAATAATGTCGTTCATGGCCCACGCGTTAGCGCGTGCGGGCGTGCCAGACAAGGAGATTGCGGTTCACAAGAATGAAATCCCGATTGCTGCTGACATCACGCAGCTATGAATAGACAAGTTGCTGGCCGAGGCTCCGCTGTTTTGCCTTTTCCAGAATCGCGGCGCCCAGCGCAATATCGGAAAGCGAGAGGCCGCGATGCCAGAAAAGAATGCGCTCTTCTGCATTCTCGCGGCCTTTGTTCTTTCCGGCGACGATCCCGGCAAGCTCGGCGTGAACCGTTTCTTCGCTGATCAACCCAGCGTCAATGTGCGGGCGGAGCGCGCCGAATTTTCCAGCCCGGAATTGGCCCAGATCATCGACGACGATTTTGTCCATGACCGAGGTCATGGATAGTTCGAGTGCGCTTATGGTGCCATAGGGAATGACCAGCGTGCCGGGCCTTATCCACTCTGTCCTGAACAGTTCCTCGCGGGTTTCGAGGCGGGATGCTTCGACCATGATATCCGCATCGCGTAGGCAATCCTGCCAATTGTCCACGACCTTGATGGCCCGGCCAAGGTCGCGTTCAAGCACGCGGGCGAATTCCAGGCGGCTCTCGGCGCGGCGCGAATGCACGCGGATTTCCTTGAAAGAATAGAGATGATCAAGCAAGCGCACGTTCCAGTAAGACGTGCCCCTGGCGCCAACATGGCCAAGAGTTTTGGGGGTTTTACAGGCCAGATATTTGGCGCCAAGTGCCGTGAGGGCGCCGGTCCGCATGTCGGTGATGGCGGTTGCGTCGAGTATGGCCACCGGCATCCCGGTTTGCGGATCGAAGAGATTGAGCAGCGACATTTCCGAAGGCAGGCCGCGCTTGTAGTTGTCAACATAGTCGCCAACGATCTTCACGCCGGCAAGGCCAAGCGGGGCGACATAGCCTCGTAGCACATTGAAGTGGCCGCGAAAGGCGGGATCGGGCGTCAGGTGAACACGGGGCTCGATGACCGTTTCGCCGCGGCCCTGGGCCAGAAGACCGGCTTCGACAGCGTCAAGAATTTCATCGTTGGTCAAGTCCAGACCGGCAATGTCTCGGCCGGAAAGCCAGGTGATGGTTATGCCGGCGGTCACGCCCCGTCTTTCGGTGCTGAGAGGCGGCCGGCCTTGACCAGATAATCGTAGATCAGGTTGGCGGCGTCCTCGGCCGAGTTGCGAACCGTGTTGACCCGGATTTCAGGAGATTCGGGTGCTTCGTAATCGGAGTCGATGCCGGTGAAGTTCTTGATCTCGCCGCGGCGGGCCTTGGCGTAAAGCCCCTTGACGTCGCGCTTCTCGGCTTCGGCCAATGGCGTATCGACGAAAATCTCGACGAACTCGGCGCCCTCCACCAGTTCACGCGCCATGAGACGCTCGGAGCGGAAGGGCGAGATGAAGGAGACGAGCACAATGAGGCCTGCATCCACCATGAGACGCGCGACTTCGGCAACACGGCGGATGTTTTCCACACGATCGGCATCGGTGAAGCCGAGGTCGCGGTTCAGGCCGTGGCGAATGTTGTCGCCATCGAGAAGGTAGGTCATGTG
>JANMMJ010000276.1:0-10913 GCA_031373255.1 Hyphomicrobiales bacterium
ACCAGGTGCCTCAGGCCGGACCCCTGCGCCACTAGGCGCATCTCAAGCAGCATGTCCAATATGTAGCCGGCCGTCTGCTTTTGCTGCCTGTCGGCCGAATGCGACTCGGAAGCGTGTGATGCACTGGTCATGACTTATATCTTAGATTTAGTTTACGATCACACTAGATGTTTAAAGTTGTAATTTTTGACGCCATGCGGGGTGCCATGCCTTGCAGTGGCAGAATGATCCCTATATGAGGCGGGTCCCTATTACCCAAACGACAGAGTGGAAATGACCGTCGTCGTCGTCGAGTCTCCGGCCAAGGCCAAAACCATAAACAAGTATCTGGGCAAGGATTTTACCGTTCTTGCATCCTATGGCCACGTGCGCGATTTGCCCGCCAAGGACGGATCGGTGCGTCCCGACGAGGACTTTGCCATGTCCTGGGATGTCGACAGCAAGTCGGCCAAGCGGGTCAATGATATCGCGGCGGCACTCAAGGGCGACGACCGGCTTATCCTGGCAACCGACCCGGATCGGGAAGGTGAAGCCATTTCCTGGCATGTGCTCGAAATCCTCAAGAAAAAGGGAGTTCTCAAGAACAAGGCGATCCAGCGCGTGGTGTTCAACGCGATTACCAAGCAGTCGGTGCTTGAAGCCATGCGCCACCCGCGTGACGTGGATGCGGCCCTGGTTGACGCCTACTTGGCGCGGCGCGCGCTGGATTATCTTGTCGGTTTCACCCTGTCGCCGGTGCTTTGGCGAAAACTTCCGGGAGCCCGGTCGGCAGGCCGGGTGCAATCGGTGGCTTTGCGGCTGATCTGCGACCGCGAACTTGAAATCGAGGCGTTCAAGCGCCAGGAATACTGGACCATCAACGGCGAGTTCACGACGCCTGCGGGTGCTGCATTCCGCGTCTATCTGGCTTCGATAGACGGCAAACGGCTTGGCAAGCTCGATATTTCCAACGAAGCGGCGGCGCGCGAGATCGAGCAGGCGCTGAAGAATGTCCGCTTCAATGTCGACTCGGTCGAGAGCAAACCGGCGAAACGGCACCCCTACCCGCCATTCCGCACCGCGACCTTGCAGCAGGAAGCCTCGCGCAAACTCGGCTTCTCATCGGCGCGCACGATGCAACTGGCGCAAAGGCTCTATGAAGGCGTGACACTCGATGGCGAAACTGTCGGGCTCATCACCTACATGCGAACCGATGGCATCCAGATGGCGAATGAGGCGGTGGCGGCAACGCGCAATGCCATTCTCAAGCGCTTTGGCGAACCATACCTGCCCTCCGTGCCACGTCATTACACCAGCAAGGCAAAGAACGCGCAGGAAGCCCACGAAGCCATCCGCCCGACCGACCTGATGCTTTTTCCCGACAAGGTGAAACGGATTCTCGATCAGGATCAGTACAACCTCTATGAACTGATCTGGAAGCGCACCATTGCGAGCCAGATGGAGAGTGCCGAACTGGAACGCACGACCGTTGACATCGGCACTTCCGGCCATGACGGCAAGCGCTACAGCTTCCGTGCCACAGGTTCCGTCATCAAATTCGATGGCTTTCTGAAGCTCTACCAGGAAAGTCTCGACGACGAGGAAGACGAAGAAGCGCGCCGCCTGCCGCCCATGGCGCGTGGTGATACTCTCGGGGTGCAGAAGATAGCCGGCGAACAGCACTTTACCGAGCCGCCGCCGCGCTATTCCGAAGCCTCGCTGATTAAGAAACTGGAAGATCTCGGCATCGGCCGTCCATCGACTTATACCTCGATCCTGTCGACGTTGCGCGACCGTGGCTACATGAAAGTGGAGAGCAAACGGCTCATCCCGGAAGACAAGGGGCGGATCGTCACCGCATTTCTCGAGTCTTTCTTCAAGCGCTATGTCGAATATGACTTCACCGCTAACCTGGAAGAACAGCTCGACAGGATTTCGGCCGGCGAGATCGACTGGAAGCAGGTGCTGCGCGAATTCTGGAAGGATTTCGCGATCAATGTCAGCGACATCAAGGAACTGCGCGTCACCAACGTGCTCGATGCCCTCAACGACATTCTCGAGCCCCATATTTTTCCGGAGCGCACCGACGGCACAGGAAGGCGCCAATGCCCCACCTGCGGCAACGGCCAGCTTTCGCTGAAGCTCGGAAAGTTCGGCTCCTTCATCGGGTGCTCAAACTATCCTGAATGCAAATTCACCCGTCCGCTGTCCATGGGCGAAGGCGAAAAAGAAGCTGTACCAGCCGAGGGAATCGAACTTGGCGTCGATCCCGAGTCAGGCGAAAAGGTCACGCGCCGGGAGGGTCGATTCGGCCCGTACTTGCAACTTGGCGAGGCCGTCGACGGGGAGAAACCCCGCCGGGCATCCATTCCGAAAAAGACCGATCCGGCCAACGTCGATCTGGAGCAGGCGCTCAAGCTTCTGTCGCTGCCCCGTGAAGTCGGCCTTCACCCGGAAACTGGCAAACCCATCGTGGCGAACTTCGGCCGATTTGGGCCGTTCCTGCTACACGACGGCTCCTATGCCAATCTTGAAACGGCGGAAGATGTCTACACCGTCGGACTGAACCGCGCCGTTGACCTTCTAGCCCAGAAAAAGGCGCGCGGCTTTTCACGGCCAAAACCCGGCGCCTTGCGCGAGCTTGGCGAACATCCCGATGGCGGCGGGAAGATCGAAGTCATGTCCGGACGCTACGGACCCTATGTGAAGTGGGGCAAGATCAACGCCACGATCCCGAAAGACAAAACGCCTGAAACAATCACGGCGCCCGAAGCCATAGCCCTTCTCGCCGAGCGAGCTGAAAAGTCCGGTGGAAAGAGGCCTGCGGCGCGCAAGGCACCGGCGAAGAAGAAGGCGCCTGCCAAGAAAAAACCCGCCGCCAAGAAGACCGTATCGCGAAAAGTGGTAGCGGCGGAATAGGTCCGTGACCAAGCGCGGACTTCCGGCATCTCCCCGACTCCCCTCCGAAGCGGACATCCTCAAATTCATCCACGCGTCGGAAGGCAATGTCGGAAAACGCGAGATTTCACGCGCCTTCAATGTGAAAGGTTCTGACCGGATCCCGCTCAAACAGCTTCTCAAGAAGATGGCGGAAGATGGCAAACTCGCCAGGCGCGGCCGAAAAGTGATCGATTCCTCAACGCTCCCCTCCGTTGCCGTGCTCGAAATAACGGCAATCGACAAGGATGGCGAAATTATCGGCGAGCCGGTCGAATGGGACGAGGCGGCGGGTGGCAAGCGGCCGCGCGTGCTGATCCGGAGCCGGAAGGAGCAAGGCACGCGCAGCGAAATGCAACCGCCGGGCCGCGGCGACCGGATATTGGCGAACATCGAGCCGCAGCGCGACCGGCAATTTCCCTACACAGCAACCATCATTCGCAAGCTGAATGAGCGTGGCAACCGGGTGCTCGGCATCTACCGGGTGGCCAAGGGCCATGGCGCGCGCGTGGTGCCTGTCGACAAGAAGGCCCGAAACGAATTGCACGTGCTGCCGGGAAACGAGGGTGAAGCGAAGCCCGGAGAACTGGTCGAGGTCGAGATCGTGCGTGACCGCGGCCGCGGGCTGCTGTCGGCACGGGTCAGGGAGCGGCTGGGCGACATCAACGACCAGCGCAACATTTCGCTGATTGCCATTCACCAGCATGGCATTCCAGTGCAGTTTCCCGACCGGGTGCTTGAAGAGACCGCGAATCTCACGCCATTCCGGCGCGGAAATCGGAGCGATCTCCGCAGTATTCCACTTATTACCATTGATCCCCGCGATGCGCGTGACCACGACGATGCCGTATGGGCGGAGCCTGCCGAAGATGGCGGCATCAACATCGTCGTGGCAATCGCCGATGTGGCTGCCTATGTGCGCCCGGGCTCGGCGCTGGACCGGGAAGCGCGCATTCGCGGCAATTCGGTGTATTTTCCGGACCGCGTCGTGCCGATGCTGCCCGAACGCATCTCGAATGACCTGTGCTCGCTTCGAGAGAAGGAGGAACGGCCGGCACTCGCCTGTTTCATGCAGTTCGACAAGGACGGCACCAAGTCGGGCCACAGGTTCGAGCGGGTCATCATGCGCTCACACGCCAAACTGGCCTATGAGGACGCCCAGGCCGCCATTGACGGCCAGTTGAGCCTCGACGTCACCGCGCCCATCCTGCGGCCTCTGTGGGCTGCATACGAGGTCCTGATGAAGGGCCGCAGGAAGCGCGAGCCCCTGGAACTGGACCTTCCCGAACGGCGATTGGTTCTCGATGCGCATGGCCTGATCGAGCGTGTGGTGACGCCGGACCGCCTCGATGCGCACAAGCTGATCGAAGAATTCATGATCCAGGCTAACGTTGCGGCAGCGGAAGAATTGGAGAAACGCAAGACGCCGCTGCTTTATCGCGTGCATGAGCCGCCGTCGGACGAAAAAATCCGTGCGCTGGGCGAATTCCTCAAGACCATCGACCTTCCGATGGCCAAGGGTCTGGTGTTAAAACCAAAACATTTCAATGGAATACTGGCGCAGGTTCAGGGGAAGGATTACCAGCAGCTGGTCAATGAGGTAGTGCTCCGGACGCAGGCGCAGGCGGTTTATTCACCCGAAAATCAGGGTCATTTCGGCCTTTCTTTGCGCAAATACGCGCATTTTACATCGCCCATCCGGCGCTATGCGGACCTGATCGTGCACCGCGCCCTGATCAGTGCGCTGGGCTTGGGCGATGACGGGCTTTCGGGTGAGGATATCGCCAATCTTGATGATACGGCGCAGCTTATTTCCGGGGCCGAACGGCGGGCAATGGCGGCGGAACGGGAGACGGTGGACCGGTTGATCGCGCACCATCTCTCGGGAAAGGTGGGCGCACAGTTCAAGGCGCGCATCGGGGGTGTCGTTGGGGCAGGCCTGTTCGTGACCCTGAGCGAGTCCGGGGCGGACGGTTTCATTCCTGTATCAAGCCTTGGCACCGATTACTTCGTGCTGGACGAAGCCCGCCACGCGCTGGTCGGCGAGCGTTCCGGCGAGACGTTCCAGCTTGGCGACCGGGTTGAGGTCAAACTTCTCGAAGCTGCACCGGTCAGCGGCGGATTGAGGTTCGAAATGGTGAGCGAGGGACGGAAGGGCAAGCCCCTTCCCCGCCGACGTTCGCACCTCAAACGAGGATCGTCACGTCCGAGGCGGTGAGTGCCGCTTTCGTGAGCCCCAGAACAATCAACTGATCGGTTCCGAAGGAAATTTCGAGATGGCCGTCCACAGTCGTGGCGTGGGCCTTCAGATCGGTGAAAGTCGCTGCGAGGCCGACGATCCTGAGATGGTCCACGCCATCGACAAAATCGACAACTGTGTCGGTGCCCGTCGCTTTTTCGAAGACGAATGTATCGGCACCGGCGCCTCCGGCAAGCCGGTCATTTCCCTGGCCGCCGCTCAGAGTATCGTTGCCGTACTGACCGGCGAGGCGGTCCATGCCCGCTCCGCCAAAAATTATGTCCGCACCCGCCCCGCCCCAGAGCGTGTCACTGCCGCCGAGGCCATTGAACACGTCGGTACCGCCCAACGCTGCAAAGTGATCGGCGGCGGCCGTTCCGAGCCAGACATCGGCGCCGGAAGTCGCGGCCGCAGTACCGCGCGGATCGGATAGCCGATCCAGGTCGCGATCCGGGGCCACATAGGGCATGAAACCGTCTTCGACGGCCGCGGCAACAAATGCGCTTATTTTTGCAGCCTGATTGACGTAGTCGACGCTGATCACGAACTTGCCGTTGGCGAGAAAGTCGCGCTTCAGGATATGAATGCGCTCCTCGTCCGGGTTGAAGGCGTTGTTCTCGTCCTTGCCGCCGCCAAAATAGACATCCTCCACCGCTATGCCGCCGATTGCATCGAGAAGTGCCGCCTTGCGCGTGGCGTCTGTGTTCGCAAGTGCGTCGATAATCTCATCGCCATTCTGAAGAATGACGAAGAATTTCGGATTGGTTTCGCGCGCGTGGGCCGTCATGTCGACGATGAAGTCAATCATGCGCTGCGAGGCGTCTTTCTCGTTCCCTTTGGCGGGATCGCCTGGATGGCGTGCAGTGTTCGGCGCTTCGACGGCCCAATAATAATAGGCATCGACAATATCGAGATAAGCGGCATCAAAACCATTGCCGACGATCCTGTCGAGCGTGCCGGTGTGGGCATCGTTGAAGATCAGGTTCTGCCAATCCGAATCCCAGTAGCGTATTTTGCGGCCTTCCGGCCAATCGGGATTGACGGGCCCGAGCCAGTCGGGCGCCTGCGCGGTCAGTTGTCCGTCGGCCTGCCCCGTCGCCGTCCATGCCGGGTTCCACTCATCGCGGAAGTCATTGACCTCGCCGATCGAGATATAGGAGACCATTACTTTCTCGCCGCCCGCGCCATTCGCCATGCTGGCTACCTGGGCCGGCGTAAAGGCCTTGGCGTTGGTGCCATCACGCGAGAAATCAATGACGAGAAGATCGTGGGACGCAGCGGCGAATTCGCCTGCGGTCAGCGGATTGCCGTTCAAGCCCTGGAGCATGTAGCCCCAGTTCTGCACATCGACCGCACCATGAGATGTCTGAACAATTGCCATGCGATTTCCAATCTCACGGGGCACTTTCAATATGATGAAGAAATCGTGGCAAATTGCGGCAGAGGGTCGCGCGGCGGGGCGGACAGTTGAAAGTGGCGAGTCTTGAACCTCATATCATCGCCATGACAATCACGCTGGATTCCCCACCCAAGGAAACTGGGCGCTCGTGGAAACGCGCCATGTGGCGAGGGTTTGCCTGCCGGTGTCCGGCCTGCGGCAAGCCCGGACTCTACTGCGGTTTCATGAAGGTCGCCGAGCGCTGCCCGGCCTGTGGCGAAGAATTACATCACCAGCGGGCAGACGACGCGCCGCCCTACTTTACCATGTTCATCGTCGGCCACATTGTCGTGCCACTGGTCCTGGTGGTCGAGAAGGTGTGGCATCCGGACATGTGGATTCATGCCGTATTGTGGCTACCGGTCACCCTGGGGCTTACCCTGTTCCTCATGCCACGGGTGAAAGCTGCCATCGTGGGCCTGCAATGGGCCCTCAGGATGCATGGGTTCGGCGTTGCCAGTGCTGCAGACAGGCTGGACTGATCGCCTGCGGGCTGGCACAGTTTTTTGATGGCAGACGTCGACGCAGACCTTCAGACATCGCGGCAACATGCAACGGCGCAGAAACCGCGCGATGCCGCCACGCTGATCATTATTCGCCGGGACCCAACGGGCCCTCGTGTGCTTCTCGGACGGCGTCACGCCAGCCATGCCTTCATGCCCAACATGTTCGTGTTTCCGGGCGGGCGGCTCGATCCCGCCGACCGGCTGATGCGAACCGAAACTGGACTGCCGCCGGAAATCGAACAAAAACTCGTCGCCCGCATGCGCGGCCGGCCGAGCCTCCGCCGGGCGCGCGGGCTGGCGTTCGCCGCTGTGAGGGAGACGTTCGAGGAGGTCGGGCTGGTGATCGGCCGCAAAGGCGCATTTGCCAAACCGGCACCTTCCGCAGAGTGGGAGACATTTCTCGCCACGGGCTATTGCCCCGATCTTGCCTCCCTCAGATTCGTCATGCGCGCGATCACACCGCCTGGCCGCACGCGGCGCTTCGACACCCGGTTCTTTATCGCAGATTCAGAGGCCGTGACCAATCTCGATCATCCGATCCACAATGGCTCGGGAGAACTGCTGGAAGCGAACTGGTTCACTTTCGCTGCTGCGCTTGAGCTGGACCTGCCGCGCATAACCCGCGAGGTGCTGGAGCGGGTTTCGACGCTCGTGGACGGCGGCGGATGGCCGCAGCCGGGAGACCCCGTACCCTTCCAGTACCAGCTTCGCGGGCGCTGGCACGAAGACCTGCTCTAAGGCCAGCCATAGTCCTGCTGCATTGTTCGCTAGTGTTGGCGCTACGATAACGAAAGCCTCGACATGCCTTCCACCAATACCAATCTTCTGCTCAGCCTCGATGCCTACGAAGACACTTCGAAGGTCACTTCGGGCTGGACCAGGATCGACTTCACCGACAGGTCGTCGGGACTTTTTGCGGCCGCCTATCAGAAGGGCAATGAGATCGTCATCGCCTTTCGCGGCTGGGACCAGCTCGACCCCCAGGATGCGCCGGATATCTATCGCGCCTATGCCAATCTGCCGTTCGAGCAGATCGGCGACGCCCAGGATTTTGTCGATGACATTCTGGCGGCTCATCCGGCTGCCAGCATCACGCTTACCGGACATTCGCTTGGTGGCGCCCTTGCTGCGATCATGGCGGTCCGCAACGATCTCGTGGCCGAAACCTTTGCCGGCATCGAGTCCGTAGGTGCTGCCTACAAGAGCATGAATGGCTATGACTACCCGGTATCCGGGCTGGAACTCTGGGATATTCCGGACGCAGACCACAACCAGGGCATCACCCAGGCGGCCTTGCGCGACTATGCCGGCGTGACAAATCACGTGATGTTTGGCGACATCGCGACCTATAACGACCGCACGGTGGCGCTGCTCAATCACATCGGCGTTGACAGTGTCTATGGTGGGGCCATCCAGAACGGCATTCTCGATGATGACAGCCGCTTTGGCCGCTATATCAATGCGACCGGAACGGCGTTCACCACGATCGTGCCGTCGCAGGTCGAGGGCGCGCCCTATTCCGAGAGTTTCTCAACCGCGCTTCATGCACTCGGCATGCATGCGCTGCAGATTGTTTTCCGTACACAGATGAATGCCCTGTGGGTGAGTGAGCAACGCCTTGCCTATCAGCTCACCAATGACCTGCTGGCGACCGAGGCGAATGGCGATGGCCCCTATCGCATGACGTTCGACGGTCTCGACAAGATCATGTTCGATCATCTCAATGCGCCAGCCGTCCAGCATACAGTCGCCGAGGCGATGGTGCGTGACTGGCAGGATATAGCGGCTGCGGGTGACGGCAGTGTTTCAAATGCCAATGCCGACATGAACACCGCATTGCTGCAGCTTTCCATCCAGTTCGCAGCGGCGCAATCACTTGGCGATGACTCACCTGGCGCCACGGGCGGACTAATCCGGGTGTTTGACGACTACCTGCAAACGGGCCTGGATGGTTCGCGCGCGTGGGGTGGCGCAATCGATCCGGAAGGTGCCCATCTCATCCGGAATTACGCGGAGTATCTGCTCGGCGCCGCCGACGCTGGCGGAACGATTGGCGGCGCGCGCTACCTGCTGACCGAAGCGGCCGATGGAAATGGCGCGACGATTTCGAGCACCACGGAAACAGCCGATCTGATCTTCGGCGGAGCCGGATCGGACCTGGCGCAGGGCGGACGCGGCAATGACGTGATCTTCGGCCTCGACGGGCGCGACACAATCAACGGCGGATTTGGCGCCGATATTCTTTCCGGCAGCACCAAGGTGGACCAATTGTTTGGTGATGGCGGCAACGACCTGCTGATCGGAGGTTTCGGCAATGACCGGCTCAGTGGGGGTGGCGGCAACGATACCTTCGTGTTCACCACGCTCAGCAATGGTGCGAACGGCGATACACTTACCGACTTCCTGCCGGGTTTTGACGAGATTGCGCTGGAACAAGCCAAGTTCGCCAATATTGGCGGAAAGGGAAGTCTCGTGGACGAAGCATTTCACGAGGGGGCCGCTGCTGCCGACGTGCAGCACCGGATTATCTATGATGCCGCCACGGGCGCGCTCTTCTTCGATGCCGACGGCAGCAATGCTGACCTGGCAATCCGGATTGCAACGCTTTCGCCCGGGCTTTCGCTTTCGGCGTCCGATTTCAGCATCATCTGAAGGCTTGCTACTGAAGCGTCATCAGTGCGGCATTGCCGCCGGAAGCCGTCGTATCGGTAGAGCAGACGCGCTCGGTGGCAAAGCGGTGGAGATAGTGGGCGCCGCCAGCCTTGGGGCCGGTGCCCGACAGGCCCTCGCCGCCAAATGGCTGCGCTCCAACGACGGCGCCGATCTGGTTGCGGTTCACATACATGTTGCCGACGCGCAGGCGCTTGCGGACTTCGTCGGCGGTGGATTCGATACGCGTGTGCAAGCCCAGTGTGAGGCCAAACCCCGTCGCATTGATCGCGTCACACACTTCGGAAAGGCGTGACCCGTCATATTGCACGACGTGAAGCACGGGTCCGAAGACCTCGCGCTTCAAGGTTGAAATCGAATTCAGCTCGTAGCAGGCGGGTGACACGAAGGTGCCAGCCCTGGCCGCTTCCGGCAGAGGCAGATCAACGATGGTGGTTCCCTCGCGCGCCATTCTGGACTTGTGCTGCTCAAGCGATTTCTTCGCCTCATCGTCGATTACCGGACCAACGTCGGTGGCATAATCGAGGGGATCGCCAATCCGCAATTCAGACATTGCGCCTTTCAGCATCGGGATCAGGCGGGGCGCAATATCGTTCTGCACGAACAATACTCGCGCGGCCGAACACCGCTGCCCGGCGCTATCAAAGGCAGAGGCCAGCACGTCGCGTACAGCCTGCTCGGGAAGTGCAGAACTATCGACGATCATGGCGTTCATGCCGCCGGTTTCGGCGATCAGCGCCGGAATCGCACCTTCACGCGCGGCAAGGGCGCGATTGATGATGGCGGCGGTTTCGTTGGAGCCGGTAAAGGCGACGCCTGACAATGCCGCATGGGCCAGAAGCGTCTTGCCGATGCGTGCGCCATCGCCGGGCAGGAAGTGCAGGACGTCGGGTGGAATGCCTGCCGCCAGCATCAATTTCACCGCTTCATGTGCAATCAGCGGGGTTTGCTCGGCCGGTTTGGCGATCGCCGCATTGCCTGAAGCGAGGGCCGCAGCGACCTGACCGGTGAATATTGCAAGCGGGAAGTTCCAGGGCGCGATGCAGGCGAAAACACCGCGGCCATGCAGCGACAATTCATTGCGCTCGCCAGTCGGACCGGGAAGCAATTGCGGGCCTGAAAACTGCTGGCGGGCAAGTTCGGC
>JANMMJ010000296.1:0-2383 GCA_031373255.1 Hyphomicrobiales bacterium
CAATGCGAGGGCTGGCTCGAAGGCTATCTGCTCTCCGGCCGCCATGGCTTCTTTCCCTGCTACGAGGCGTTCATCCACATCATCGACTCGATGTTCAACCTGCACGCCAAGTGGCTGAAGGTGACGCGCGGTATTCCCTGGCGGCGGCCAATCGCCTCGATGAACTACCTGCTCACATCGCATGTGTGGCGGCAGGATCACAATGGCTTCACCCACCAGGATCCGGGCTTCATCGACCACGTCGCAAACTAGAAATCGGAAGTCATCCGCGTCTATCTGCCTCCCGATGCCAACACGCTTCTGTCGGTGACGGACCATTGCCTGCGCAGCCGCAACTACGTGAATGTCATCGTCGCTGGCAAGCAGCCGTCTCCGCAGTGGCTCGGCATGGAAGCTGCCATCCAGCACTGTGCGGCCGGAATCGGGATCTGGCATTGGGCGGGCAGCGACGAAGGCGGCGAACCGGGTGTTGTCATGGCGTGCTGCGGCGATGTGCCGACGCTTGAGGCCCTGGCCGCCGTCGATTTGTTGCGGACGCATTTTCCAGAACTCAAAGTCCGGGTTGTCAACGTCGTTGACCTAATGAAGCTCCAGTCGCAGGGCGACCATCCGCACGGCTTGGGCGATGCCGAGTTTGACCGGCTCTTCACTGTCGATAACCGGTCATTTTCGCCTATCATGGCTATCCCGCGCTCATCCACCGGCTCACCTATCGCCGCGCCAACCACGGAAATTTTCATGTGCATGGCTACAAGGAAGAAGGCACAACGAGCACGCCGTTCGACCAGGTGGTGATGAACGGCCTTGACCGCTTCCACCTCGTGGCCAATGTCATAGATCGCGTGCCGCAACTAGGTGCCAGCGCGGCCCACGTAAAACAAGCCGTCAGCGACAAGCTTGTCGAACACAAACGCCACATCGCCGAACACGGTGAGGACATGCCGGAAATCCGCAACTGGCAATGGGCTGCGAGCGCGTAGTTCGATGCCATTGCTTCAGCGCTTGTATCTGGTTCGCCACGGAGAAACGGCGTGGTCGATCTCCGGCCAGCACACGGGCCGAACCGACATTCCAATGACTGAAAGGGGCGAACAGGACGCCCGCAGGCTGGCAGACCGGCTTCATGGCGTCAGTTTCAACCACGTGTTCACTAGTCCGCTCCAACGCGCACTCCGATCAGCCGAGTTGGCAGCATTGAACAGACCTGCGGAAATCGATTCCGATCTTGCGGAGTGGGACTACGGCGAATTCGAAGGCCTGCGGACAGATGAAATTCGCGAGAGAAACCCAGACTGGAATGTCTTCAAGGACGGGTGCCGGCGCGGTGAATCGGCAACCCAGGTTGCCTTGCGCGCGGATCGGGTCATTGCCAGACTCCGGAATCTGGAGGGCGATATCGCCATCTTCTCGCATGGCCACTTCGGACGCGTCCTCGCTGCGCGCTGGATCGGACTGGGGATAGAACAGGCACTGCATTTTCTTCTCGGCACAGCGTCACTCAGCATTCTGGGTTACGGCCATAAGCTTGTCACCGAGCCCGCAATCATTCTATGGAATGCGTTGCCTGAAGACACGTCCGGGCCATGAACATGGCAGAGCACCCCATGAACTTACCTTCCGCCACCGATCGCCATTCGGTAGAACTCGAAATCTCCGGCCGGCTGAACCAGCGCTGCCTCTGCACTACCCTTGACCGCAAACTTCTGGCGGACACCGTTGGCCGTGCGGTGGATGATCCCGCCTTCAGCGTTGAACAGCTCGAAAGCCGCCCAAACCTGCTCTCCAACGTCCTTGTGTTCCTCTCGTCGGAGGCAATCGCGCAAATGTGCGGCATCGTCGAAGCCATCGAGGCGGCAGCGAAGTTGCCCGGCTACCAGACTGCGGTTCTCGCCTGGGCACCGGAATCCGCGCAAAGGGATTTAGGCCCGCTTGGCGCTTTCATGGGCTATGATTTCCATCTCGATGACAGCGGCCCGAGGCTGATCGAGGTGAACACCAATGCCGGCGGCGCCTTCATCAACGCCCTGCTCGCCAAAGCCCAGAAGGCTTGTTGCAGCGAAATCGAGCGCGGGCTCATCGAGATGCAGGCGGAAGACTTCGATGGCCACGCGCTGGACGTATTCACGTCGGAATGGCGGCTCCAGCGTGGCGCAGGCCGGCCGCGCCGCGTGGCGATTGTCGACGACCGGCCGGAAGAGCAATACCTCTTTCCCGAATTCATTCTGGCGCGGCAGCTGTTGCGCAAGAATGGCATTGACGCTGTGATCGGGGATGCATCGGCGCTAGAATACAAGGCGGGCAAACTCCTTCTGGACGGGCACGAGACTGATCTCGTCTACAATCGGCTCGTCGACTTTTCGTTGGCCGACCCCGCGCATGCGGG
>JANMMJ010000302.1:0-4680 GCA_031373255.1 Hyphomicrobiales bacterium
CGCCGCCAGCGCGGCCACGGATCGCAGCGAAGACATGCACATGGCGGCACTCCCTTGCGCAATTCCACAACGGTTCTCTCTGGCCGGATGCTTGCATCGCGTCCGATGCTTGTCAATATGGCGGCACCGCCCGGGATCGGGGATGACGGCGCTTCAGCGCTCCGCCACAGCGAGGCGCGCCGCCAGCGCCCCGAAGGCCGCGGCAAAGCTGATCCGCAGTGCGCCCAGGATGCGCGGCCGCGACAAGACCTGCGCCCGCATCAGCCCGGCGAACACGCCATAGAGTGCAAACACCGCAAACGTGACGGCCATGAACACGAGGCTGAGCTCCGCCATGCGCCACAGGGGTGCCGGATCGGCCGGGTCCATGAACTGCGGCAGGAAGGCCACGAAGAAGATCGACAGCTTGGGATTAAGGATGTTGACCACGATGCCATCGCGCAGCACCCGCGCCACCGAAGGTGCTCCCGCCGCGGCATCGACGCGGAGTGCCCCCCGCTCGCGGAGCGTTTGCCAGGCCATGAAGAGCAGATAGGCAACACCCGCATACTTGACCACGGCGAAGGCCAGCGCACTTGCGTGGAGAAGTGCCGCAAGGCCGAGCATTGCGGCGGCGATATGGGGCACGATGCCGAGCGTACAGGCAAAGGCCGCCACCACAGCCGCGCGCGGCCCCCGCGCCAGGCCCGCGGCAAGTGTGTAGATCACACCCGTGCCGGGCGAGGCAACGATGATGAAGGTGGTGATGAGAAAGGCGAGGGACATGGGGCACCTGCTGGGATTGACGCGGCAAATCGCTTGCTCAGTCGTTCAAGCCGGGATTGAGTGCTCTTTGGTGATCGCAAGATGGACGTGCACAATCTTCCATTGACCAGCGCGGCAAAACCACACTTCGGTTTGGAAATATTCGGTATCGGTCACGCGGCCATCACCATATCGAAACTTCTCTCGCCACGGGTAGCACAGCGTAGCTGCATCGGTGTCTTCGCTGAACAGGATTTGAGTGCGGTCGCCGGCACTCAATTCCAGTGTCTTTCCGCCATTTCTAAAGATCGATCGTATAAAATTGCAGGCCTCTTCGCAGTTCGAAATGACCCCCTCGAAATATGACGTCATGTCGTTGGCGTAGCGATCCAGATACCCCTCTATGTCTCCGGACTTATATATGCCCGGCAGGTCGCGAAGGATGGCGCGTAGTTCCCCGGCTCTATCCATCGTAGCGTCTCCCCCTGCCGTTTCTAGCCGCTAGCCTATACCGCCGATTTTGTCCGCCCAAGTAATTTATTGAGTTCGCACCTGACCTGCTCCGCTCCCAATCCTTGGATCATCTGAGGCCAGAGTTTTCGCTGGTGGTGATAAGAAAGGCGAGGGACAAAAAGACCATCTCCAATTACGCCCGAAAGCTAATGCTCTGAACCGGACGTCGCAATACAGATTTTTTGAATGCGATGACATGTTGCTCAGAGTAATTAATTCCGGCACCCTACGAGATAGGTGAAACCCTGTGCCTTTTCCGCCAGTGCTGTTGTCTTTAATTCTGCGCCGTTGGATTGGCGGATATATGCGACATTAGCGCCATCGAGAAAATTTTGCGCAACGCTAGCCTTAATTGCAAAGTTCACATTTTGAGGGATATCGGCAAGTTCCTTCAGCGCGAACAGGGAATCAAGTTTCGAGACAACAACGCCGACCACACGGCCTTCCCTGTCGAGGACCGGACCACCACTATTTCCGGGCTGCACTGGAGCCGAGACCTGATACAAGCTGCTGTTGTCGCCAATACCGGCTAGTGACGTCACGTTGCCCGTAACGACGTTGCCGCTACTGGATAGGAGTTGTGTCAACGGAAAGCCATAGATGACGATCTCGGCACCTGCTTTGACTGGCGCACCGTCGTGGAACTCTGCAACTGGACCTTCAATAGGCTGATCAGCCTTTAACAGTGCAAGGTCATTGCGTTCATCGCCAGCGATCACACGTGCCGCAACTGGCACGGTGCCCGGGCGTCTTACTGAAATCGATTTGCATTTTCCAGCGACATGAAAATTAGTCAGGATATGGCCCTCGGATGTGATCTTGAATCCAGTGCCAGCACCAGATTTTGGTTCTTCCTGTTTGGGTGGTTCTTGGGCAACACTGCTGGCGGAAGGCGGCGCTTCAATTTCAATCGATGGGGCGGACGGAGTTTGCTGTGACGGAATCGCCAAGAATGAGTTGGCCATCAAGGTGGTCAATCGACCCGCGGCGCCCTCGAATTTCAGACCCCAAGAGAGCGTGAAGCCAGATGCACCGTAGGGCACCTGCTCCATATAGGTATAGAACTTGCGACCTTTATTTTCACCAGTGATGACAAAGAAAGAAGGCCGAAGCCTGCTGTAGCTAACTGAGCGGTCGCTTACAGGTTGGCGCAACAGTTCGAACAGATCCGAGAAACTGGTATCAAAACGAGAATGCGCCGCGAAGGACAGGGACAATTCGTGATCGTTTCGCTGAAACATGACCCCCTTCTCGTATGCGAATTCCTTGTCGAATAGATTGCGAGGTACATAAAGCTTTGATCCGGTCACGGCATGCAACCGCGACTGCAATTCATACCGAGCGAAAAATTTTGAAGCCTCGTCTTTCAGTCGCACGAGTTCCCAAGGTTGCAAGACGCCATCGACGTTTAGGTTTTCGCGCGTTTCGAAAGCGAGGATCGCTTTGTAATAGCGCTCTGTGAACCCGTAGCCGTGAAAGCCGTTGAAATCACCAGTGGCAACTAGCCCGAAGGTTGTAGACACTTGATCGTCAACCGTTTGGGAATTGTAAGCCGATTGCGCTGCGAGGAAATCAGCCCGGGCTGGCACAACCAAAAGGAGAAGGCCAAGTGCAAGCGTTGCCAGGCGATAAATCAGCAATCCAAGCGAATATTGCTCCATGCCCTTTCTCCATAATCGGGTTGCAGTATCATTCTATTGTTCCGCAGAAATTGCAACGCTGATGGCGAAACGGGGTTACGAAACTAGCAAAGTAGGCTCATTGCGTTAGAGGGTGATACCTGTCTCAGCCCCCTACTCCGCGTGGGCGGCGATGAAGGGCGATCCTGCCTGCTTCAACATCGAGGTCGAATTCGTATTCGTGCTGGAGCGGCGGCGTGTGCTTGTCCGGAAAGAACAGGCTGTCGACATTGATGCCGAGCTTTGCCGCCTCCGCGGCAAGTGTGAGCGAATGCGGCGGCAGCGGGTCGGCATTGCCCGCTGTGATGAAAAGCGGCGGCAGCTTCCCAGAAAGTTTGCGGCGGATGGAAAAACCCGCGGGCAACTGGGCGGGATCGAGCGTCTTCGTGCCGAGATAGGACCACACTGCCGTCCTCAGGAAATTGGCCATGGCGCCTTCACCATTGAGCGCTTCGGGATCGTAGATGCCGCAGTGGAGCACAAGCCCGCGCAGCGCCGAGGGCCACGGACTGAGCTGCCACGCCGCCAGCAAGGCAACGGCGAGGAGAAGGACAGCGGCAGCAATCCTCTTTATCATGGGGAACGACGTACAGGGGAGAATCGCAAATGACAAACGAGCGCGATGCGGAGGCCATCCGGTTTGTCGTGATGGATTATCTGAATGGCATGATCTATGGCCAGTATGAACGCCTGCGGGGCGCCATGCATCCGCTCTGCATGCAGGCCGGGCACTATCGCGGTGCCTATGAGTTCATGCCGCGTGATGGATTCATCGAGGCCATCAAGCCGGAGAAGAAAGAGCCCGAAGGTTTCGCCTTCAGGTTCGATATCCCGATGATCGACGTGACCGGCGATATTGCGGTGGCCAAGGTCGTCGATGAATGTTTCGGCACGACCTGGACGGACTATCTCACTTTGATCCGCCACGATGGCAAATGGCAGATCGTCATGAAGGCCTTCTACGACCATGGCCATGACAAGTAGGCATTGCTCCTCACCTCTATCGTCATTCCCGCGCAGGCGGGAATCCCGCTTTTCTTTTTAACAGGTAGCTGGATCCCAGCTTGCGCTGGGATGACGGTAAATTCGCGCCTAAAGCACCACGACGCGCGTGCCGATCTGCACCTGGTCATAGAGGTGGATCACGTCGATGTTGAGGAGGCCGATGCAGCCCGCCGTGACTTTGCGCCCGATGTCCGACGGCTTGGTCGCGCCATGGATGCGGTAGACCGTGTCGACCTCGCCCTGATAGAGATAGAGGGCTCGCGCGCCCATCGGATTGTCCGGGCCGCCCGGCATGCCGTTGATGTGTTTGGCGAGGCTCGGATAGCGCGCGATATGGTCCGGCGTCGGCACCCACACCGGCCATTTCGCCATGCGCTTGATGACCGCCTCGCCCTTCCATGAACCGGCCCCCTTGCCGGCCCCCACGCCATAGCGCATGGCCTGGCCATTGCCCATCACGTGATAGAGAAAGCAGCGCTTGCCATCGACCACGATGGTGCCCGCCGGCTCTTGCGTGTCGTACTCGATCTCGAGCCGCTGATACTTGAAGGCCACCGCTTTCACATCTTTTTCCGAGACCGGAAACGGCTCGCCCAAAAGCGCCAGCGCCGGGTCGCCGGGTATGAGCCCCGTCGCAAGCGCCGAAGTCTATAGCTGGCGGCGTGTGAGCGGCATCGGATTTCTCCCCGTCAGTGCGTCCCCTTCTCCTAACGCAACGCAACCCGCCGATCAAGATTGG
>JANMMJ010000291.1:0-5761 GCA_031373255.1 Hyphomicrobiales bacterium
GTGTGGTCCGCAATCGCCTGCAGGAACCAGTCTCTTCGATCAATGCTGTTCGGGATGGAGCCGCCGCTCAAGCCAATCGATGGTATCCTGGCTCTGCTGATGATCCGGGGCCAGGCTACCGAGCCGGTCGAGCCTGCCGCCATGGCCGTGCTGGCACAGGCCGAGCAATCCGCCCATGATGAGCTATCGCATCATTGGTGCCAGACCCGCGTGCAAGGCTGCAACCCTGAAGGCGTTGTGGATCTAAGCCGCAATCGGCAACAGCCACCAATCCAACTCTATCCCCCCAAGCAACAGTATCGCGAGCCGATTACTTCAGACTTTGGCGGCTTCGATTTCGTAACACATGCTCCTAACGGCACGCGGGTGGCCATTGAATGGGAGACAGGAAATATCTCGTCCTCTCATCGCAGCATGAACAAACTTGCCATTCCCGCACGCGGTCGGCTGCCTCCTTGCGGCTGACCTAAAACGTCCAGTCTTCTTCTTCCATGAATTCCTCTAAGGAATAGCAAGGCACTTTAAAATGTCCGCATATATTCGGTATCTTAGCACCATTTTTCTTGAAAACCTCGAGCGTGACAACCGTCCTTTTTTCCACAGCTGCCTTTGCAATTAGGAAGGGGTCAGCGTTCTTGCCGCCTCGCAGAATCTTCTGCTGTTCGATGTTCTGTTGAAAATGAGGTACGCCGTAAATCTGAGCAACAAAATGCCCTTCGGCCGCAACTGGAGTGGCGAACACAGTCTTATTGGCTGCTGCCCATTTTGCCGCCGCTTCAACAGGACCGTCTTCTAACTCTCTCAGAGCTTCGCGGGTCGAAACAATGCTGTTAGCCTCCACCAGTTCGGCAAACTTTTCCCAGAGTGTGGGAAACCTGGCGGGATAATAATTCTTGAAAAGAGATGACAGAGGGGAAGTGTCGAAGACGTACATTATTCGCCGCCCCGCACATAGTATTCTTCAAGGGTGCTCAGATTTTTCGGTTTTGTGTCAAGGTACTCTGCCAACTGCTCGCTATCTATGCGGCGCCGATGATACTGATTGAAGGCTAATCCAATGTAGTCTCGCCCCAGGTAGGCGATTTTCGTCCAGTAATGGTTGCCCCCAGAGCTGTCTGCTTTCTTTTGGGCAGCCCACCGAACGGTTGCTTCTGTGTAAACGTCTTTTGTGATTTGGCCACGGTCAAGAAATATTCGAAAAATTACTTCACGGCTAACATGGAATTTGCTGGCGATAGATGTTGCAGTGGCTTCTGTAGGAGGTTTTCCCTCAAGCTCGGCATTAATAACCTTCTCCGGCAGAAGAAATTTCGCTGCAAACTCATTGCATAAGACTTCAATTCTCTTCGACCGCGCGTCGAGGTTCGGAATGAATTCGTCTTTGAGGGTATCAATGCCACTCGTGTGAAAGATTAGATGCGCCAGCTCATGGAAGAGTGTGAAGATCTGCCGCGTCTTTGACGTGGTGTTGTTCACATAGATAATAGGAAAGATCTCGTCATAGAGGCAAAATCCAGAGAACTCACTCGCGCGGAACGCATCTTTAAATGTGTAAATCCCAACCTTTAGAAGCGCACTTCGCCACCCGCTGAGGGCATCGTCGTCATCTGCCCACTGTGTTTGCTGTTCTAAAGGCACGTCCAAATATTCTCGCACCGTTGATGCTAGCCGTTGCACGTCGATGCGCGAAGAGACTTGGAAATCCCTCGTAATTAATTTCTCTGCTGGATTCACTCCCGAGTGCAACTCTGCAAGATTGAGCTGCATCGCCTTGGCCTTCCTAAGGAGCAAGCGAATCTGCCCAGGAAGACTGGTAAATTCTGCATCTGGAATTGTTCGGAAGGTCTCGGCTATAGGCGGAGACTCTGGTGGTTTGGGGAAGAAGAACACTGCAATCGGAATTTTGAAAGATTCCGAGAGTTGTTCAAGCTGGGGATAGGTAGGAAAGGACGTTCCTTCCTCCCAAGCGTCTATGTTCTTAAATGACTGCTTCGCATCCGCCAGTGTGACTCCTGACCGCTCACGTGCCCAAGCTAGAACAGCAGGATTAATGGGGATCTCTTCATTGGGCATTATGTCATCACACTACCACAAGTGTAGGCGTCTGCAATAAAGCAGCCCACTGAGCTATCGTGATAACCCGCGCACCAAGGCGGCTACCCTCTACCATCCAGGTCACCTTGCGGTCGTAGTAGTCGAGCCACCGGATGAACCTAGCTGAGGCCACATCAATGCGGGCAATGCTCTGCTTCGCCTTCACGTTGTTACCTGTCAGAATATCCCAGAGCTTGCCAATGCGTGGCCCCTGTCGTGGCGGGGTAATCCTCACTCAAATTTCCGACTTTTTTCGCGACATTCTGGTGAGCCGTTGTGCTGGACTTCCGAACAGAACTGAGCATTGCTGGTTGGGCAAGAACCGCCCCGAAGGGGTGCAGAATGTAGCCCGCTTGAACGCGGGCTTTGGGTGGTGAGGGGGCCAGCATGTGGTTCCCGAAACAGGAGAACCACCCATGCCAAAGACTGCATCCAAGCCACAGAAACCCGTCACAACCACGAAAGCTGCAAAAATTATTGGCCTGCTACGGCGCAACAACGGCGCCACCTTAGCTGAGTTGACGAAGGCTACCAGCTGGCAGGCCCACAGTGTCCGCGGTTTCATGTCCGGCACGCTGAAGAAAAAGCAGGGCATTCAGATCAACAGCAGTCAGGAGGACGGCAAGCCGCGTCGGTACTTTATCGCTGGAGGGGATCGGTGAGCACGGTAAAGGAGTTGCCGGTCGATCTCGCGCACCTGCCGGGAATGACAGCGGCCGAGTTGGCGACAGTCTGGCGGAGCCATCTGGGCGGCTCACCATCGACGCGATTGCCCAAATCCCTGGTAGCCCGTCTGTTTGCATATCGCCTTCAGGTTCAGAATTCGGGCGATTTGTCGAAACAGGCGTCGGGTTTCCTTCAACGGATCGCAGCTGATCTCGAGGTGGGGAGAGACCCCGACGTCCCCTATCCGGAAGATCGCCGCCTCAAACCCGGTTCGGTGCTGGTTCGGGAACATGACGGAGTCCAGCACCGGGTGATGGCACTGGAAGAGGGCTATGCCTGGAGTGGCAAGACCTTCTCCAGTCTGTCGGCGGTGGCCAAGGCCATCACCGGCACGAACTGGAACGGCCAGCGCTTCTTCGGTCTCGCCAAGAGCAGGGTGAAGGCTGGGGCATGAAGCCGTCAAAGACCACGCACTGCGCGATCTATACCAGGGTGTCGACGGACCAGGGATTGGAACAGGAGTTCAACTCTCTCGATGCCCAACGTGAAGCCTCGGAGGCCTATATCAAGAGTCAGGCCCACGAAGGCTGGATCTGCCTGCGTGATGCTTACGATGACGGGGGATACTCCGGCGGTTCCATGGAACGGCCAGCGCTACAGAGGCTTCTGGCAGATGTGGGAGCCGGCAAGCTCGACGTCATCGTCGTCTACAAGGTGGACCGTCTCACGCGGTCCCTCGCCGACTTCGCCAAGCTGGTGGAGCTGTTCGATGCCCACCAAGTCTCCTTCGTCTCGGTGACCCAGAGCTTTAACACCACCACCTCCATGGGCCGACTCACCCTCAACGTGCTGCTTTCCTTCGCCCAGTTCGAACGGGAAGTCACCGGCGAGCGCATTCGGGACAAGATCGCCGCCTCTAAGAAGAAGGGTCTCTGGATGGGTGGGGTCGTTCCCTATGGCTACCGGGTGGAAAACCGCAAACTCGTCGCCGAAGAATCCGAAGCCAATGCCGTGCGCCTGATTTTCGAACTGTATTGCCAGCTCAAGTCGATCCCAGCCCTGATCCGGGAGTTGGAGAACCGGGACATCCGGTCGAGGGTCCGAAAACTCGCGTCCGGTGATGAGATCGGCGGCATTCCCTTCACCACCGGTCCCCTCTCCCACATGTTGGGAAACCGCATGTACCTCGGAGAGATCAATCACAGGGACAAGAGTTATCCCGGTGAGCATGAACCAATCATCTCCGAGGATGTCTTTGACACCGTCCAGTCGATTCGCAGCGAAGGCGGAAGCAGAAAGCGGAAAGGCTATGAGCGATCCGGCGCCATGCTGGCAGGTCTCATCTTCGACGATGCAAGCAACCGGATGACCCCCATTCATGTGAAAAAGGGCAGCGTCCGCTATCGCTACTACCAGTCGTGGGTTCTGGCGCAGGGGCAGAAGGCGAGAGCCGGGTCAGTCTATCGTGTCTCCGCAGGTGAGATCGAGCAGGTGGTGGCAGAAGCGATCCAGAAACACATGGAGATTGTTCCGGGCTCCACTGCGAACGACGTTGCTGTCGGGCTTGTCCGGAACTCGGTCGAAAAAGTCGTGGTGCACCCTGACCGCTTGGTTGTCAGCTTGATTGCGACCGAAGTTGCGCCTTCGGAGACAGATCAACCTGAAAATCGAACTGGAACTGAATTCCTGACCATCGCCTGGACGAAGCCGTCAGCAATCCGCAAGCGGGAAGTTCTGGGCAATGATAAACCGGCCACCTCAGCGAGGCCCATCCGGAGCGAAGCGCGGACGAGACTTCTCAAGGCTGTTGCGCAGGGACGATGTTGGATGGATCAACTCATATCGGGCGATGCGGAGGACATCGCGGAGCTGGCAGCGAAGCATCAGATCTCCGAGAAGACTGTCCGCTCGACCCTGTCGCTTGCTTTCCTGGCGCCTGACATTGTGCAGGCCGCTATCGACGGCAGACTGCCTCGCGGTCTAGGTGTCTCCCAGATGACTGATCTTCCTGCCGACTGGGTTCTGCAACGGCAACAGTTCGGTCTCGGCTGAAGCGGACGTAGACCTTAGGTCTTCGTGGCTGGTCACCTGTGGTGTCCAGCTACTTTCGTTCGAGCATCTTGAGCCAGAACCGAGCAACTGACGAACGTGTCTCGCCTCACTGACGAACCAGTCTCGGCACAACTGAGATAGGGATTTTGGGAAAATGTTTTCGAGGCCCTGAGACGGTGCCGAGAATACGGGGGAAATGGCTCCTGCAAAGTCTCTTGTGAGACTGCAATTGGGCCGAGCATACTGCGCAAGCCACGGAACTGTCGGGGCTATTCGGGAGTGTACAGAGAACTGTGAGTTCGTCAGAGACTGGATGGTGGAGCCAGGCGGAATCGAACCGCCGACCTCTTGAATGCCATTCAAGCGCTCTCCCAACTGAGCTATGACCCCTTAAACCATTCCTGAACACCGCTTTGGGGGCGGCGAAGCGGCCGGAACCTAGTTCCGCCCAAGCCAACAATCAAGCGGAATTTCTTCAGCTCTCTTCTTCGTCTTCCTTGCCGCCCGGGCCATCGAGAAGGCCCGACATGTTATCGCCTTCCTCTTCTTCCTCCACGAGGAACGTATCGTCCTCGCTTTCGGTGGCGCCGGCGTCCTCGCCCAGATCGACATCCTCGATACCAGCGGTTTCATCGTCGGCGACGTCGGGGGCTTCCGCATCCTCGAGACTGACGAGTTCGACATCGGCCACTTCGATATCATCGACCTCGGCCTCGCGCGGCTTCGGCATCGGCGGCATGGCCGGCATGTCGCCCTTCGACGGCAACACCGAGGCCGCGACGAAGTTTGCGCCGCATTTCGGGCAGACGATGGGGTTCTTCAAGAGATCGTAGAAACGCGTAGCGCAGGACGGGCACGTGCGCTTGGTTCCGAGTTCAGCCTTGACCACGGTTGATCCTTTCGACGACTGGGAATGGCATGATTGAGCCGCTCCATGACACTTCTTTGC
>JANMMJ010000055.1:0-31086 GCA_031373255.1 Hyphomicrobiales bacterium
AATAGGGAAAGGGGCCGTATTCGATGTTGAGCAGCTGGTAGGGCTGATAGGGCGAGTCATCAAGATGGATGTTGAAGATGTGAACCTTGCGGCCATCGACTTCAATCTCGACGCCAAGGTCATTCGGCGTCGGCTTCGCCATGGGATACCGGCTGATGATGGCATTGGCCCATAGCGCGTCATTCGTGGCGGTCTGGTCATAGACGTGAAAGCCCAGCGCATCGGCGATCTTCTTTGCCACGCTCTCACCGGCCGCAGGGCAGGTTTCCGCCGTGCACGGATCACTTTCGAGGCGGGTTTCCTGAACGCCAATGATATCGGCACCGACCGCCTTGATGACGGCCACGGTTTCATCGACCGGCTTCTTCTCGTTGGCCCCGCCGCCCCAGATATTATAGCTCATGACGGTGAGTTCGGTCGCTTCGACGGGCGCCGCCACCGCCAAAACCGCAAAGGCTGCGGCCGTTGCCAACACTGCACGCATGACGTGGACTCCCCTCGAATGTGACGCCTTGGTGACAGGTTGCGGCGCGGCGGCGCGGAATGCAAGAGACTGCCGCGCCGCCGCTGTATCAGGCGCCGATCGGACCTCCGTCGTCCTTGGTGACGACCACGATGGAAGGACGGGCCGGCATGCCCTCCTTGAAATCAGGCCAGCGCGTGGGCGGATTGGCGAAGCTGCCGGGATTGCCCTCTGCGTCTTCCTCACCTGGGTGCTGCACGGAAAGAAACAAAGTCTTGCCATCCGGCGTGAATGCCGGACCGCAGAGTTCAGCCCCCAAAGGTACACGGAAGAACAGCTTCGAAGTGCCACGCAGTTCGCCTTCGGTTTCCAGGCTCCACAGGCCATCGGCGCGGCCGGTTGCCCTGACATTGTTGCCGTCGGTGGCGATCCACAGGCGGCCTTCGGCATCGATGGCGCAATTGTCCGGCATGCCGAACCAGCCATCCTTCGTGGTGGCTGACGAAAAGGTCGCGCCGACTTCGGCTATTGACGGGTCGCCGCACTTCACCAGGATCTCCCAGGTAAACTTCGCCGCGGCGTGATCGGCATCGGGCGGCGTCATTTCAATTATGTGGCCGAACTTGTTTTCGGCGCGCGGATTGGCGGCATCGATCTGCCCGGCGTCGCGCTTGGTGTTGTTGGTGAGCATAACATAGACCTTGCCGGTCTTCGGATTGGGCTGGATATCCTCGGGACGGTCCATCTTGGTGGCGCCAAGCGCATCGGCGGCAAGCCGCGCATTGATGAGAACGTCGGCCTGAGTGGCAAAACCTTTTTCCGCGGTGAGCGGCCCCTGGCCGTGCACAAGGGGCAGCCATTCCAGGCTGCCATCGGCATCGAAGCGCGCAACAGAGAGGATACCCTTGTCGAGAAGATCGCGGTTGGCCTCGCGATTGGCCGCATCGAACTGTCCCTCCGAAACAAATCGATAGACATAGTCGAAGCGTTCGTCATCGCCGCAATAGCAGACGACGCGGCCATCCTTGTTGAGGATGGTCTCCGCGCCCTCATGCTTGAGGCGGCCCATGGCCGTGCGCTTCTTCGGGGTACTCCCGGGCTCAAACGGGTCGATCTCCACCATCCAGCCGAAACGATTGGCTTCGTTGGGCTCCCTGGCGATGTCGAAGCGCTCGTCATAGGCGCCCCAGTTGTATGAATTGCCGGGAACACCGTAGCGCTTGAAGGCTGCCGCATTGGGATGGGCACCGTCGCCAGAGCCCATGAAGTAGCCATTGAAGTTTTCCTCCGCCGCCAGCCATGTGCCCCAGGGCGTCTTGCCGCCGGCACAATTGTTGATCATGCCGTGGACTTTGGTGCCAGACGGGTCAGCACTGGTCTTGAGCAGATCGTGACCGGCCGCCGGACCGGTGAGCAGCATCTCCGTGGCGGCAGTGATGCGTCTTGCAAATTTCGAGTTCTGGACTACGCGCCATGCACCGTTTTCACGCTTCACTTCGATGACGGCGCCGCCATGGGCCATCATCTCGATGTCGACGAGTTCCCTGGTCATCTCGCTGCGATCCTGGCCCGCGACGATTCCGGGGAACATCAGATATTCGCTGGTGTATTCATGGTTGACGCCGAGCAGGCCATGATCGCTTGAACCATCGATGGGGAAATAACCGACGAAATCATTGTTGTAACCGAACTGACGCGCCTGGGCCTGGGCAGTCTGGGCCATGGGATCGAATTCGGGCGCATCGGGGAGAACGGCATCGCCCCAACGAATCAGGATATCGGCCTTGTAGCCGGGTGCGACGTGGTGGTTCGGGTCCACGCCTGCTTCGATTTCGGAAAAGCCGAAACTTGCAGTGGCTGCCAGAGCTTTCGGCGCGGCAGACAGCGCCAAACCGCCGATTGCCGTGTTTATGGCGGTGACGGCGAGCGCGCCTTTCAGAATATCGCGGCGGTTGAAGCGCGCGGCAATGATATCGCCAATAAGCGGATTGGCCGAGCCGTTGCTGCCAAGGTCTTCACCTGCTTCGCATTTCTGCACGCGGGACATCATGTTGTCGCTCATTGTTCTCTCCTGCTTTGCCTCTGGTGGATTTCGCGGTTAAGCACATAGATTGCGGAGGGATGTAACAATCCCATGACGCGCGCGCCCCGAGGGAGTTGTCAAATGAAGATTAGCCGCCGGATTGTCCTGCCCGCGATGGCCGCAGCCGCCACTGTTCCCTTCGCGTCGGCGCAGGTGAAACGGCTGAAGCCCAGCAGCGGCATCGACCAGTCGAAGGTGTTGCAGGCGGCAATCGACGAAGCAGTGCAGGGCGGCGGCGTGCTGCGATTGCCGGCGGGCACGTTCATTGCCTCGGGACTGAAGATTGGCGAGACCGTCGTCATTGAAGGGGTGGCGGGCCATACGCGGATTGTCTCGGCAGACGGGAGGCCGGCGATGCAGATCAACAGCGCGCGCGGCGTGACGTTGCGCGGCGTTATGTTCGATGGCGGCGGCAAGCCTGTTCCCCAAGACATGGAACGCGTGGCCATCGTGATGGCGGAAGATGCCGAGGCACTGGCGATCGAGGATTGCGGCTTTGCAAATGGCGCCGCCAGTGGACTGGTGCTGACGCGCTGTTCGGGGCGGGTGGTGCACTGCCGGTTCGACACAATCACACAGGCGGCATTGTTTGCGCTCGATTCCACCGGGCTGATGGTCCGCGGCAATGATGTGCGCGACATCGGCAATAATGGCATTCTGGTGTGGACCACCGAGAAGCGCGAGGATGGCACCATCGTTTGCGAAAATCGCGTGGCGCGCATCGCCGCTAAGGACGGCGGTTCGGGACAGAACGGCAACGGCATCAACATCTACAAGGCGGGCAATGTCATCGTCAGCAACAACCGGGTGAGCGATTGCGCCTACTCGGCGATCCGCAACAATTCGGGCAATTCCTGCCAGATTGTGAACAACGCAATTTCGCGCACGGCGGAAGTGGCAATCTACGTGGAGTTCGCCTTCGAGGGTGCGGTGGTTTCCGGCAACATGATCGAGGATGTGGGCTTCGGCATTTCCATGGCTAATCTGGACCAGGGCGGGCGGCTGGCGGTGTGCAGCGGCAATGTGGTGCGAAACGCGCAGGGGAGCACAACGGAGGGCGTCAAGAACGGCGGGGGCATCTATGCCGAGGCCGATACGGCGATCTCCGGCAATACCATCGAGAATGCAAGGGATGTGGGAATAGCACTGGGCTGGGGGCCCTATTGCCGCGATCTTTCAGCCACCGGCAATGTCATCCGTTCATGCGGCAAGGGGATCACGGCGTCGCTGACGGAGGGTGCGGGCGCAGTGATGGTCGCCAACAACATCATCTCCGGTTCCAAGGTGGCGGCGATCATGGGCATGGATCATGCGGAGCCGGTATCGGGCGATCTGGGACAAGCCGGTGCAGAGGTGCCGGACAGGATCAGGATGAGCGGCAATCTCATACTGCCGTAGCGTGGATATCGCCGACGTGGATTTTTCGCCTGTTGTTCAGCGCGACATCGGTGAATGATTTGAGCCTGGCGGTCTCTTCCGGCGTCCAGACGTCGAGACTGGCGAGGACAGAGGCCATGGCCGTCCTTGATCCGCGTCCGGCGCCATCATCACATTTCAGGGCAATGCCAAGCCCGGCATGGGGCACGCAACCGCAAGCCACGCCTTCGGCCCCGGTTTTCACGAAGACGCGGGGCACGGCGGTCATCAACTCGGTGCAGAAATCGCCGGTGCCCGCCACCATGAAAGGGTGCTTCCGCACGGCCGCAATGATGCGTTCGGCGGCAGGTCCACGGCGGGTGAAGCGCGCAAAACCCAAGGCAATGTTGCGGAGCGGAATGGCCCAGGTGGGTACCGAGCAGCCATCGATGCCCCATGGCAGTTGGGCGAGGTCGACATCGCAAAGCTCGCCAATGGTGCGGGCAATCGCCTGCTGAACCGGATGGCCGATCTTGGTGTAACCCTCCGGCGGTTCGCCCAATTGCCGGACCAGCGCCAGCATGCCGGCGTGCTTGCCGGAGCAATTGTTGTGAACCTGGCCCGGCTCCGCACCTTCGCGCACGAGGGCATGATGAGCCTGCAAGTCTTCCGGCCAATGGCTGCCACATTCGTAGTTTGCTTCGGCATTTCCTGCCTTGGCGAGCATCTGGCGGGCGACGCGGACATGATCCGGCTCGCCGTTGTGAGAGGCACAGGCGAGCGCCAGCTCCTCGTCGATGAGACCAAAGCTGTCTGCAGCACCACTTTCCACCATGGGCAGGCACTGGAAGGCCTTGATGGCTGAGCGCGGGAACACCGCTGCGTCAATCTTGCCTGCCGAGGCAACGAGCCTGCCGGTGCTGTCGACCACGGCATAGGCACCGGTGTGGCGGCTTTCGACGATACCGCCGCGGGTGAGTTCAACGATAACCGGATTGCTCATGCTTTATCTCGACCGATGGGAGCCGCCAGATACCACGCAAAGGCGAGAAGCTGAAGCACCAGGAAAAATCCGAAGGCCCACCGGTAAGCCTCTGGCGCATAGCCGGTTTGCGTTTGTGGAAACAGGCCGATGATGACGCCAACCAGCCACTGGGTCGCGAATGCCGCCACGAACATGGAAAAATTGATGGTGGCATTGGAGCGGCCGGCGAGGCCTGGGCCGAGGCGCGCGGCAAACCACGGAAAGCTGAGGATCGCCACCTGGCCAATGGCGACGACAACCATCCAGGCAATACCAACGAGCGGCAGCCACTGCATGACGATGACGAATTGCGCGAGGAAATAAACCGCATTGAAGCAGAGCATGACGCTCATGGGACTGATGCCCCGCCTTCCCAGCCGGTCTGCCACGATGCCAACGCAGAGGATGCCGGCGACGAAGGTGAAGGCCAGCCAAAGCAGATGGTGCGCCACGGCTTCACGAGAGAGGCCCAGCACATCACGGTGCCAGGGACCGGCCCATAGCGTCTGGATGCCGATCTGCACGCCGGAGGTGAGCGCACAGAGCGGCGCCAGGCGCCAGAACAGCGGCATCCTGAGGATCGACATCATCTGGCCGAACTGAACGCGGAAGGGTGCAAACTCCGTGGTGACGTCACGGCGGGGTGCTGCGAGAAACACCAGGACTGCGGCGAGCAAAGTCAGGCCGGCGAAGACCATGAAGCTATGACGCCAACCAATCTGGCCGACCAGATATTCCGTTGGCTCGGTGGCAACCACGACGCCGAGGGCGCCAAATGACATGATGGCAGCATTGGCGAGCGAACGGCGCTCCTGCGGCACCCAGGTAGAGGTGGATTTGTAACAAGCCATGAGGCCAGCGGCGAAACCCATGCCGATCAGAGCGCGGGCCATGAACAGGCCGGTAAAATCGGGCGCTAGTGAAAAGGCAAGGCAGCCAAGGGCCGCGAGCGTCAACAATGCGGCCTGCACCTTGCGGGGACCGTAACGGTCGAGAAACACGCCAAGCGGTAGCTGCACCAGGGCGAAGGACACCAGATAGGCGGACGTCAGCAGCCCCAGTTCACCCGGAGAAAGCCCCACATCGGCCACCAGATCGGGCGCAACGACCGCGTTAACCGCCCGCAGCAAGTAAGAGAAAAAGTAACCAAAGGCGAAGGGGAAGATGGCGGAGAAAATAATGCGGGGTGTAGTCATGTCTTGGTTTTGTTTGTCACGATAGGCTCACAGACGGTTGCGACAAATGAGCATGTTGCGATTCGCTGCGCAGCACTTATATCGCGCGTTCCTTCAACATGGGGGTTACCCGATGATCAAGCGTGCCCTTGTGTTTCAGCACATGGATGATGAGCCGCCCGGGCTGTTCGGCGAGTTTCTCGCGGCAGACGGGGCGGAGACCGATATTGTCATGCTGCACCGGGGGGAAGCCATCCCTTCGCTGGCGCCTTATGACTTCCTGCTGGTAATGGGCGGGGCGATGGATGTGTGGGAAACCGAGGCCCATCCGTGGCTCGTGGCGGAAAAGCAGGCGATCCGGGAATGGGCAGTGAACCGCAATCGGCCCTATCTGGGCATCTGCCTCGGCTTGCAGCTTCTGGCTGAAGCGCTGGACGGCAAGATCGGGCTGGCGCGCGCCGCAGAGGTCGGCATCGGCTCCATCGAGGTCAACGGGCTGGGGCATCAACACCCGATGACGGCTGGCATCGGCCGCTCGCTCAAGGTGATGCAGTGGCATCACGCCGAGGTGAAGGAACTGCCGGCGGGAGCCGAAGTCCTTGCGTCATCGCGGGTGACACCGATACAGATCATGTCGGTTGGCAAGGAATTGCTGGCCACGCAATTCCACGCCGAACTCACCCCTGCCCTGATCGAACGCTGGGCCCATATCCCGCAGTACCTGCAATGGCTCGATGAAGCGCTCGGGGAAAATGCCTATGCGCGGGTGAAGGCACAGGCGCTGCCGCTCATGCCGCAATGGCGGCGCATGGGCCGGTCGCTTTATAACGGGCTGACCAGTGCAAGGCGGCAGCGCGCGGCGGCTTGAGAGGGGCACCCTATTTCTTGATGTAGTTACCTACGATGATGTCAATCTGCTTGTGCAACCAGCGGAATTCTGGTCGCTTGCCTGCGATCTTTCGCAGTGTGGATTGATTGTCTACGATAAACTCAGCAAAAATTTGGTATGCGTCCGCAGGCAGCAATTCCAGTTTGGCGCGATCAGCGTCACCCAGAAAATTGCATGCATCCTTGACCTTATCGGCAATACTGACAAAGGGCTTGGACTTTTTTGTTCCTTCGACCAGACAAAGCGCCAACGCTCCGGCAAGAACGCCTTCTAGGCCACCCATGGCGATAATTGGCGCCAACGATGCGAGTATACCACCTGCCGCAAGAACAATAGTGGTATTCCTGAGTGCTCCAATCCCGAAAAGTGTTGCGCGTTCCGCTTGTTTACCGACGCCTATGTTTTCGGCGGCGTCCTGAATTCGATCCACGGTTTCAGGTGCCACCAGTTCAGGATACTGCCGCAGCTGGTCCGCAAGTTCCTTTCCGGCACCTCGAAGCTCGTGTTCTTCTTGCGGGTTTCGCTGCTGCCGTTCTGCGTCAGCGATAAGGGCAAGACCAGCTTTTGATGAGGTGATAAAATAGGCGTGGAGATCACAGAGATTCTTTAGTGACAGACGTTGCTTCTGAGAGAGCCTAGAAATGTCATACTGTTGATCGTTACCTTCAGGTGCGTCGAGCCGATTCTGAAGAAGCGTTCCCAAGCCAGCAAGAAACTCAAAGTCAATTTCCCCGAGATTTTCAACTTCGATTGCCTGAGAATAACTTCTAGCCCATCTTCTGAGGCGCTGGAGATCGCTATCGTTTGTAGGTCGATTGCCTACCTCTCTTTCGAAATCGGCAGCAGCATCACGCAACAATGGCCAATACTTTTGAAGGCGTGAAATGTTGTTTTCTGACTCTTCGAGATCAGAACGTGGGGCCGCAACTATTCGACCATCCCTTATTGCGAGATGAGGTCCGTGTGATTGTGGCGGCGGGAGAGTTTCAAGTATGTCCTTTATCCGAGCGTTGACGTGAACAGCGCCTCTCGCCCATTCTTCGTCCGGCAGATTGATAATTTCCTCAATCGAAGAATCTGGCCACGATACTTGCCCCGCGCAAATCGCATTGTACCAATCCAACCAAACATCCCAATTCGAGTCCTTGTTCAACCAGTCCTTGAGACGTGACCAATCCCGATGCAGAACATTGCCCTTTTCGATGGGCCAAAGAGGTAATGACATGCATGCGGAAATGCCCTGTTGCGCAATCGTGTTTGCATCAAACTCTACATCCCGTCATGCCCTACGATGGGCTTGCGACCCGGATTCTCCAGATATGTTAATTCGATTGGCTACCAAACCAACAGCAGCTTCAAAATCATAGTTCGCCTCAAATCCAGCGGGCGCGTCGGCACCTGTGGTGCTCACTTTTCGCGTACTAGCCCAGAGGACCAAAGACTTTCGAAATGACGACAACACGTCTGCTTCAAAAGAGGGCTTTTTGGACAAACCGACTTGAGCTGTTCTTCGGATTTCGATGCGGACAGCAACGATACGCGCGGCTTGATTCTTAAAACTGTCAGGCTTTAAGCCTGCTACCCAGCTTTTCAGCTCAGATACATTCTTGACTGATATTGGCAGATCGAGGCCGTGTGCGTCCTGCCATACAATGTCGTTTATTGCTTCCCTAAGATGAGTTGGGTCCATTGCCCACGTTTCATCCGCGAGTGAAGCTATTCGGATTGAGGCGTTTTCTGACCAAAGGGGTTTTCCATCAATTAAACCTCGATACCAATCTATCCACCAACTCCAATCTCCGTCCTTCGGAAGGGAATCGATGACTCTCTGCACCCAGGGTACAATAAGTTCACCACCCAACGGTGAGGACATCAACGCGTCATTTCCTTTGGTATCCAACAAATCGGCATCATCGCTGAGCAATTTCCAGAATCGACTAAAATGCTCCTGGCGGGCTTGCTGCTTCACACCGTCTCCTGAACGCGCATAATCTGAGGCGGGATGGTATTCCTCCCACATTTGTATATGTGGTCCAAGACTGCTTTCGATTGCCCGAACTGTCGGCGGAACTGATTCCTCTACGATCGCCAATGCAGCAGCGCCTATTGTTCCGTGCGGCAATTCTTTCAAAACTGCGCTAATTAGTGGAAGAAGCCGAGGTCTGCTATGCGGGTATCTGGCTGCCGCCCAGGAGAGTACGCTGAGACGAAAAATCGGGCGGGGTGCTTGCTTGGCAGAGCGCGCAAATTCGATGGTAGCTCGCAATGCGGCACGAACAGCAATCGCAGATGCCGCATTGTGGGCATGGCCTGGCCCGCCAGAATGCGATTGATTGAGCCACCGCTGGAAATCTTCAATGTCTTTGAATTCGTATGCCAAGCGAGTCCCAATGATTGACCACCTGCAATATGGTGAACAGACGCGCATCACGCAACGATAAGATGCAGATTTCCAAACCGCGTACCTGCAATGGCTCGACGATGCGTTGTGTTTCGGCTCGACAGCACTTCGCGCATGCCGACCGGAAAGACGGTTCCGGAAGTGTCTCGGTTCGACGAACAGAAAACCGTGGCCGGCCCTTCCGATCCATGTGTATTAGACCTGCTCCGCGAAAGGCAAGGAGGATGGCGTGCTAACCAAGAAGATCATCAACAGGGGTGAAGATGCCGTGGATGAAATGCTGGAGGGCATGCTGGCGGCGCATCCCCGTCATTTAAAACGGCATGTAAACAATCCGCGGGCAATCGTGGCAATGAACGGGCCACGCCCTGGCAAGGTTGGGCTGGTCATCGGCGGCGGCTCCGGGCATGAGCCGACATTCCTGGGCTTCGTCGGCAAGGGGCTGGCGGATGCGGCGGCGATCGGCGATGTGTTTACCTCGCCGACGCCTGACATGGTGCTCGATTGCGCGCGCGCTGCCCATGGCGGTGCCGGCGTGCTGTTCATGTATGGCAACTATGCCGGCGATGTCCTGAACTTCGACATGGCCGCCGAGATGGCCGCAATGGAAGATATCGCGGTGCGCACGGTGGTGAGCACCGACGATGTCGCTTCCGCACCTCGCGCGGAGAGAGAACGGCGGCGTGGCGTGGCGGGAAACTTCTTCATCTTCAAGGCGGCGGGTGCCGCCTGCGACCAGATGCTTTCGCTCGACGAATGCGAGCGGATTGCGCGCAAGGCCAATGATCATACTTACACAATGGGCGTGGCGCTGGCGCCCTGCTCGCTGCCGGCAACGCGGAAAGTCAACTTCGAGATCGGTGCTGAAGAAATGGAAATCGGCATGGGCATTCATGGCGAGCTTGGAACGATGCGGGGGCCGCTGCGCCCGGCCGATTCCATCGTCGATGACATGCTTGACCGGATCCTCTCCGACATGGCGCCGTCACGGGGCGACCGCGTCAGCGTCCTCGTCAACTCGCTGGGTGCCACGCCGCTCATGGAACTCTACATCATGAACCGGCGGGTCATGCAGCGTCTTGGCGAACTGGGAATCACTGTCACCGCAACGGCGGTCGGCAACTTCTGCACGTCGATGGAGATGGCCGGGGCTTCGATTACCCTGATGCAGCTCGACGGCGAATTGCAGGGACTTATCGATTACCCGTGTGACTGCCCGGCCTTGCGGGTGAATTGACGCGAGAGTGCGAAATTCCGGATGATGCTGGCGAGATCGGGCTCAGACACAGTGGCGGCAGCCTGCTCGGGCGTGAACCATTGGGTCGTGCGCTCGTGCCGTTCCGGCCAATCGCTGACCTGGGCCGATACGCGCATGGGAAAAATGTCAACGATACAGGTCACCGCCTTGCGGCCGCGCAGGCGCTTCAGATAGCGGTAGCTGCCGATGGCCTGGGCCTCGATCTCACCTTCGATGCCCGCCTCTTCGAATGCTTCGCGCATCGCGGTTTCATGCGGCAATAACTCCGGCATCGGCCAGCCCTTGGGAATGATCCAGCGCCGGGTCTCACGCGATGAGATGAGCATGATTTCGAGGCTATGATTTTCGCGCCAGGGCAATGCGGCGTATTGCTGCCGCTGTCCCCTATTCTGTTTTCCCGGCATCAGCTCATCGATTCGTTCAATGGGTCAAAGCCGCGACAAGCCAGTAGAATATGGCAGCAATGATGCCGGCGGCAGGCATGGTGAGAATCCAGGCTATCACGATGTCCTTGGCGACATTCCAGCGCACCGCGGACACGCGGCGCGAGGCTCCGACGCCGACTATGGCGCCGGTGATGGTGTGGGTCGTGGAGACCGGCACACCGAGGCCGGTTGCAGCGAACAGCGTGATCGCGCCGCCGGTTTCGGCGCAGAAGCCCTGCATTGGCGACAAGCGGGTTATCCTGGAGCCCATGGTATGGACAATGCGCCACCCGCCGAAGAGCGTGCCGAGGCCCATGGCCAGCTGACAGGTGATGACAACCCAGAAGGGCACGGTGAATTCACCACCGGTAAGCCCATGGGAATAGAGCAGCACGGCGATGATGCCCATGGTCTTCTGCGCATCGTTGCCGCCGTGGCCAAGCGAATAGAGCGAAGCCGAAACAAATTGCAACTTGCGAAAGACTCCATCCGCCATGGCGGGCGTGGCGCGGACAAAAAGCCACGAGACAATCAAAACCAGGATCATGGCCAGCGCGAAACCAACGGCTGGCGACATCACGATCGCCAGGGCTGTCTTGCTGAAGCCTGCCCACACCACGGCACTCGACCCCGCTTTTGCAATGTCGGCGCCGAGAAAGCCGCCAATCAGGGCGTGAGAACTCGACGAGGGAATGCCGGCAAGCCAGGTAATGACATTCCAGGCGATGGCGCCCATGAGCGCACCAAAGATAACAGCATCATCGACAATCGCCGGCGAGACGATCCCGGACCCCACAGTCTTGGCGACATGCAGGCCAAAGAACAGAAATGCGATGAAATTGAAGAACGCGGCCCAGGCCACGGCATATTGCGGCCGCAGCACGCGGGTCGAGACAATCGTGGCGATGGAATTTGCCGCGTCGTGGAGGCCGTTGAGAAAGTCAAAGAGCAGCGCCACGCCAATCAGCACTATCAGTAACGGCGTTATGGCGCCCACATCCATGACCGATTTTCCGCCCTGCCCTAAAGGTGTTCAATGACGATACCGCTGACGCGGTGGGCGACATCTTCCAGGCGATCAACCACTTTCTCGAGGTGGCTGTAGATTTCAGATCCGACAATGAAGGCCATCGGATCGTCGCGGCCCTTGCCGAGATAAAGCGCCTTGACACCCTGGTCATGCAACAGGTCCGACCGTTCCTCGATCTTCGTTACGTCTTCGACAAGGACGTTCAGGCGGGCCGCATTCTCACGCATTGCGCTGAGAAGGGGGACAATCTGGGATACGGTCGCGGCAGCCTGAACGATGGTATCGCCCAGATCACGCATCGGCTGTTCAAACGTGCTGACCTCGTAGAGCACGATGGTCTTGGCGGTCTTGTTCATCTGGTCCACCGCATCATCCATCGATGAGATGAGACCGCGGATATCGCCGCGATCAAAAGGCGTGATGAAGGTGCGGCGGATCGCCAGCATGACTTCCCGGGCAATGATGTCGGCCTGATGCTCCTGCTGCATCAGCCTGGTGCAGAGTTCCGGGACGGACGGGCCGCCATCGAGAAGCTGGCGAAGCGTCTGCGAGGCGGAAATAGCGCAGGCGGCATGGCGATTGAACATGTCGAAGAAGCGATCCTCCCTCGGCATGATTTTCTGAAACCAGCTCAGCATGTTTCCCCCGTGCGCCCGCTGCACCTGCCGTTTGGGCGGGGTAACGCGGGGCAGATGAAATGTAAATATGACAGAATTGTAACAGCTTTCGCCAAGAGTATTGAAATAATTTGCTGACCATGCAATATTTTTCAAAACCCGCGCAGACGGATCTGATGGGATGCAAAATGCCGACTTTCATTGACTTCTGGCCATGAGCTTCACGCTTGCGGTCAACGCAAATCCCTTTGTGAACCGTTTTGCCGAGCCGGAAGACCTGATCGGCACGCTGGCTGACGAGGTGGGGATCGGCCATATCCAGCTGGTGCACGAGTTCATCAATCCGTCCTGGCAGGGAAAAACCATCAAGCGACTCACCGACCGCATGGCGCGGGCGCTTGCCGCCAAGCGGGCAAAGATCACCTCGATCATGACCGGGCCCTATGGCCGGCTCAACCATTTCACCCATCCCGATGCGGAGGTGCGCGACTACTATGTGGCGTGGTTCAAAGGCATGACTGACATTGCCGGCGATCTCGGCTGCCCGGCCATCGGCACGCAATATGGTATTCTCACCTATCGCGACCATGACGATCCGGTGCGCCGGGATGAAATCATGAAGATCGGGCTCGACTGCTGGCGCGATGTGGCAGAACACGCGAAATCGCGCGGGCTGTCGCTGGTGTTCTGGGAACCCATGTCGGTCGGGCGTGAGCTGGGTCATACGATTGCGGACTGCCAGGCCTTGCAGGACTGGATCGATGCGGCGAACCTGCCACTTCCCTTCAAGCCGATGGTCGATATCGACCACGGCGATGTAACATCGTCCAACCCGCAAGATACCGACCCATACGCGTGGGCGCGGAGCTTTGCCACGCAATCGCCGATCATCCATATCAAGCAGAGCACGATGAACAAGGGCGGGCACTGGCCGTTCACCGCACAGTACAACAAGGATGGCCGCATCACGCCGGAGCGGCTGCTGGACGCCATCAAATCGGGCGGCGGCGCGGACAATGAACTGTGCCTTGAGCTGGCCTTTCGCGAGCGCGAACCAGCCGACCGCCAGGTGGTAGACGCGGTGCGCGAATCCGTGGCGTTCTGGGCGCCCTATACGAAAACAGGCTACAACTGATGGGCAACAAGGTTCCGTGGATCGGCACAAGCTGGAAGATGAACAAGACAAGGGCCGAGGCGCGGGCTTTTGCCGAAACGCTGCGGTCTTCGCCGGTCGCAACGAGCGATGTGGCGCAGCCCTTTGTCATTCCGCCCTATCCCTACATCGCCGATGTTGCAGCCATACTCGAAGGGACGCGTGTGAAAGTTGGCGCGCAGAACATGCATTGGGAGGACAAGGGAGCGTGGACCGGTGAGATTTCGCCATTGATGCTCAAGGACTGCGGCGCCAGCATGGTCGAAATCGGGCATAGCGAACGGCGCACGCATTTTGGCGAAACCGACGGCACCGTGGCGCTCAAGGTCAAGGCGGCACTGAAGCATGGGCTTCTGGCGCTGGTCTGCATTGGTGATACCAAGGCGGAGTATGATGCCGGGGAGACAACGCAAGTGTTGTTGCGGCAGACGTCGATTGCACTCAGCCTGATCGGCACGCACGCCAAAGGCCAGGTGATCCTGGCCTATGAGCCTGTGTGGTCCATCGGCGAGGGCGGAGTTCCGGCCGATCCCGATTTTGCCAATGAACAGCACATACGCATCAAGGAGATATCGGCCAAGGTGGCAGGCGCTGCACTGCCGGTGCTCTATGGCGGCAGCGTCAATCCGCAGAATTGTTGCGATCTGGCGGGTAAATCGGATATCGACGGATTGTTCATCGGGCGCTCGGCGTGGGATGCGCCTGGCTATATCGGCATTGTCGAAAAAGTTGTCCATTCACTCAACAGCTAGCGCGAGCAGCGCTTCAGGGAGACACACATGAAAATTGCATTGGGAGCAGACAGCGCCGGCAAGCCCCTGCTCGATGTGATCGAGGCCCATCTCAAGAGCAAGCCCGGGCACAGCATTGCCAATCTGAGCGAGTCCGGTTTCTATGCCGATCTTTCTGGCAAAGTCGCGTCGGCGGTGAAGGATGGCGAGTATGACCGGGCCATCCTGTGCTGCGGCACCGGGATCGGCGTGTGCATCGCGGCCAACAAGGTGCCGGGTATTCGTGCGGCGCTGACCCATGACACCTATTCGGCCGAACGGGCGGCCAAATCCAACAACGCGCAGATCATCACCATGGGAGCGCGGGTGATCGGGCCGGAACTTGCCAAGGCGATTGTGGATACGTGGCTCGCCTCGGAGTTCGATCCCAAGGGCTCATCCGCCGCCAATGTCGAAGCCCTCGACAGGCTGGATGCGAAATTCAGCAAGTAATGGATTTCAGTTTATCCGGCCGGCTCGAAAGGCCTCTACGGTCCGCATGACGCCACGAATTTCGGCAAGCCCCTTGAGGCGGCCGATACAGGAATAACCGGGGTTCACCTTCTTGCCGATATCATCGACAAGGAGATGGCCGTGATCGGGACGAAGCGGGATGACGGCGTCTGCCCTGCCCTTCGCCACACGGCGGCTTTCTTCGGCAAGCAACTCGGCAATGACGCCCACCATGTCCGTATCGCCGTCGAGGTGTTCAGCTTCGTAAAAAGATCCATCCGGTTCGTGAGTTGTATTGCGAAGGTGGGCAAAGTGGACGCGCGGGGCAAACTCACGCGCCATGGCGACTAGGTCGTTGGCTGGATTGGCGCCAAAGGACCCCGTGCAGAGCGTCAGGCCATTGGCGGGGCGATCAACCGCCGACAGAAGGGCGCGCGTGTCGGCTGCGGTTGATACGGCGCGGGGCAATCCGAAAAGCGAGAATGGCGGATCGTCCGGGTGGATCGCCATCTGGACATCCGCCTCTTCGGCCACGGGCACAATTTCGTTGAGGAACTGCACGAGATGATCGCGAAGTCCCTCGACGGTCATGTCGCCATAGATGTCGAGCTGCCGGCGGAAACTGTCGCGGTCATAGACCGTCTCACGGGCCGGGACCCAGTCAATCAGATTGCGCTCAACCTCGGCGGCTTTTCCTTCCGGCCATCCCGCGATGCGCTGCCGCGCCGCTGCGAGACGCGCTTCCGGATGATCGGCCTCCGCGCCCTTGCGCTTGAGAATGAAGGCGTCGTAGGCGCAGAAATCCACCATGTCGAAACGGAGTGCTGTCGCCCCATTGGCGAGAGGCCAGTCCAGGTCGGTACGGGTCCAATCGGTAATGGCCATGAAATTGTAGCAGGCCGTCTTGACCCCCGCTTTGGCGATGGCGCAGATCGATGACTGATAGTTGGCGATCAACTGGCGAAAATTGCCAGTGCGTGTCTTGATATTTTCCGGAACAGCAATGCTTTCGACAACATCCCAGGTGAGGCCCGCGGCTTCGATGATGGCCTTACGCTTCATGACCTCGTCCAGAGTCCATGCCTCTCCCCGGTTCATGTGATGCAGGGCCGACACAATCCCTCTGGCGCCCGCCTGGCGCACGTGGGCGAGGGTTACCGGATCGTCGGGGCCGAACCAGCGCCAGGTTTGCTTCATGGGTTGCTCCTGTGAAATTGCTCGAGGGTTTGGCGCGCACCGACAGCAATGAGGCTGGCAAGAGCGCGGGTCACGCTGGCCACAAATCGCGGATTGTGGGCGAGATCGCTGCCGAAGACGGCTTCAATGCCGAGAAAGGATGCGGCCAGGCGCTCGGCATTCAAACCAGCGGCGTCGGCCCTGCGTCGCAGTTCATCACGCATCGGATCGCGCACATCGATGTCGCCGCCCTGCTCGTCCCTGCCGGTGACATAGCGCATCCAGGCAGCGACGCCGAGCGAAAGGCCGTCAACGTTCATGTCCTTTGCCAAGCGTTCGCGGAGGGTGCCGAGCAGGCGCTGGGGGAGTTTCTGCGTGCCATCCATGGCGATCTGCCAGGTGCGATGACGGAGCGACGGATTGCGAAAGCGCTGCAGCAACGCGGCGCGATAGGCGGCGAGATCGACGCCCGGAGGCACGGCAAGCATGGGCGACACTTCGCTCGCCATAAGCCTTTCGATGAACGCTGCCAGAGCGGGATCGGACATGGCATCCGCCACCGTTTCATATCCCGCCATGTAGCCGAGATAGGCGAGCGATGAATGCGCGCCATTGAGGAGGCGCAGTTTCATCAACTCAAAAGGCGCCACATCCCGCACGAAGGTTGCGGCCCATTCCGGCCGGCCCATTGGAAAATCATCCTCGATGATCCATTGCGTAAAAGGCTCCGTGACGACGGGCCATGCATCATCACATCCCAGCGCAGCGGAGATGCGGGCGCGATCATCCGGCGTGGTGGCGGGAACGATGCGATCCACCATGGTGCAGGGGCAGGAAACTTCGCGGCGGACGTACTCTTCCAGTTCAGGATGACGAAGACCAGCAAAGCGGGCCAGCACGCCTTTCACAGTCCGGCCATTTGCCGGAAGATTGTCGCAGCACAGCACCGTAAAAGGGGGAATGCCAGAAGCGCGACGCTGCTGCAGGGCAGCAGCAATGAGCCCGACAGCGGTGCGCGGGGTCTCCGGATGCCGGAGGTCATGGATGATATCGGGATGTTCTTCATTCAGCGCACCGGTCGCTGGATCGTGACAATAACCCTTCTCGGTGACGGTCAATGACACGATGCGGATCGAGGGTTGCGACATGGCATGAACGACTGCGCCAAGGTTTTCCGGAGCAACAAGAATGCCGGTGAGCCCGCCGATCACTCTCAGCGTCTCGCTTGACGCATCGCGCGCAGCGAGCGTATAGAGGCAATCCTGCGGCGACAGGGCATCACGCGTGTCAGGACTGCGCAAGCTGACGCCGATGGTTCCCCAGCGAAGGTCGCCGCGCTCCAGAACATCCCCAGTATAGACAGCCTGATGGGCGCGGTGAAAACCGCCGATGCCGAGATGGACAATGCCCGGCAGCACGGCCGAGCGGTAAAAGGCAGGTTTTCGAACTGCGGCCGGGAGAAGGGGAAGAATAGCGCTGGAAAGGCGTTGCATCGGCATGTGGTTAAACGGGAAAGCCGTTTCCGTCCATCCCGGCAGATGAGGCTGGAATCGCTCCGATGAACCGACTAGCAAGAGTTTCGAAATTCTTCAGGCAGGCACCGCATGACTTTCGCAAGACTCGATGAACTGGGCTACCGGCTGGAAGCACTCGGCCATGCACAAGCCATGCTGGGCGTTGACGAGGCGGTGCAGATGCCCACAGGCGGCGGCGAAAAGCGCGCCGAGGCGATGGCCGTGCTGGCCGGCATGTATCACGAGATGGCGACGTCACCCGCCATCGCCGGCTGGATTGCCGCTGCTGAAGGCGAAGATCTTGATGTGATGCAGCAAGCGGCGGTGCGGGAATTCAAGCTGCAGCATACCAACATGACGTGTCTGTCGTCTGATTTCGTTCGGCGGCAGGTGAGTGCCCGAATCCGCTCCGAACAGTTGTGGCGCGAGCTTCGGCCCACCGGCAACTGGGCGGCGTTTCTTCCGGCCTTCGAAGGCATTGTCGCCATCGTGCGAGAGGAAGCGCAATTGCGCGCCGAGGCCCTCAAGCTTGATCCTTACGACGCCCTGATCGAGCAATATGATCCAGGTGGACGGGCGAATGACATCGCGCCGATTTTTGCCACGCTGAAATCGTTCCTGAAGGATTTCCTGCCGCAGGTGATCGAACACCAGCAGCGAAAGCTGGCGGCGCGGCCAGAGAGAGCCCTGCAACCGCCATACCCCATCGACAAGCAGAAGGCGCTGGGCCTCGCGATGATGGAGGCGATCGGATTCGACTTCAACCATGGGCGGCTCGATGTCTCGCACCATCCCTTTTGCGGCGGCGTTCCCAGCGATGTGCGGATGACGACCCGCTATACGACGAGCGAATTCCTGTCATCGCTGATGGGCATACTGCACGAGACCGGGCACGGGCTTTACGAGCAAGGACTACCGCAGCAATGGGCGCATTGGCCGCTTGGCAAGGCGCGCGGAATGACGGTGCACGAAAGCCAGAGCCTGTTCGTGGAAAAGCAGATCGCGCGCAGCAGCGAATTCTGGGAATGGGCGATGCCGGTGGTGGGCGAGCACCTGGGCAAGGAGGCGCTGGCCGGATGGCACCTTGAGGATGTGCTGGTCCACGTGCACCGGATTGCGCCGGGGCGCATCCGTGTTGACGCAGACGAAGCGACCTATCCCCTGCATGTGATCCTACGCTTTGAGATCGAGCGCGAGCTGATCAGCGGTGCGCTGAGACCCAAGGATGTGCCAGAAGCCTGGGACAGCAAGATGCAGGATTATCTCGGCCTCTCCACCATTGACGATCCGAAGGACGGTCCGATGCAGGACGTGCACTGGCCAAGCGGTGCGATCGGATATTTTCCGAGCTATACGCTGGGAGCCCTTGCCGCGGCGCAATTTTGGGCGGCTCTCGAACGGGCACATCCCGAGGTCAGGGATGACATGCGGCATGGCCGGTTCGTTGCGATGAACGACTGGCGGCGCGAACATATCTGGTCGCAAGGATCACTCTGGACGACGCCGGAACTTCTGGAACGCGCGACCGGTGAACCACTCACGGCGAAATATTTCATCGCGCACCTGCAGCGGCGGTACCTATCCTGACAAAGATGGAACTATTTCGAGCCCCGCGCATTACATTTGGTTGACCAATCCAATTATCCAGGGGGCCCGAAACGACGGGCAGAGCCATCATGCCAGCGCGATCGATTGCGGTTCTCGCAAAAAAGACCCGTGTGGGAACACCGCGTTCCAAAGCCGCAGTGAAACCACCGAGACGGAAGAAAAGTCCGGCCCGTTCGCAGGAAAGCAAACATCCAGACGGCCTGCACACCCGCAAGGCCGCCGTCGTGATCAACCGCAGTGCCGGCACGGTGCGCACGATGGGTGCTGAAAACGTGGCGAAGCTCATCGAAGACGGGTTCAGGCAGGAGGGAATTGAACTTCGCGTCGACCTCATCGACGGCAAGGATGTTTCGCGCCATATCGACAGGCTCAAGGCGGAGAAGGTGCAAATCATCGTCGTGGCGGGTGGCGATGGCACGATCTCGTCGGTCGCTGGACAATTGGCGGGAACGCCGGTGGTACTGGGCGTCCTGCCCATGGGCACAATGAATTTCTTCGCCAAGGCGCTTGGCCTGCAAGGCGACCTCGGCCAATCGGTGAAGCAACTGGCGGCCGCCGAGATAACGGCTGTCGATGTCGGTACTGCCAACGGGCAGGTGTTCCTGCATCAGTTTTCGCTCGGCATGCAGCCCAAAATGGTGCGGCTGCGAGAGCGGCTGGGATATCGCTCCAGAATGACAAAGATCTTTGCCGGGGTCAGGGCCTTCGTCCTCACCATGCGGCGGCCGCCGAAGCTCAAGCTCGATGCGCTCATCGACAACGTGCATCATCCGATCAGCACGACGGCCTTCTTCATCAGCAACAACCCCTACGGACCGGGCCGGTTGCCGTATCAGGACAAGCTCGATGGAGGAGAACTCGGAATTTACATTCTTACATCGTCACGCTGGGCGGATGTGCTGCGGCTGACCAAGAATTTCATGGCGGGAACCTGGCACGACGACCCCAATGTCGAGATTCACTCGGCTCAGGTGCTCAAGGTCGCACGGCGCGGCTGGAACAGGCACAAGCGCATCATTGCTTCGGTCGATGGCGAAATCCTGAAATTGCCGCTGCCTGTTGAAGTGGCGATCAGGCCGCTGGCGCTCAAGGTGCTCAAACCGGTGCCGCCCGAGGCCTGAGGATTCCTCGCCGGTCGAGCGGAACAAAGCGGCTCACCGGCCATTAGTGAAAATAACAATTTCGCAAACGATCACAGGAGCTTCGCATGCGTGGACTTGCACTCTGGCTTTTGGGCCTGCCGATTCCGATCATCATCCTGCTCTACTTCACCAACGTTATCTGAGCGGGGACAAAAAAATCTGGCCGGATTTGCATCCGGCCAGTTTTCAGATTGCATGACAATCAAGCTGCCGCTTCGGGCTGCTTTCTTTTCCTGGTTGATTTCATGTCGAAGAACAGCGCCTGGGCAATCATGCCCTTCACCATGTCAGGCATGAAAGGCTTGGTGATCAGGAAGGCGGGCTCAGGCCGTTCGCCCGTGAGCAGGCGCTCCGGGAATGCCGTGATGAAGATAACCGGAACGCTGAAGCTGTTGAGGATATCGTCCACGGCATCAAGGCCCGAACTGCCATCGGCAAGCTGAATATCCGAGAGAATAAGTCCCGGCTGCTTTTCGCCCACGAGCTTGAGCGCCTCCTTGTGCGTCCGGGCAATGCCGACGACGCAGTGGCCAAGGGAGTGAACGATATCTTCAAGGTCGAGGGCGATCAGCGGCTCGTCCTCAATGATCAAAACATCGGTCGAGATCATTTGAGCAATCTGCCGGCTGGCCTCGTCATAGTGGTGATCCACATCGGCGTCTGAAACCTGAAGAATGCTCGCCACCTCGGCGCGGGTGAATCCTTCAACCGAAACGAGCAGAAACACCTGCCGCGGAAGTGCCGGCAGTGTTGCCAGGCGATCCTGAACAGTGCTTTCCCAATGTTCGGAGGGCGTGTCAGGCTTGTGGTTGATCGAGAGAGAATTCCACAGCCTGCACAGTGCTGAAAACGCATAAATCCGCGTATTCTTTGCAGTTTGGAGAGCTTTGGGATCGGCGATCCAGGCTTCCAGCAAGGATGCGACATAGGCGTCGCCGCTGGATTGAGAGCCGGTCAGCGATCGTGCGAATCGTCGCAAATAGGGGAGATGGGGCGCAACCGTAGCTGATAGTGACATTCCTCATCCGGGACCCCGAGTCCCGGCTCCTCATTGTTAATAAAACACGAAACGCAGATATTTCAGAAAAGTTCCCGAGTGGATGGAACAATTATCTTTTGCCGGTATTATAGGCAATGCATGACGCACGCCAATCAGAACCTGAGGTGTTTCATGGAATCTTGCGTCGCACGATGAGCTTTCAATAATGAATGACGGTATTTCGAAAAAGGGCAAGCCAGGGCGCAGCCCCCACAAGCGCGATCAATCCATCGCCAATGCGGCGGTTGGGCAAAAACTCAAAGCATTTTACGACGATATCGCCCACCAGGAGGTCCCCGACCGGTTCCTCGATCTGCTTGATCAACTCGACGAGGCCTCGCAGAAGAAGCCCGGTTGAAGCGACCAGCGCGGCCGGCTTTCAGATATCCACTCCAGCAATCCCCGGGAACTTCCACGCATTTGCCGCATTTTATGTCGGTGGGCTTCAGCACCACCTTATCATTCGAGAGGACATCAAATGAACTTCGGCAATCTACTTCACTGGGCAATCATCTTTCTCGTCGTCGCCATCGTTGCGGCACTTCTTGGTTTTGGTGGCGTTGCCGGCACGGCCATGGAAGGTGCCAAAATCATCTTCTGGATTGCGATCGTCATCGCCGTTATTTCGTTCGTGTTCAGCCTGGTCCGACGCGCTTAACTGTCGGAGCTTTACATATACAAAAACGGCCGGAGATTTTCCGGCCGTTTTTATTTGCACATGAAAAAAGGGCCACTCCGAAAGAGTGGCCCCATGCAATGTGCGCAATTGCTTAGTTGACGTTCTTCAACCAGGCATCCACTTCGGCGCGCGCCTTGTCCTTGGCGTAGCCGTAATGCTTCTGAATGCTGCCTTCGAGTTCCGTGCGGCGGCCTTCGATCACATCCAGATCATCGTCGGTCAGCTTGCCCCACTGGGTCTGTGCCTTGCCGCGAAATTCTTTCCAGTTACCTTCGATACGATCCCAGTTCATCGTGTATCTCCTTGTTTACAAATGAAAAACAAATCCTGAGAGCAGCACGCTACTCCTGCATTTAAAACGCCCCGAAGCGCACATCGTTCCCAGGATTTTGGAGCGGTATTCAGGCTGCTGCGGGGGCGTGTTCCTCCGCCACATGCTGTGCTTCGCTGGACGACACTTCGAGCTGGTGCCGGAGCTTGGCGAGCATCTGGGCGGGCGTATCGAGGTTCAGCTTGCCCTCTTCGTGAGACCAGGCAACGCCGGTAATGGGCACGCCTTTCACATAGGAGACAACCCGTTTGGTGAAGTAGTCATGATGGGCTTCGGCAGGTGCTACGAGATAACAAATGCAGGCCGTCAATGCGCCCTTGAAGTTTGCCGAGTCGGCATTGCCCGGCATGAGCGCTGCCTGCGGCAGCATGATATGCGGAACGCCCGACGCCTTGAGATAGGCGGAGAAAGCCACGGTTGCTGCAAAGTTCAGCGGCCCCCGCGCCGGTATGAGGAGGATGCGATTGTCTTCCACGGCGTCCTGATCGGCGGGAAGATAGATTTCATCCAGCACCTCGGAGAATGACGTGGCGATCTCGTTCTGGTGGTGCAGGCTCAGGGATTTACGCTCATGGTCCTTCTGCGCCAGCATGAGACCCGGCACCGCAATATCGGTGACGTATGCGGCGAGTTCGCCTTCCTTGAGAAATTCCTGGGCCTGCTCCACGGCCTCCAGCTGATCGGATGCCAGCATGCGCTGGTAAAACATCTGCGCAGGTGAAAGTGCCGGTTCAGCCCCGAACAGGACGTCGAGAAAGCCCAGGCTTTCAATGTGCCGTCCCAGCACGACAAGGCAGATCGTCAATGGGGTCGCCAGGATCAGCCCGACAGGGCCCCACAGTGCGGTCCAGAAAGCGGCAGCGACCACGACCGCGGCCGGAGACAGGCCGACCGAATGGCCGAAAAGCATTGGTTCAATAAAATGCCCAAGGATCGGTTCGGTAATGAGGAACAGGAGCGCTGCCAGAAGCGGGAGGGTCCAGCCATCGCTCACCGCGGCGGCGATCAGAACGGGAAATATCGCAGAGAGGATTGACCCAATATAAGGGATGAAACGCAGGAAAGCTGTCAGCACTCCCCAAAGTATGGCGCCGGGCACGCCAAGCAGCCAAAGCGAAAATCCAATGAAGACACCATAGGTCACGTTGATTGCCGCCTGCATGAGGAACAGCCTGCTCAACCTGCGCCCAGCGTCGTCCAATGCAGCCGTGGTTTTCTGAAGGTCTCCCATGCCGGCAAGGCGAATAAATCGGTTTCGCAGATCCTCCCGTTGAAAGAGGATGAAAATGACGAACAGCAGGACGATTCCGGAATGAACGAGCGGCGGCAAAAGCGGCACGACAAAAGACGAGAGTGTCTTGAGCGGACCCATTTCCGGCTCACGAATTTCGACGGGTATCGGCTTTGCTTCAACAACAGGCTGCTGCGCTGAGGTGCTTTCCGGCTGTTTCAGTTCGCTGTCGAGGTCCTTCAGGAGATCGGCAGCCGACTCGATCGGACCGCCCACCGAAGCTGTCAGCCGGAGGCTCCTGACCTTTTCCCGCAGATTGTTTTCGTAGCGCGGCAGATTGGTCATTAACTGGGTGATTTGCAATGCAATCACCGAACTTACCGAGAACAGCACCGCAAAGGAGAGAAGAACGGTCAACAGAATTGCGGCGGCCCGGGGAATGCGCAGCTGTTGCATCTTGCGGACAAGCGGCGCGAGCAGGAAGGTGAGCAAGACCGCCAGCGCTATCGGTACGAGGACATCCTTGCCAAAATAGAGGAAAGCGCAAATGCCAGCCGCGACAATCACGATTTCCGCGAAGCGCGCGCGGAAGCCGACATCAAAATCCCGGTCGCCAAACACCCGCAATGGCAATGGCCGCATGTCAGTCTTCCCTCGCTGGAAACCGCCACTCCGGAGAGCGGGCTAATGGCTTATAAGTGGCGAGACGATGCCTTGTTCCAATCGAACGAAGATTCTTTTTTCTGAACAAAGCCTTGCCGAGGCTGTTTTGTCTGATAATACCCGACATATTTATAGGCTTATTTGTCTAGAGGAGGCAGGCTGAAATAATTTCAAATGGCCTGGAACATCTCTGCTTTTGATGCGTTTGATGAGACCCTCCGTATGCCTCAAGTGAAAAACCGCGCATTATGAAACGAGCTTTACGTCAAAACCTCCCGGTCCTGCTGGGGGGCACCTTGATGGCCGTGCTTGTTTCATTGCTCGCCTATTACCTTGAGACCGAGGCGCAGGAAAAGCGCACGATAGATGCGGTAACGGAACGAATGAACGGCGCGCAAACCGCTTTTTCCCGGGTTTCCGGAGAGGTGGTCGAGGCGGCCTCCTATGCCACTGACAAGACGCTTAGCCACTCCCTGTTTCAGAACCTGCTTGGGCGGTTGAATTCCGGGGACGTGCACTCGCGGTGGCTATGGGCACCCTATGTTCCGGCAGGGGAACTTCAAAAGCATGAAAGCGATACGGCTCTCCTGCTCAAGCGATCTTCGTATTCGGTGCGCAAGTTCGGCAATTCGGGGCCGTACCTGTTTCCGATCACAATCGATACGCGATCAAACGGACGCGACGTTATCGGCCTCGATGCGATGTCGTTTCCAGTGATCGCCAGCGTTGCCAACAGCGCTCCGAAATTCAATATAACTGTCCCCATCTATCCTTCCGAAAAAATCAGCCGGGACAGGTTTGGCGAAGACATGATCCTCCTGGCGCAATTTGTAGCGCCCGCCAATTCCGCCAGCAGTGCGACCCCTGCGGGCATGATCATGCGTGGTCTGTCGGCGACCGATTTTGCGGCGTTCTTCGAACTGCATGACGGCCAATCTTTTCTGGTCACCGATATCACCGACAACTCTCCGGTCTCAATCATTGGAACAGCTTCCGACCTTTCCAACGCGCTCTTTGACTCTGTCGTACTCACAGTGGCAGACCGGAAATGGCAAATCTCCATCGCGCGTGAACCGGCGAGCCCGTATTTTCCGGTCTGGCCCATCATTGCTGCGGTTATCCTGCTCGGGACGCTGCTGATTACCGCGCTGAGGGCGGGGAGCAGCGTCGGATTGCGGGCTGACCGGCTGTTTTCGCAACTCAATCGGACAGAGTACGAGCTGGCGGAAACACGGAACGTGCAGCAGGCGTTTTTCAACAATGCCGGCACCGCGAACTGTGAAACCGATGTCATCAGCGGCCGGTTCCTCAGCATCAATGACGCCATGTGCGAGCTGTTGGGCTACAGCCGTGAAGAGCTGATGCAAAAGTCCTTCGCGGATGTCACCCATCCCGATGACATTGCCCTGTCGCAGGGCAAATTCAGGGACGAGGGCGGAAAACCCTTCACCGCAATGCAATTCGAGAAGCGTTATGTGCGAAAGGATGGCAGCACCATCTGGGCGCTGGTCAATGGCCGGCTAGTCAGCGATGCCGATGGCGAGCCGCGCTCCTATGCAACCGTCGTCATCAATATCAGCGAGCGCAAACGCGACGAGCAAATCAAGGCCAACCTGGTGCGCGAGCTGGCGCACAGGGTGCGCAATACCGTGCAACTCACGGCCAGCCTGGCCCGGCAGACAGCGCGCAATGCGCGGTCGGTGAAAGAGTACGACGACCGGTTCCGGCTGCGGCTGACGGCCCTCAATGCGGCGCAGGACCTATTGTTTGAAACGGAGTGGCGCGGGGCCAACCTGCTGGCGCTGGCACGGCGCACGCTTCAGCCGTTCCAGGCACCGGCGGAAAAAGACAACGCGCCAGAGGTGATTTCAATCGACCTGCCGAGTGCCGAACTGCCGACACAGCACGCCCAGACGCTGGCCATCGCGTTTCACGAGCTGGGTTCGAACTCCATGCGGTTTGGCGCCCTTGCGGCGGGCGGTCATGTGACGCTTGAAGGCAATATCGCCGAAGAGGAAATGGCGGGAAAAACCCGCAAGGTTCTCAACATGCGATGGGTGGAAAACGGCGGCGGCAGCATCCGGAAGCCACGAAAATCCGGCTTCGGCATGATGATGCTGACGAAGGCGCTGCCAGAGCAATATGGCGGCACGGCCGAACTCTCGTGGACACGCACGGGTTTCACCTACTCGTGCAGGCTCCCCCTGCCGGAGCAATGATTTTCAGCTCAGGTGCCCATCGCGAAGATCGGAAAAGTAGGCGTCACCGCCGACCTGGCCGCCCTTGAAGGCGATTTCCAGTTCATTGAAGTGCGGACTTTGCGAATGTGACACGCAGAGAGGTGAACCGGGCGTGGATTTCAGCGGAAACCGTGTTGTCAACGCCGTCACCGGAAGCTGTGCCAAGGCGTGTCCCGACGTGTCGCCACCGGCGATCACCACACGGCGCAGGCCGGCGCGCTCGATCAGGCTCCGCATGATAAGGCCGAGTGCGGCGCCAAGAGATTGGCGGGATTCGGGTGACATTTCCCCGGTGCGGTCGGTGGCGGGTCCGAGTGCCGTATAAATCACAACGCTTCTGCCCTGCCCGAGTTTGAGCATTGCCTGATCCACCGCAGCGCTCGAATCCGCCCGGACCGGATCCAGTTCGATGCCTTCAAAGCCATTTGAAAGGGCATGCCTGAGCTGGCGTTCGGTGGTGGGCGAGCAGCTGCCGGAAACCACCGCCATGCGCTCCACCGGATTGACTGCGGCAAAGGAAGGTGCGGCGGGCAGGAGCCCGAGGCTGCCCAAGTGCTGCAGCAGTGCGTATTCCACGCCGGAGGATCCAACCACAAACCGGCGATTATCGTGGCGGGTATTCCAGAGTTCCTGCCCGGCCGCCTGCTGGGTCACCGCGTCGTAGACATCGATCAGGCGCACATCTGCTGCCGTGCGCATCTGTGCCGCAAGATGCACGCGCACATCCGATTCATGCATCGGCGTTACCGGATGCCGGCTCATCACGGGGTGACGGTCAATGCGGAAGGTGTTCCCCTGATAGGCGGCGAACAGATGACCGGCAAAGGTGTAGCGTTTGAGTTGCGGCGCGCCGATGACGAGCGGCACGGCTTGCTGGTCAAAGACATCCCGGGCAATCTCGATGGCACGCCCGATGCTGCCGATTTCCGGGCTGGAATCGAAGGTGGAGCAAACCTTGTAATGACACAGTTCGCCATCAAGCGACTTCAGCCATGCGAGAGCGGGGCGAAGATGGCGATCCATCCAGGCGGGCGGCTGGCTGCGGCTGGCACTGGCCAGCCCGATCGCGTCATAACCAGCAAAGGCCTGCATTTCCCCGGCCTCGGGCTGGCGCGCGAAGAGAACGGTTTTCACACCGTGCATGGCGAGCGCTTCCATCACATCGGTCGAGCCGGTCAGATCGTCGCCGTAGAACGTGATCAAGGGTCTTCGCGAAGCTGTCATGATTTTCCGAACTTTGCCAGCGATTGCGCCAGTTCGGCATGATCCTTCGCGTAGACCGCAAGTGGAATGCCAGCGACCGCCGCTGCCCACGCCTGTTGCACGGCGCGCACACCGGCGGCAGGACCTCCCGGGTGGCTGACAATGCCGCCGCCGCATAAATACAGCAGGTCAACGGTGCGGCCGGTGCGTTTGTAGGTCTCCGGCGCCTGGCCGCCCCACTGGCCCGAGCCTGCCACGGGCAGCGCGCAATCACTCTGGTCGAACAGCGGAGTCGTGACATCCGAAAAGGACTGCACGAAGCTGTCGTCCGGCTCCCAGTATTTGACGCCAATGCCATTGATCTGGAACTGGTCGACACCGAGAAGCCGCCAGAATTGCTGGTACACGCTGAAATCCATGCCAAGGGCCGGATGGCGGGTGAGAATATCCCAGCCGTTGCGATGGGCATGCAGGACAAGCCGCGCGCGCTTGCGCAAAAAGGCCATGCCACCAAAGCCGATGGAATTGATGTTGACCACGGCGCAGTTGCCGCCGGCTTTGGCGACAAGATCGTGATTGCGCATCATCTCGTCGGGATCGGCGTGTGAGATGCCGAAGGCGTACATGACCTTCTTGCCGGTTTTTTGCTGGTGATCGAGAATGATGGGCATGATCGCCTTCACTCTCTCGGATAATGGCGAATAGGCGGGGCTCATCAACTTCTCGTCGTCCTTGATGAAGTCCACGCTTGAATGCACAAGCCCGCGGACAAGCTCCGCGGTTTCATGGGGCCTGAGCCCCAGCGCAGGCTTGACGATGGTGCCGATGATGGGACGGCCATTGACACCGGTGAGGCGGCGGCTGCCCGCCACGCCAAATTGCGGCCCGGGATGAACACCCTTGAAGGCTGCCGGAAGTTTCATTCCGACAATGCGGATGCCGGTCAGTTCCCGGATCGAAAAGACGCCGGCAATGGCAATCGTCATCAATGCCGCGAGGTCGGTGCCGATGGCATCGAGGGGAAATTCGATATCGGCATCGGCGCGGCGGACCGGCCCACTGCCTGCCTGCGGAAACGCGGGAGCGGCCGCGTCCTCGAGATGGCGCAGACCGGTGACGCGCGCCGCGACACGGGCTTTCAACTCCTCGGTTTCACCCGGCACCGCGACAAACGTACCGGTCGACTGATCGCTGGCAATTTTTACCGCCACAGCCTCGATGTCGCCTTGAGTTTCAATCCTGTATGTGAGCTTGATATGCATGGCACCGGGCCGGGTTTGACCCGGTTCTGGTATAATGAGTATATTTGCCGTTCAAGTTCAATCTGTTTGCATTCCTCTGCATGTCACGTGCCCATGGCTGAACATCCCGAATTCATCGTCCGCCGCAAGCTCTCCGACGAGGTCTTTGACCGGCTCAAGGAGATGATCAGCAATGGGGAACTGCAACCCGGCGACGATATGCCTTCCGAGCGTGAGCTCATGGTGAAGTTCGGCGTCGGAAGGCCGGCCATACGCGAAGCCATGCAGACGCTGGGCAACATGGGGCTGATTGCCATTTCGCATGGCGAGCGAGCCAAGGTTCTGGAACTCACCGCGAAATCGGTGTTCCGGCAACTCGACAGGACGGCGCATATCATGCTGTCGCGCTCGGCGACATCGCTCGAAAATCTCAAATCGGCCCGGGTGTTTTTTGAACGCGGCATGGTGCGGGAGGCGGCCCTCAAGGCGACTGACGCGGATGTCGACCAGTTGCGTGAGACGCTTGCCGAGCAGCGGTCCTGTCTTGGGCAGCCCGAGGCATTCATCACGGCCGACATGCGGCTTCACACGGAGATTGCCGCCATTTCGGGAAATCCCATCTTTGCGGCGGTGAGCGAGGCGATGCTGTCCTGGCTCAAGGAATACCACAACGAGTTGCTGATCTGGGCCGGCAAGGAAAAGTACACGCTCGCCGAGCATGAAGACATCATCAATTGCATCGCCGCCCACGATGCCTCCAGCGCCGAAGACGCGATGGTCCGGCATCTCGAACGCTCCCGGGTGCTCTATTCGCTCAGTGCCGCCAATCAGGTAATGCGCTGAATACTGGCGGCGATTTCGGCGGGCTCGAAGACCTTCTTCCAATCGGAGCGCATCAGGGCCGGCTTGCCGAACTGGATGGCCTTGTTGCAAGCATCGGAAAAGACGCCTTCGACTTCCTTGAAGATCACCGCACCCAGAACATTCATGTGCCCGAGCAGGAAATCGCGCGCTGCCTCTGCCGGAACGCCGCGGGCCACGACTTCATCCATGGCTTCGCGCATGACATCGAGGAGTGATGCACACACGGTTTCCGAAAGGCCGGGCTCCAATAATGCCATCTGCTCGACCGTGACGCGGTGCGAGCGCATGACTGGCGCCCAGATGATTTTGGCGATTTCCTCGCCGAGGGCATAGGCAGACTCCGGTCCCTGCATGAGCGCGGAGACGATGTGCTGTTTTGCGGCCACCCCGCCAAAATGATCGTGGCGGGCGGCCAGTTCAGTTTCGTCATTGAAGATCGGCGGGTGGCAGGGATGGGTGACGAAATAGATCAGGTCGTCGCGCTTTGGCAGATGGCCGGCGAAGGGTGCGGCCGCATCGAGGACGATCACCATGGTTCCCGGCTTCAGCAGATTTGAAATGGAAGCGGCCACCTTGCCAATGGCTGTATCGGGAACGGCGAGGATGGCAACCTCGGCGCCTGCAAGTGCGGCGTCCGGCGATACGCATTCAAGACCAAGGCCATCCTTCAGGCGCTGCCGGCCGCCTTCGCTCACTTCGACATGGCGGACTTCAAATCTGGAGTTGCGCAGGTTGGTTGCCAGCCGGTAACCCATCTTGCCGCCGGCGCCGAGCAATGCAATGCGTGTCACGTTTCGCCTCTTTTGCTGGAAAAGCCTGACATACTTAAACTGGTATGATGAGTCAACCAGCCGGACAGAGCCATATCCTGCGGGCCGCATTAAGCCTTGCGGCGGCGCGACTTGGCGAAGGTATCGAAGGCCACGGCCAGCACGATGATGACGCCGATGATAATCTGCTGGATGTAGGAGTTGACGTTCATCAGCACGAGGCCGTTGAGCAGCACACCGATCAGGATGGTGCCGATCACGGTGCCAAAGATCGAGCCGGCGCCGCCG
>JANMMJ010000294.1:0-17057 GCA_031373255.1 Hyphomicrobiales bacterium
TGCGTGCTTCAGCTTGTCATGCATGATCCTCCCTGAAAAACCAAACGGCAAGTGTCTCTGGAAAACCATACTCCGTCATTTTGGTGTCGGTCAATTCCTCTCGATTGCAATCGTTCAGTACGGGCATGCGGGTGAAACGGCTAGCTTGGACGGCGTTTGATCAGGTAGTCGAGTGCGACGGCAAGAATGATGACAGACCCGGTCGAGACTGTGGCCCAAGCCGTGTCGATGCCAAGCAGCACCAGGCCGTTCTGGATGACCCAGACAATTATCGCTCCGACAACCGCACCAACGACCGAACCCGAACCTCCGGTGAGCGCTGTTCCGCCGATGATGGTCGCGGCGATCACGTATAGTTCCTGTCCTGGCCCGCTCGCCGGATTGCCGCCACGCTGAAAGGCGAGCAGCATGACTGCTGCGATTCCGACAATGAACCCCATCAGCGCCATGACCATGATCCGATAACGATTGACCCGGATACCGGCATAGTGCGCAGCTTGGCGATTGCTCCCGATGGCTTGGACGCGGCGGCCGAATACGGTGTTGTTAAACAGGAACCAGCCGAAGATGGCGACGACGAACATGGCCCAGACGCTCATCCAGATACCGAGGAAACGCGAGCCCATGACGCTAAAAAACCAAACTGTTTGGTCGTATCCGGACACAGGCGAGCCTCCAGACACGAACAAACCGAGGCCACGGTAGATGCTGAGTGTGCCGAGTGTGATGATGATTGTTGGAATCCGCAGTGCGACCGCGAGAATTCCGTTGACCATCCCGCAAACGGTCGCCAGCAGGATCCCGGCAGGGATGATGAGAGCGGGGTGATATCCTTCACGGAACATGACTGACATTGTGACAGATGTGAACATGAGCAGAGCGCCGACCGATAAGTCGATATCACCCATTGAAATCACGAAGACCATCCCGACCGCCATGATGCCGATATAGGAAGATTGGCGGAGGACGGAGACCAGATTATTCTGGGTCATGAAGGTGTCGGTCGTGAGAGTGAGAAACAGGCAGAGTCCGAGCATTGCGGCTACGACTCCGAACCCTTCGATGCCGCTGATCGCGCGCAATGTCGATTTAATCCCTCCGCCCGTTGAGCCGCGCCGAGCGCTTCGGGACGTGCTCACGGGGTGCTGCCCCTCGCGGGCCTCCGCATCGCTCATGGATTTCCTCCCATTGGACAGCCGGCCAGACAGTCATTTTTTGGAACAAAAGGTGTATTTGAAGTATCCTATGTTCATATCGATGACTTAGCCATCAGTGATTGATCGGCGCATTACGGTAAGATCTTCCGCCTTGCCGCTGCATGGGCTGGGCGCCGATCTTTGCGCGGCTATGGAGTGATTGCGACCGTCAAGACGCCGTCCCGCTGCTGAGAGAAGAGGTCGTATGCCGCCTCGATGTCGTCCAGCTTGTACCGATGTGTGACCAGCGGCGTCAGGTCCACGCGCGCCGATCGAATAACTTCCATCAGCTCCGCATGCGCTCTTTGCCGCCCGGGCAGAGCGTTGTAACAATGGTGTGGTCACCTAGCCCCGCAGCGAAAGCGTTAAGAGATATCTGAAGGTCGCTTGAATGCACGCCGAGACTCGACAGGGAGCCGCCGGGCCGCAGTACACGGATACAACGGCATCGACTTGTTCTCGCGGCGTGTTGTTGGGTGGTCGCTGAGTATGTCCATCAGTTGGCGATCGACCATTGCGCAAGGAGTGTCCGACGTCAGCACTCATGAGACAGAAATCCGGGACACCAGCGACGACGTCCGAGCGGGTTGTGAAAGACATACGCCGGGAAACGCGTGCCTGGGATTCCTGCCGAGTTCCCGCACCCACTTGAGCAGCACGTTCACGTGCACTTTCAGGTCCCGAGGCGATTCACTTGGGCTACGGAACAAACCCGTGATATGCCGCCTAGCTTAATTGAAGCGAGGGTCGACAAGCATCGAACCTATCGCGCCGTGCCATTTCTTCTTAGACGTCATGTTGGTCTCCTTGGCGGCTAATGCATTGGCATTAGTCTTGGTACTCGTTCGGTCCGGCAAATAGTAGTCAAGTCGCTTATCGGCGGTGCGCCACCTCAAAGGGGTTCTGACCCAGTCAAGAGTAGCTAAGTCTCCCAAGGCCGTGGACCAAAAAGGCCTGCAAATTTGCTGCCTCCGGTGCCGCCCCACAGACCTGAGCCTGCCGCTGTCGTGACGCGGCTTCGGGCTGCGTGAGTCAGGCCGATTTCAGTCATATAGCGATGCATCAGCTCCAGCTGCTTCGTTGCAATTGTGAGCCAGGGGTTCTGCTGAAGATAGCCCGACGGCATCCTTAGGATGGCAGGGGTTTCTTTAAGCCTTTTCTCGGCTTCAACCCACCGGCGGCAGGCCTGACAGTATCCGGCAAGGGTGGCACGGTCGAACTGGCTCAATATTCCCAAAGCGTGCAGTTCGCGGGCAAGACGTTTCCATTCGGCCTGGGCAGTCGGAGAAAGATGCGCAGGGCAGGTTGGAAGTGCCAGCTGCGGCCGAGGCTCACGGGCATTGAGGGGGCGCTTGCCTGGGTTCCCATCAAAAATCTTGAGCTGGGTCGGCCTGGGGCGGCGGCCTCTCAGGATCGGGTATTCCGATTGATCGACACGGCATTGAACAGACGTCGCAGGATATAGGAACGGGCAGGCGAAACCGATGTGAAGATGGCTCCAATCAACAGATTGTCATTGAGGGTGGCTACCAGACCAAACACGGGGAAGACCATAAGCTGCGATGTCAGCGCGATACCGAAGCCTGCGAGGATGTTTGTCACGGCTTCCACAAAGGACATGGCGCGGGTCTGGCTCATGGATGCCGCCGTGCCTCGCTGACCTCGGCGAAGCATGCATTTTCCCCTGCGAGCCTTGCGTCTTTGCTTGCGAAGGTCTGCCAGCGTTCGATGATCACATCAGCATAGGCGGGGCTCAGTTCAAGACCATAGCAAACCCGCCCGGTGGTCTCAGCCGCAATTAGCGAAGTTCCCGAACCGAGAAATGGATCATAGATCGCCTGGCCTCGTGAGGAGTTGTTGAGCATCGGGCGGCGCATGCATTCGACTAGCTTCTGGGTGCCATGGACGGTGCTGGCATCCTGGTCGCGGTTGGCGATGGACCACAGTGTCGTCTGGCTGCGGTCCCCCGACCGGTGACCTTTTCCCTTGTCTCTTACTGCATACCAGCAGGGCTCGTGCTGCCAGTGGTAGTCGCCTTGGTTCAGCACCAGCCGGTCCTTGGCCCAGATGATCTGCGACCGGATGGCGAAGCCCGACGCTTGTAGACCCTCCGCCACCACCGCGGCATGCAGCGCCCCATGCCAGACATAGGCCACGTCACCCGGAAACAGGGCCCATGCGTCACTACAAGATCGACCGGCTTTCCCGTTCCCACATGGATATTGCCAAGCTGGTCGAGGTATTCGACCGCTAGGGCGTCACCTTCGTCAGCGTCACCCAATCCTTCAACACCACGACGTCGATGGATCGGCTCACCCTCAACGTCCTCCTATCTTTCGCCCAATTCGAGCGCGAGGTGATTGGCGAGCGCATTCGCGACAAGTTCGCCGCCTCTCGCAAAAAAGGAATGCGGATGGGAGGACTTGAAGGAGACGGAGCGGATCCTGCCGCAAGCCGTGATCGAACAAGATTTCAATGTTATCGAGCAGCGCGACTGTCCCCGCTTCTTCGACAACGCCGCCGAACAGAGTCGAGAGGTGCAGAGTCCGTTGGCGCCCCGTCAACTCGATCAACCTGGCGGAGAGCGCCAAATTGACGTTGATCACTTCAGTACCGAGTTCCCCTGCGACCGCCCGGAGAGCAGTGGTCTTGCCGGAACCACCCACTCCGACCAGCAGCACTAACCGATGATAGAGAGTCTCCGCTTGTCCAAGCGACTGCATTATTCTGTTTTGGTCCGGTTCCGGCATAGCTACCCTCCATCCCGTTTAATGTCTGGAGAGTCGGATTTGTCTGCGGCGCCGACCAAACGCACCCAATCGCCCACTACCATTTCCTTTAACATCCTACGCCGACTTACGCGATGGGCAGCGATCTCCCGTTGTTCAATCCAGTTTTAGGCGGTCTCATTGCTGGCGTTCAAATACTGGCTAATATCCTCATCCGCCAGCCAACGCTCATCCCCGCCGTCACCATGCAGGCCGGGCGTGTTAAATGTGGCGCAGGTGTCGCCCGTGCTTGGCCCCTGCTTTTCCATACTTCAGTCGAATCCTTCGTTTTCCGTTGGGCAAAGCTAACCGCTCGTTCCCATGCGGACAAGTTCCTGGAGTTGCTTGTGTTTTTGAGGCGACGAGACTCATTCGTTCCGCTGAGCGATTGGTTCCCGGTAGTTCTTGCCTGTCCATGCGTAATAAGAAAAGCACGGAACTTAGCAGACTAGAAAGAGACGTTAGATCAATAGTTTACGAGTTCCGTACTAAAGTTCCGCAGTCCAGAGCTTCAGAGAATTTGGCCGAGAGAGAACAGATTTCCGGGCCTCGGCCAAAACTGGCAGTGCAGAGGTCTTTCGTCGAACCGCTTGGATATTGGGAATTTCGGCGACCGACTAATGGACGGAGAAAATTCGACACGGAGGAACTGGCGGAGGGAAAGGTGCTGGTATCCAACACTCTCTGCCTGTAAGCCGTTGATTTTGTTAAGGTGGTATTTGCACTCAGTTCGAATCCCGCGCGCGCATCCACGTGACGAGGGGACCGCAGAATGCCCTCCGCGCGCAACATTTCAAAAACCTAATGGTAGTCGTGGCCTTTCTCCGCACCTTAGACACCATGAAAAACCTGTGGGGTGCGGGATCCCTAATGCGTTGTCCGGCAGCACCACGTTGGTTTCCATTTCAAAGACGCCTACTATATGATCTGTATCTCCTAGAGCTTATGCGTCTACTGGTAGCACAAGATGCGTGCCACGCAAGGCTGCGGCCGACCCAACACCCATACGTTTCACAATTGCCATTGCCTGAACCATTGTAATACCAAGTGGCCGCACTCGGCCTGCCGGCAGGTACATAATGTTCCCGACATGGGAGTAGGTGCTTGCGGCAAAATTACAGCAACCCATCCATCGTCTAGGATCTCCAGAAAATACCCAATCTGCCATCCACCCTCAATGCTGATCAACGCTGGTTCGATGCCGGCGTCGCTCTTAACATGAGCAAGGCCCTCCGCCATACTCTTCACAAATTGGTACTGCGGTATGCCGCTGAGCAAAGATAGCTCCATGCGCTGCCCAACACGCTTGCCTGCATTCGTGCGAGCTACGAGACCGGCTATGAACGAAATAATGACTAATGTCGCTACAGCCAAGATAGTTATTCCACCAACGCCTACCACAGCATCCGGCAGGAGTTTTGAGATCGGTTGCACTGCTCTTTCTGCCAGGCGCAGCGCATGGGCCAGAACAATCAGAACAAGGACTAATGGAAGAAGAAATAACACGCCCCCAAACACTGTAGTTTCCAAGAATTGCATTGGAAACCGCCTATCTCTTGCCGGTGCTGGAGCTTTTTACAGTGATTGGTTGGCCAACGTAATTGACTTTGAGATCTGCACTAGTGGCTTGTTGCTACAATACATTGGAAAGATTCTGAGTGCTCATGCCCGGCTTTCTCTAAACTAACCGCACATGCGCTTGTCTGTTGTTAATCCAGAGCAAAAACACCGCAAGAGCTGCATGAAACGCCACAGCCGGCCACAACAGTATTCCTCCGGTGCTTTCGAACGCTCGCAGATATACGAAGTACACTGCAATGAGGACGTTATACGTCAGCATGGCCCGCAATGCCGGACGGCCGATCTCATTAGGTCCTCCACCCGGCAAACTAGCCAGTCCCAACGCGACTATTGCGATCCCAAAGCAACGGAACAATTGCACCGTAGAGCCTGACACCTCGACACCGATCAATAACCAAGCGACGAGTGCCGGGAAGATTATCACGGCTACCCCGGTCCCGATCTCAAGCCCCGCTGCAATTTTCAGTATTCTTGTGGCGGCGGAAAGATTTTGCATGACACTCTGCATGTTGGTCCTTTGAAGCAACCGTTATCCGTTCAGTTTTAAACGCCTTCGGCAAGCACCACAACACGTGAACCAACTGGCGCACGTCGATACAGCTCTTTGACATCCTGATTGATCATCCAGATGCAGCCCGAAGAAGCATTTTTCCCGATCGACAGCGGTTCGGTGGTGCCATGTATTCGGAATAATGTGTCCTGACCATTCTGATAAAGGTACAACGCTCGTGCACCTAACGGATTGTCAGGACCGCCCGGCATTCCGTTGGCCCATTTTGCTTTCTCTGGACTCCGCTCTATCATATCTTTCGGAGGCGTCCACTTGGGCCAAATGACTTTTCGTCCTACATCAGCCATTCCGGCCCAACGAAATCCGTCCCTTCCGACTGCACATCCCCATCGAATGGCAAACCCATCTTGAACAACGAGATAGAGCTGCCTTGCAGGCGTATCGACGATGATGGTGCCAGGATGCTGGCGTCCTTTGTATCCCACTACTCCCGGCCGAAACTGCGGCGGAAGTGACTTGTAATTGAACTCGGGAAGCGGATATGGATCGTCAGCTTCGTCAGCGTGCACGGGCGCGGTAATCAAACAGGTCATCGCTCCTGCCGCTGCACCGAGAACACACCGCCTGGATATTAACCGATCGATAATTTGCGTCATTCACCACCTGCGTTCAATTTGTCTAGGCACTCAAGCCATAAAACTCGCCAGGCGCTCGAACAGCCAGGCAGTAGATATCGCGCCGATAAGGTATGCGGCAGCTGTACGTGCGGGAGCGGGAGGAACCGCTACTAGCATGGAGACCACCTTCCAAGCGACAGCGACGGCCAATACAAACACCAGCTGCCCTGTTTCCACGCCCAGATTAAAGGTCAGCAGCGCCAGCGGTACATCGACTTGTGGCAGACCGATATCTTTGAGGGCACCTGCAAATCCAAAGCCATGCAGCAAGCCGAAGACGAAAGCGACAAGCCATGGGAGCTTCTGCGACAGCCGTGCTTCACCCGTCTTGGTCCTGACGAGCTCGCTCGCGACAAACACAATGCTGAGCGCGATAATGGCCTCGACGGGCTTCTGCGGCAGGCTCAGATAGCCCAGCGTGGCTCCCGTCAGAGTAATACTGTGCGCAACGGTGAAGGCTGTAACGGTCTTCAGCAACATCCACGGGCTGCGTATTAGCAAGCGCAGTGCGAGCACAAACAACAGGTGATCGATGCCCAGCAGGATATGCTCAACCCCCAAACTGAAATAGGTCGCTGCCACCTCAAAGCTCGTCTGGGTCCCTGCGGCGGCGAACGACGGTCGTTCCGGCGTCATGCGTACAACTTCCGTGCTCCCGTCCAGAAATGACACTCTTGCCAGCGCGTCAGTCAGGGTTGCTCGCAGGCCATCGATAGCAATTATCTGGCTTTTCAACCCAGAGGAACAATTCGCGGTCCATCGTTCAAGATAAGCACCGTCTTCGATCGAGCGGACCGGCTCTGATGTTGCTGTGCAGCCCGCAGGCATCTGGACATAAAGCCCAAGGCGCATGTCGCCCAATGCCGGCACTTTCCAAACCACGTCAAACGTCTGCTCGGATGCCTGGCGGATTTCAAGATAAGCGGGCCTCAGCTCATGGGCAGTCGCAGTTGGTGAAAATCCCAGAAAGCAGGCCAGCGCCAAGAAGGTCCACATACGGATCATAACGGGCTTCCCTGCTCCGCCGTCTCAATTGTCACAGTGTACTTGCGAAGCAGTTCCGCGAGGCGCTTGGCCTCCAGTTCGCGGCGCTTTGCATTTTTCCAATTGCGGCGCACATCGTCCGCGACCTCGCTAAGTTCTGGTACACGCCCCGGCATCTGATCACTTATGCGAACGAGATGGAGACCAAATTCGGAACTTAGAGGACCTGCCCATTGCTTCGGCGGTTGCTCCACAACAGCTTCTGCGAACGCAGTGCCGAATGTCTGGGCAAGGGCGGTTTTCGTTGAGAGCGGCAGTTCGGCGGGGAGCATTGTAGCGTCGCCTAATGCAGACGCATCTGTTGCTTGACCCTTCCGAAGAATCTCTAGCGCCTTACGAGCGTCCTGTTCAGTCTGTTCACCACGCAGCTCGGCGTTGAAGAACACCTGTTCGAATGACGCCATGGGATCTGTTGCGAAGTCTTCGCGGTGCTCCTTGAGGTATGCTGCCAGCTCGATGTCACTTGGAAAAAGTTGGTCGGCGGCATCGTCAGCCATGAATTCCATCTTTTGACGCAAGCGGCGGCGGATTACAGTGTCGTCTTGGTCAAGCCCCAGCTTGATCGCTTCTCGTGCGTAGATCTCATCTTTCACATAGTCGTCGATCAGTCCCTTCAGTTCTTCATCGGTGGCGGGACGCTGCCGTGTCTGAGCGAAAATGGCTGCCAACTGCTCAATCTTGGGGGCGGATACGATCAGCTCTTCGACGCTATCGCGTTCGCGTTCAGCTATAAGACTATAAACGCTGAGTATGACACATGCGAGTAGCACAAAATGCACCAAGGGCTCCCCTAAGAACTTCCGCAGCATTCGTCCGTCCTCCTGTAAAAAGAGCTGCTCAGCGCAGCCCTGCCCCGGCGCATTTGTCTTGTCGATTGCTCATCCGCCACTCAGTCCCCGAAAGTTTATGGCGGCGCATTAGACCAAGGGATGCCGCCTCGTCCCATATCGTAGCCGAATGCAAACAGCGCTTTCATATAGTTTTGATCGAAGGGCTCTGGCTCTACGTCGGTGAAGGTTTCCGGTATCCAGACGGCATTGAATGCCACCTTGTCGCGTTTAGCATTGGCATACATGCGGTAAAGATCGCCGATACCCTGCGTTTTTATAAGCGAGCTGATCGACTTGCCTACAATGGATGCAAGCTTCGGTTTTACGACGCTATACTGAGGGCTGACCTTGCCGTTCCTGATGACATACAGGGTACGGTTGCGCTTTAGCCCTGCCGCCTTGCTGGCATCAAGAACCGAGAACTGTGACGGGAAAAGGAAGGCCTGGTTGCTGGTGCCACCGTCGACATGAATCTCATCATAAATCTTGCCATCGGCATTGACTTCGATATTCACGGGCGGAAACACGCCGGGAATGGACGCAGAGGCAACAAGAATGTCCCGGACGAGTCGCTTTCGTTGCGGCTCACCACTTGTTGCAATGGCGCCAATATCCCAAACGACGGAGCGCTCCGCGTCGAGGTTAGTCGTACCAATCAGCAGCCTGCGGCCTCTCGCGTGTTCGCGGGCAATATCTGTCATCATGCGATCTGTGACAAACCTGTCGACGAGTGCACGTAAAGGGCTGTTGTCTGCCACCGACTGAGAGCCGACGATCGCCAGCACACCCTTCTTCTTGTAAATGTCTTTTCCGGAAATCTCGGTATAAGCGGCCTTTAGGTTCTCGTCATAAGGTGGGCCCAGGAAGGCAAAAGGCGCAATGAGCGATCCCGTGCTGACGCCGGTCACAACAGTGAATTCTGGTCGCTTTCCGGCAGCCGTCCAGCCAGAAAGCAGTCCGGCTCCGAAGGCTCCATCGCTTCCTCCACCAGAAACAGAAAGAAAGCTGCGGTCAGGCGACATGTTACCGGAAGAGCGCTGCTGTGCGGCAATCTCGGCGATCATCTCCGCATTGATGCCATTCGGATCGTCGCCCCAATACCTGATACGGGCATAGCCGGGCACACTCGTGTTGGCCAGCAGCGCCAGCGGCACTGGATCGCGCAGCGAGTCAACAGTAGGTCCAGCACAGCCTGCCAATATGCCGGCACCCAAGAGTGCCAGAACCCGGCGTCTGCTCATCATATCTGTTGTCTTTCGAAAGTAGGTCGACGGAAACTTTCCTAGTCGGGAATTTATCATGTTGCTAATACAATGAGGAACGATCTGCCAACACGGACAACAACCTTCCGGACTGGCCACATGTGTCAAGCCCGATAGTGCTACGGTGCCTGCCTAGAACCGGAACACGCCGGCGAAGATGGGGCCTTGCTGCACGACATCGTATACGAAGCCGTCATCGCTGTAATCGACGCTCACCGCGCGATAGCCGCCAAACACCGAGAAGGAGTCACTGACATTGTAGCCGATGCCGCCCATCACATCCCACATCATATCGGACGCAACACCGAAGCCGCCGATCATGCCCCAACCGGAGACATAGACGTTCTCAGTAATGCCGGCACGGAACTTGGTCCCAACAAGCGGATCGAGCCAGGTGGCCTCGTCGCTGGCATGCGTGCCGTTAAGAGCGCCGCCATTGAAGTCGAAATCATTGCTGACAGACCAGAGTCTGCCGCCCGCGATGATATCAAGATTTGCCGTGCCGGTATCGATAATGCTGTAGCCGAGAACCGCCGTGCCCATGAATGTCTTGGCGGTAATGTCCACATCATCCGCTAAAACACCCAGCGGCGTGTCAGCGTTCGCCGAGAGGCTCGCGTAAGTCAAATCAACCCCGATGCTGAAGGCGCCGTTGCGGAGTTCGCCAGCGCCCATCAAGGCGCCATCAAGATTCTCAAGGACGTCGGCAAAACTCAGGTCGATATCCGTTGCAGGAAAACCGAGCACGCCGGTGCGGCCTTCAAGTCCAGATGCCCACAGATATGCAGCTCCGGTGAAGACCCAGTCGCTCGTTTCTGGCGGGGAAGCAATATCAGCGGCACGCGCCTCAACGCTGAAGCCGAATGACAGTGCGGCCACAGCAGCCAGCAGCACATTCCTATAATGCGTCATTATGTTCCCTTTTAGCTTCGCTCTAGTCGATCAGAAATAGACGATGACGTAGCCGCCACCCGATTTCTGATAGTACGTTCCGCCACAATAATAAAGACTGTAGCCGTAGTAGGTGCCATAGGCACAGCCCACCGGAATGACCGCGATGTAAGCTCCGCGGCGGATAACACGCCTTGTCGTGCGGCGCGCGACACCCGCAGGGCTGGCGGGCCTTACTGCGGGTCTTCTGACGACCACTGCGGCTTCGGCAAACGTAGAGAAAAAGCCGTTCATCTTCGGGAGATCGATTGCCGAGCCGATGTTTAGTTCACCTGCTGCGAACATGACCGCAAATGCGATGACGGCACGCTTTACTGAGGTTCTCATTCCGACATTCCTTCTGCAAGCATGGCCTTGACTTCATCCATTCCCTCAAACTCCTCGATCTTGACGACCTTGGCGTCTCCGGCTTCAATCTGGAACTTCGTTTCCGCAACATCTGTGCCCGATTTCCAGTCGCGGACGTCGATCCGGTAGCTCGGCGCCAGCGCCGTCATCTTGCTGGTGATCTCGAAGCGGCAGGGATAGGGCTTGTCACCTTGGGCAATCCAGATCTGCCAGTCTGTCTCGGCGGTGCGGAAGGCCACGTGTTCGCACACCTGTCCGCCTATCACGCCGCTTCCGAGGTCCATCGCGGACGTCACGTTGGACATCATCGTCTCATAGGGGTTGGCTGAGAGCAGATCGGCTGCAGGCGCTTCCACGCCGTATTCGAAGCGCAGCGTATCAATCAGATCATCGATCGTTCCGGGCGCTTCGGTCGAAGTAAAGATGTTGAGGTTCTTGCCAAGGAGCGCAAGGGTCTTGCCGTCATAGGCCAGTTCCACATCGGCAAGGCCGCCAGTGCGGGTCATCCTGATCTTGTCAGGGCGGCTCATCGACAGGTTTCCTGAGCTGGCCAGGCCAACCTTCAGCAAGTCAGCAGTGACGATCTCGAGCGTGGCGTCGTAGGAGAACGACACCGCGTTCTGCGCAACCATGTAGTCCGACATCGACTTGAACAGCGCCTTGGCACTGGCTTCATCGGCAGCGGAGGGACCAGTAGAGGCGACAATGGCCGAGGCCATCAGCGCCAAGGCGGTAGAGCCTGACCGAAGTCTCCGGCCAATCGATATGTTTTGGTGTGTCATGAGACAGGTTCCTTGTTTCGATCGATCAGTTGGCGGGCGTGTACCAAATGGGTGAGGTATAGGCGCGCTCCTGAAGGAACGCCGGCACTTCGGGTGGCAGCTTAACGCCATAGTATTTGGCGTCATAGGTAGTCCACCGGGGTGTCGGGATTTCAATGACACGGCCGTAGTAGAATGCCCGCAGGGCGGGATCAAAATCCGGATCTTTCCAGGTAGCGATTAGTTCAGGTGAACCAATCGTGTTGGTCCAGCTTGCGTTTGCGATATCGACCGTATTTCCCACTACTGGAAGTTTACCATCGGCACCAGGTTTGCGATCATCTGACCATGCGACATCATAGATTTTTTCTTGAGTAGCTCCGCTGGCATCAACCCAACCCTTGACGATCTGATAGCGATCAAGATTGGCGCCGACAGGATCCTTCAGCGCGGCGACGAGGAAGGTTGGTGCCTTTCCTTCAGGGGCTGATCCGAGATCGCCTCCCATAGGGACACCCTTGGTATATCCGGCGATCGCAGGACTGCGCGACTGGGCATCAGCGTCCGTGAAATCATAACCACCGAAAAGACGCACGGCCATACGCGGTCCAGTCGTGGCGTATGTCTCTTTGCGTTGCATGGCGTCAAAGATCGACTCGCGCGTGTTATCCTTCGCCCACACGGCCGCATATCCTGAGGCCGAAACCTCAGCTTCTTTGATTATCGCAATTGGAGTGTTCTGAAAGTCCTTCTCTGACCGATGGGCACTTGGCTCCATGGCCGAAGTCTTTCCCCAGAAATTGTCTTCGTCTGCCGTCGAAAGACCTGTGTGAGAATCGGTGGAACCTACCATGCCGAATTTGTAAGGATTTGTCCCAAGTTTGGCTTCGAGTTGCATACCGATCTGTAGTGCAGAGCGGGCATACTCGGTGGGCAACATTTCCGGTGTTTTTTTCTCACCCGCGATAAGGTTGGCCTTGTCCCACTTTTCAAAATTCGCAAATTCATCGGTAGGAGACAGGATGGGGTGGCTTTCACCGTCACCCTTCATCTGTGTGACCTCGTAAAGCAGCTCCCATTTCGCGCGCGTTTCAACGTACTCTTTATCAACGGGTTGCCCGGTGCGCGGCTCAATAATCGGGAACATCGTGCCGTTACTCAGGTTGCCATTGTGCGCGATAGCCAAGACCCGTCCCCCGGTTTTATCCTCATAGGCCTGCATCCACTTCCACAAGTCTCGAGGATTGGTACTCCCGGGAGCGAGCGTGGTGAACGGCACGACTTGCGCGGCCTTGTCACCACCATCGCGGAATATCACATTGCGATGCAGATTGTTACCCTGGTCGGCCGAGGTCCATTCATAACCGATTACCGCAGTGAACCGGCCCGGATCGTTGAACTCTTCAGCGGCGGCAATGGTATCGATCCAAACATTCTGGTAGGGTTTTGAATCTGGCGTATAAATCAGCTTTGGCGGAAATTTACCGGTCGAAAAGGTACCGACAATCTCCATCATCACCTTAGCACCTTGGCCGTCATTCAACATATCGTACCATTTACGACCGGTAGGGTCGGCGAGAAGCTCTGGCTTTCCGGCCATTAAGTCCGTGAAGAAGCCCATTTGGTCCGAGTGATCAGCCACTACCAGAAAGTCGAGCGGCCGTGACAGTTTAACAGGCTGACCTGTCGAAGAGGTCACCTGTTCACCGCGGGCAAATCGGTACGCATCCCTTGGTCCTAACGTTGCGCCTGCAGCACCGGCATCAAGAGAAATGGCAGTATGGAGGTGAGTGTCGCCAAACAGCGGGCGGGTGGGAAAATTGCGGTTCGCATACGGTGAATAGGGCCGCTTCTCAGGGAACAGCCCTCCTATGTTTTCTAGGTTAAGTGTCCCGGTATCGGTGACCAAATTCTGATCATCTGCTGAAGCCGCGAGGGTAGAACTCATCAATGTGGCGCACAGCAAAATCGCCCTAAAAATTGTACCAGTATGCATTTTCATTGTCGCGTCCATCCCCGTGGCTTTTTGTTCGTCTAGAAATCTTGTCACATGCAGCGCATTTCGTCGAGCAGATCGATGAACTAGCATGCTTTCATCTACTATTAAACCCGGCTACCAACTCAGTCAAACAGACTTAGTGTCTGTCCCGGAACATATTGAATCGCATTAGTCGGTTGTGATTCACTGACGGCATCCTGATTCGATGGGAGGCCTCAGATGTGGACAGTCGCGAACCGGCAGCGTTACGACCGGAGCAAGCTTTGCTCTCCCAGTGATGTAACGGATGATGAGTGGCGGTTTGTTGCGCCGCTTATTCCCAAGGCCAAGCCGGGTGGCAATCGGCGGCATGTGGAGGACCGCGAGATCGTCAACGGTTTGATGTACATTCCGTCGACGGGCTGTCAGTGGCGCGCGGTCCCCAAGGACCTGCCGCCGCGCTCGACGGTGTACCGGTGCTTCGACGACTGGAGTTACGATGGCACGCTGGAGCGCATCCACCACGCGCTCTATCAGGAGTGCCGTGAGGCAGCGGAGCGCGAGGCCTCGCCGACGGCGGCCATCATCGACAGCCACAGTGTGAAAAGCGCCGAAAAAGGTGGGCCTCGGACAAGCCGGGATACGATGCAGGCAAAAAGATCAAGGGCAAGAAGCGGCACATTCTCGTCGACACACTCGGCTTTCTGATGCACGGCCTGGTGCATGCCGCCGATGTTCAGGACCGGGATGGCGGGGTCTGGGTGATGGCGACGCTTTTCGGGCTCTATCCGTTTCTCGAGAAGCTCTACGCCGATGGCGGTTACAATTCTTCCGGCTTCAAGGCAGGCATCAAGAAGGCGGTAAACAGAGTAGCCGTCGAGATCGTCAAGCGCTCCGATCAGGCAAAAGGCTTCATCGTCCTGCCGAAGCGATGGATTGTCGAGCGCACGATAGCCTGGCTCAACCGCTGCCGGCGGCTCGCCAAAGATTGGGAATGCAAGAACCGCAAAGCCCGCGCTTTCATGCTCTGGGCCTCCATCCGTTTCATGCTCCGAAAGCTCTGCAATCCTTCATGATGTTTTGGGACAGACTCTTAGCGGGTTCTCACCAACGGCGGAGCCACCCATCGACCATCCAGTGCTTCATCCTTCGGCCAGTAGAGACGCATTGCAATCGAAAAAGGACCTTTGGGCGCTGGCAGCCAGTTTGCTTCCTTGTCCTTGCCTGGTGAATCGGCCTGGACATAGAATGTCAGACCACCGTCCGCATCCTTCACGAACTGCGGCATCATCGGCGAATTGAGCAGATAGCGATTAAGGGGATTGGCGACGAGCAAGCTTGCTGGGAGCTCGTACATCGTCAGCGACCAGAAGGCATTGACCGGTGGCAGATTGCCAGGAGCAAAATGCACGGTGTAGCGGTTAGCTCCGTCCAGCATTTGTTGCGCATCATCGACGGCGTAACGCGGATACATGGCCTCCTGAGCGGTATTGCCGTAAATGCCGACCAAGGCGCCGGCCATGCGATATAGGTAATTGTTTTTCAGATACTCGCGGGAGCCGAATATATCTCCTGAAGTCACTTTGCCCGTATCAACCTCGATTTTCTTTAGGTTTGCGAAGGCGGCCCACGCATCGGCCATGCCTTGCGTGATTGCAGTCCGGATCTCAGCCGGCATTGCACTGGCGTCGAAGTGCTTTCCTGCACCGATACCGATCTTGGCAAAACGCGCTAACAGTTCGGTTTCGGAAGGATGAGGTGGGCTGAACTGCAAGATCAAGTTCAGGATGTTGAAGAACTCTGGCGATGTCTTCTGCTCGTCCGCTGTCAGCGGCTTGATAAACTCAATCACAGGCACAGAGGGTGGCGCAGCCTGGCCAAGGAAAGCCGATAGCGGCTCAACCTTGTAGCCACCTTGGATCTTTTTCACATTGTCGAGATCGGCGGGATTGAACATTTGCGTGCGGTAAATTGCAAATGCCAGCTCAGTCTCAGAGCGAAACACTTTATCTACGCCCATCGGGGTGTCGCCTTTCCAGTTTGGCCCGGCCACGAGAAAACTCCCGCCATCATTGCCGGTAGTGCGACTTCCGATGTAATCGAAGTTATATGTTTGGGCATCGATCAGCTGAACGCTGAAGTAGCGGTCCTTTTCAACGACTGGCATGGTGAGCACCAGAGGTTCGGCGCGTAGATCCATGCCGATCATCGAATACGGCGTATCCGAGTTGGGCGTTTGAACCGCCGTGTCAGCCGGTGTATAAACTCGCGGGATGTTAACAAGCTGGTTCCAAGATCCTTTGTACTCAGGACTTTGGGTGTTTACGAAGTATGAATGTTGGATCCGGTAACTGTCCACCAACGGCAGGCCATAGATGTAAGCCTCCTTGACAATGGCACGCGCCTCAGCGGGAGTCACATATTGAGCATGAGCATAGGTAGAGCCAATCCCTGCGAGGTCCGCTGCCAGCATTGATCCTATCATGAAATCGCGTCTGGTCAGGTTCATTGCGCTACTCCGTAGGATCATGTGTTCAACGACAGCAACTAGTCATGTGAATCTAAGATTCGCTGCATAATGTCCGTTCAGTTTTCTGGCAGAAGCGTTTGACGAACGCGAGGATTTCGGCGGCGGATTTCACCCATCGATAAGGCTTGGGGTTCTCGTTGTGACGTTCGATGAAAGCGCAGATGTCTGTTTCCAATTGCTTCGTTGAGGTGTGGACGCCGCGCCGCGCTGCTTTCGCGTGAGTTCGGCGAACCAGCGTTCGACCTGATTGATCCACGACGCTGAGGTAGGCGTGAAGTGCACATGGTAATGCGGCCGCCGCGCCAACCATGCTCTGATCGCCGCTGTTTTGTGGGTGGCATAATTGTCCATGACAATGTGAACGTCGAGGCCTTCAGGGGCACAGGCGTCTATCTTCTTGAGAAAGTCGAGAAACTCGGCAGCCCGGTGGCGCTTGTAGCACTTGCCAATCACAAATCCGGATGCAACATCAAGGGCCGCGAACAGCGACGTTGTGCCGTGACGGATGTAGGAATGGGTCCGGCGTTCCGGAATGCCGGGCATCATCGGCAGGACGGGCTGTTCGCGATCCAGTGCCTGTATCTGGCTCTTTTCATCTACACTGAGCACCAGCGCCCGAT
>JANMMJ010000063.1:0-2094 GCA_031373255.1 Hyphomicrobiales bacterium
ACATCGCACGAAATAGCAGCAGGTGGCTCTATGAACCGCGCCGCGTTGCTCGGCCCCTACCACGCTGACAGAGTGTTGGCATGGGAGAACGGCCACCCGATGACCTATGGCCGCTTTCTTTCGGATGTGGGAGCCCTCGCCCACCTGCTTCCTGAAATACCAAAGGTCATTAAACTGGCAGACGACCGCTATCGGTTTCTGGTCGGGTTCGCCGCGGCATTGGTCCGGGGACAGACCACCCTGCTTCCTCCTAGCCGCGCGCCGGGCGCCTTGGCCCAGCTCGCTCGAGACTATCGCAACAGCTACTGCCTGGTGGATGGCGCTGAACAAGTTGAACAACTCCCCTCCTATCGGATCCCAACCGGGACAGGAAGCCGGACCGGCAGGGTGAAGGTTCCCCAGATCCCCGTTGACCACCCAGCCCTGGTCGCCTTTACGTCCGGCAGCACTGGGCGCCCTCATCCTCATTCCAAAACCTGGGGCTCCCTAGTCGCAGTCGCTCGGAGTACGGGAACCAGGCTGGGGCTCAAGGCTTCCGATCGAGTGACCGTGGTGGCGACGGTTCCTCACCACCACATGTACGGGCTCGAAACCTCCATGATGCTCCCTATTCAACATGGGATGGCGTTCCATGTGGGGCGGCCGCTGTTTCCCGAAGATGTGCGAGTCGCGTTGCTGGACGTTCCATCGCCGCGCATGCTGGTGACCACACCATTACACATTCGGGCTTGTGTCGCCGCCGGCTCGCGGCTGCCGCCTGTGGAATACATTCTCTCTGCGACCGCGCCTCTTCCTCGCTCATTGGCGAAACAAGCCGAAGCCCTGTTCCACACCACTGTCTACGAGGTGTACGGGTTTACGGAGGCGGGAAGTCTCGCGACAAGGAGGACGATCGACGATAACATCTGGCGCGTCCTGGATGGGATCACGCTGCATCAGGAATCGGCCGGCTGTTCCGTGCGCGCGCCATACTTGCGTGGGCCGATCCCCTTTCCAGATCTGGTGTCGCTGCAAGGAACCGATCGGTTCGTATTGCATGGACGTGGCACGGATCTGGTGAATATCGGCGGGCACCGGGGTTCATTGAGCGACCTGAACCAGAAGCTCAACGAGGTCGAGGGTGTGCAGGATGGAGTATTCTTCCTCCCGGACGACAGGGGAACCTCAGTCACGCGGCTGATCGCCTTCGTTGTTGCGCCTGGAAAAGCTGCAGAGCACATTCTGTCGGCGCTTCGAGCAGTCATCGATCCTCTGTTTCTTCCCAGACCGCTGCACCTGGTTCCCAGCCTTCCCCGTAACGAAACCGGCAAGCTCACGCGCGAGGCCTTGCTCGGATTGATGCAACATATTCAGAAAGAGGAACGACATGGAATCTGAGCGGATTGTCACAATCGGCGCGGATCATCCGTCGTTGGCCGGGCATTTTCCCGGTCATCCCGTGGTTCCTGGCGTGGTGATGCTGGGAGAAATCATGAAGGCCATCCGCGAGATGGCCAAGGAGCGCATCGAGTTTGTCGGCATGCCGTCGGCGAAGTTCCTGGCGCCGCTGAATCCCGGGGAGCCTCTTACGGTCAGGATAGACCGGCAGGGCGATGACACAATGGAGTTCACCTGCACAACCGGGCCTCGACTCATTGCGAGCGGCTGCCTGCAATACCGCATCATCACCGACGATTCCCCTGGTGATTCCCCTGGTGATTCATGACGGTGAAGTGGTTGCGACAACGAGAACGCGGCAGTCGAATCGCGGCACGATTCATGATCAGGATGGCGCTATCCGTCGGACGACCGGCCGCGCGCGCCTTGCTCTATCCGATCTGTGTGTATTACGTGCTATGTTCGCGGCGCGCCTACTCTGCCATCCGACCCTACTTGATTCGAGCGCTGGGACGCCCGATCGGTCGGCGTGACGTGTATAGACAGTTTCATTGTTTCGCGTCGACGCTCCTTGATCGTGTCTATCTTCTCACCGGACAAGGCAGCCACTTCGACATCGATGTACGGGGACTCGACCTGCTCAAGGACCGTGTGGCTCGTGGCCAAGGATGTATTCTGCTCGGTTCGCATCTGGGGAGCTTCGAGATCGTGCGCGCC
>JANMMJ010000110.1:0-2070 GCA_031373255.1 Hyphomicrobiales bacterium
GCACGCGGCGTCTATGGCGAAGACGCCCTGCCTTTCGAGGCACGCCTCAACCTTGTGGGACAAGTGGGACAGTGGGACATTCGGGTGATCCGGGACAAAGTTCTCGACGATGTTGAGCGGCTCACGCGAGAGGGTTTGGCCGTAAGAGATATTGCAGAGGAGTTAAGCCTTTCAAAGTCCAAGGTAAACCGGATTCAGGGCAAACTTCGCGCGGAAGGCAGGTTGGCGTGAACTCCGACAAATTTGACGTGGATGTCTTCTGTCCCACTGTCCCACGCGCTAGTGGCTGGGACAGTGGGACAAACTCTGTAGACCTGAATTTGAAGCAATGGGACAGATTGGGACGCCTGGGACAAGTAGGACAGCGAGATCGATATTACGGCCGGGACAGATGGGACAGTCCTGATGAATGACACAGCCGCCGACCGCCTCCGTCGCGCTGCCTCTGCCATGCGTGAGGGGCTGCCGATCTCCCCCGATGATGCATCACCTCTTGCGGACGCCTTCGAAGCATTTCTTGCTGGAGAAGTCGCCATTGATGAAGCGCTGGGGTTGGCAGCAGCATCGACGACATGGTGCGAAAGCGTGCAGGAGCGCTCTAAACTCATAGCCGATCTAGCTTGGCATTATCGAGGCACGCCGACGCGTGCTGCAAAGGACATGGCCATCGATGCAGGCCAGTACGCCGCGCGGACCTGGCCTCGTTTCCAGCATCGGAGCGAACTTCCGCCCTTCCATGCGGGAAAGCCTGAGGAGCTTTTATTCCGCCTACATTGCAATTGCCTACATGGTGGCGCGCGGTGGCCGCTTGGGTGGCGCTCCCTTTATGAAAATTTGCAATCCATGCATCTTGATCCTGCAAACAATTTGGCTCCATCACATCCTTCGACAACTCACCGAAAGGAAAATCCATGACTACTCATCCTGCGGGGCTTCCTTATCGACTCGCCGTCGCCGAACAATCTCGCACCGCATATTTCTGGATGGCAACAACCGGCACGGTGATCGAGGACATTCTCACAAGAGAATTTTGGCAGCACGTTGAAAATCAACTGCGCCTGAACGATGTTATCGACGTGGTAGCCGCTGACGGAAGTTTCGACGTCGCGATCCGCCTGATCCGCAAGGCGCCGGGTTTCCTCGGGTGGCGCGTTATTCGCGACTGGCGGGCTGAAATCGTCGAAGTGAGCGACGGCAAGTTTGCAGTCAAGTGGATGGGACCGGCCGCCAAGTGGTGTATCGTCGATACCGCCACCGGTAAGAAATTGGCCGAAGGCCTGGACAAGGCAGCAGCCACCGCTGAACTGCAGCGCCGCAGCGCGCTGGAAGCCGCTTAAGATGGCGTCAGAACACTGGCTCGTCGCGCGAAATCCTGAACCGGACGCGCTGGGATATGTCTTGATGATGAAGGCAGGAACTGCAGCCAAATGGACAGTGTTGCCGGGCGGAGCGCCGAAATCGAGATGGGCCAAGGAAGCCCTCACTGCCGCGGTCAAGCAGGGCATCGCAATTGATGTCACGATCAATCCCGGAATCCCGCGTGCCGTCATGGCTGACCCCGAGGCTATCGGTGCGGATCAAGATTTGACTCTGATCTGCCGTGAAAGCAGCCGGGATCATAACCGGTGGTCGCTACTTACGATGAGCGACGCAGGCGAGTTCAGAGCGATTAAGACTGTCGTGGGCGTAGGCATTGAACGGCTCCTCGAAGAACTTTCGACATCGATCAATGACTCGCCTTTTGATAAATCGGTGTTCTGGCTTCGACCCGATTGGTTTTCCACCGACCTCTTGCCTGCCGTCGCTGCATAGGAGAAAAACATGGCCGAACCAACCGCACTCGATTGGCTGATGACGGGGGAGAAATCTAATCCCGGCGCGGTCGATACCGACAATCTCGATGATGAAATCAAGGTCCGTGAAGACAAGCGCGGCGGCGCCGACGCCATGAAATGGCTCTATGACGGGGCTATGGGCGATGCCGTTTCCGATCAGTCTATCAGTGACTTGATTGTACCGCCGCGCGAAGGCGGCTGGCTCGACATGGGGGGCCGCTTCGGCAAGGATGTG
>JANMMJ010000213.1:0-4901 GCA_031373255.1 Hyphomicrobiales bacterium
GGACACGTCGGGTGCCGCCGGGATCGGTTGTGTTTCCGTTGTCATGACACTACACAGAGCGGGCTCTTAGCACAGGTTTTTTCCCGTGGCGTCATCTCCTTCCAAAGATTTCGAACAGATGCTCGCAGATGTGGCGGCACAAACGGAAGCTGTGCTCCAGAAGCTGCTTGCATCCGATTCCGCCCCGGCACAGCGTCTGGTCGAATCGATGCGCTACGGTGCGCTTGGGCCTGGCAAAAGGCTCAGGCCGTTTTTCGTGGTGGCGGCCGGACGCTTGTTCGATGTGCCCGAGGCCTTTGCGTTGCGCACCGGGGCGGCGCTTGAATGCGTGCATTGCTATTCGCTGATCCATGACGATCTTCCTGCCATGGACGATGACGACATGCGGCGCGGCCGGCCCACGGTGCACCGGGCATTCGATGAGGCCACGGCGATCCTGGCCGGTGATTCCCTGCTGACGCTGGCGTTTGAAATCCTGGCCGATCCCGCAACCCATGGCGATGCCGAAGTGCGAGCGACTTTGATTGGCGAACTGGCGCGGGCGGCGGGCAAGGACGGCATGGCCGGGGGACAGATGCTTGACCTCCAGGCGGAGGCCGATCCGGTGCATGTCCTCGACGACGTCGTGCGGCTGCAGGCGATGAAGACCGGGGCGCTGTTCCGCTTTGCCTGCGAGGCGGGGGCCATCCTGGGAAAGGCCGATTGCGCGCCGCTTCGTCAGTATGCGGAGCATATCGGACTTGCCTTCCAGATCGCCGATGATGTTCTCGACGTCGAATCCACGCCTGAGGCGCTGGGCAAGGCCACGCAAAAGGACCGCGACAAGGGCAAGGCCACTTTCGTCGACCTGCTCGGCCTTGAAGGCGCGAAGGCGAGGGCTGAGGCGCTGGCCGGGGAGGCCATCGACGCGCTGGCCGGCTATGGCAGCAAGGCCGATCTGCTGCGGCAGGCGGCGCGCTTCATGGTCTCGCGGCGGAAATGATGGCCTTTGCCTGATCGTAAGTCGCCACGCGGTGAACCTTGCCGCGGGTAATCGCATAGAGCCAGGTGAGTTTGTCCGTCGTTGCTATATCTTCCGGAGTTACGGCCAGAAACGCCTGCCGGTCATCGGGGTCGAGATCGGGGCGGAACAGGACATGGCGGACCGAGAGGCGTCTTCTCCGCAGCGCCTCGGCGAAACCATATTGCACAAAGCCTGAGCAGATGAATTGCGGCGGCACCCATCTGGCCTTGTGGCGGCTGGTTTTTTCGACCGCGTCCTCCATCGATTCATCTTTGCCTTTGGCCATGCGCGAATAGCCAAGCTGGAGACCGAACAGGAATGACAAGGTGAGCCTGAAAACGCGGCCATAGTCATAGGGCGCCTTGAGATGGTTGAGCATACGGCCGCGCACCTGGGCGCGGAGCGCATCGTCAAACCATGGCGCCTCAAGCCTGCGGATCACGATATCGCTGTGACCGCGCTTCCTATCGATGTAGTCGCGCAGATTGGCGAGGCCGACACCGGCCGAGATCGATTCAAGCGCGAAGGTGCCGTCGAAACCATCGTCGGGCTTGGGTACGAGGAAGACCAGGGCGGCGTGGCTAAAGAAACCGCCGGTGCCGGCACGGATGAGCCAGCTCATGAAGGTGGGGCTGCGCGAGAGAATGACGTCGGAGCGTTTCAGCAACACGTCGGCGTGCTTGAGGAAGGTCTCGACAGACATGGGAAAGCGCAGATCTTCTGCACTTACGCCCATCGCGTCCTCACATAATTCTCGACGATATCCTTGAACTGGCTGCCGATATTTTCACCGCGCAGCGTCGTCACCTTCCTGCCATCGACATAGACGGGTGCTGTTGGCAACTCGCCGGTGCCGGGCAGGGAAATGCCGATATCGGCGTGCTTCGATTCGCCCGGGCCATTGACGATGCAGCCCATGACGGCGAGTTGCAGGTTCTCAAATCCCGGATAGTCGCGCCGCCAGTCGGGCAGGCGATGGCGGACGTAAGCCTGGATATCCTGCGCCAATTCCTGAAACACCGTCGAGGTGGTGCGGCCGCAGCCGGGGCAGGCGATCACCATGGGGGCGAAGGCGCGAAGGCCCATGGTCTGGAGAATTTCCTGGGCCACCAGCACCTCGCGGGTGCGGTCACCGCCGGGCTCGGGGGTGAGCGAAATGCGGATGGTGTCGCCGATCCCCTCCTGCAGCAGTACCGAGAGTGCAGCGGTCGAGGCGACAATGCCCTTCGATCCCATGCCCGCTTGGGTCAGACCTAGATGCAGCGCGTAGTCGCTGCGGGCCGCCAGAGTGCGATAGACGGCGATCAAATCCTGCACCTCGGAGCATTTGGCCGAGATGATGATCCGGTTGCGGGGAAGGCCGATCGCCTCGGCGCGTCCGGCAGAATGAAGACCCGACAGCACCACGGCTTCATGCATGACGCTGCGGGCTTCCTTCGGTTCGGCGGCTTTATGATTTTCATCCATCAGGCTGGTCAGGAGGGCCTGGTCGAGAGAGCCCCAGTTGACGCCGATGCGGACTGGGCGATCGAACCTGAGCGCAGTCTCGATCATCATGGAGAAGTTGCGGTCCTTCTTCTCCTTGAAACCGACATTGCCCGGATTGATGCGATACTTGGCCAGGGCTTCAGCGCAGGCGGGATGATCGTTGAGGAGAGTATGGCCGTTATAGTGAAAGTCACCGACCAGCGGCACGTTTACGCCAAGCCGGTCAAGCTCTTCGCGGATGTGGGGCACGGCGGCAGCAGACTCGTCACGGTCGACAGTGATGCGGACAAGCTCCGACCCTGCGCTTGCCAATTGAGCCACCTGGCGGGCTGTGGCTTTTGGGTCTGCGGTATCGGTGTTGGTCATGGACTGGACCACGACGGGGGCGCCTCCGCCCACCATGACGCTGCCAATCTGCACGCCGACAGAAGGCCGGCGCTGGGTAATTGCTGTGAATGCCATGGCGCTAATTCACGCGTTTGACGGCGAGCGTCAAGAGATAGAGCGTGCCGGCCACGATGACGATGGAAGGCCCCGAGGGCGTGTCGGCAAGGCCTGAAAGCACAAGGCCCGCCGCCACCGCCACAATGCCGGTTGCCGCTGCCCACACGGCCATGGCTTCCGGGGTTCGCGCCAATTGACGGGCCGCGGCAGCGGGAATGATGAGGAGCGCGGTAATCAGCAGGATGCCGACAATTTTCATGGCTGCTGCAATGACGAAGGCGATCAGGATGACGAACAGCACTTCGCTGCGGCGCTGATCGACACCTTCGGCGCGGGCTAGTTCTTCATGCACGGTCAGCGCCAGAAGATCGCGCCAGAGGAACACGATGACGAGGAGCACGGCGGCGCCTCCGGCCCAGACGAGGATGACATCGCCCATGGTGACGGTGAGGATATCGCCAAAGAGCAGCGACAGCAGGTCGAAGCGCACCCAGGTCAGCAGGCTGGCGACGATGAGGCCAAGTGCCAGGGCGGTATGCGAGAGGATGCCCAGCAGCGTATCGGTCGCCAGCTGGCGCTGCGAGCGGAGCAGCAGAAGTGCAATGGCGAGTGTCACGGTCGATACGATCACTCCCAGTGTCGGATTGATGCCGAGCATCAGGCCCAGGCCCACGCCGAGCAGCGAGGCATGGGCCAGGGTTTCGCCAAAATAGGCCATGCGGCGCCAGACGATGAAGCAGCCGATCGGTCCGGCAAGGATCGCAAGACCGGTGCCCGCGGCGAGGGCACGCAGAAAAAATGGCTCAGTGAGAATGTTCATGCCGCAACATTAGTGCCGGTGGCCGTGGCGGGCGTGATCATGGTCATGATGGTGGCTTTCATGATCGTGATCGTGATGATGGGTATAAGCGGCGATCATGCGCACCGCCGAAGGGCCAAACAGGCGCGCGAACTCGGGATCGTGGGTGACGCTTTCGGGACGGCCTTCGCAGCAGATGTGGCTGTTGAGGCAGATGATGCGGTCGCTCTCAGCCATGACCATGTGGAGGTCGTGGCTGACCATCAGGATGCCGCAGCCATGGCGCTTGCGGATGGCGGCGATCAATTCATAGAGCCTGATCTCGCCGATGAAATCGACCGCCTGCACCGGCTCATCAAGCACCAGCAATTCCGGCTGGCGAAGCAGGGCTCTGGCGAGAAGGGCGCGCTGCAGTTCACCGCCCGACAGCGTGGAAACAGAGGCCTGCTTCAGGTGCGCAATGCCGGTCTCGCTGAGGGCGTCGTCGATCTCGCCCGGCGTTGCCTGATGGGTGAGGGTGAGGAGGCGCGCCACATCGAGCGGCACATTGGGCGTCAGCGGAAAGCGCTGCGGCACATAGCCGATGCGCAGATTGGGTTTCCGGGTGACGGTGCCGGCCGAGCGTTTCTGCAGGTCGAGCAGGACCCGGATCAGTGTCGATTTGCCCGCGCCATTGGGTCCGATCACGGTGACGATCTCACCGGCATGAATGGCGATATCGACATCGTCGAGGATTGGCGGGCCGCCCAGCGCCAATGTAAGTCCTTCGCCTTTGATGAGAAGATCCGCCACGGGCTTCACGCGTTGCCGGCGCAGAGGCGGCACTGGCCCGGCATTTCGACGATCATGCGGCGCGGCCGGAAGTGCTGGCCCGATGCGCCGCTCCGCAAGGTGGCGAAGGCTTCCGGTGCTTCGAGTTCGGCGACGGTGCCGCATTTCTCGCAGATCAGCAGGGCGGCCGGTTCGCCTTCATGGGCATGCGAGCAGGCGACATAGGAATTGCGGCTTTCAACCTTGTGCACGAGGCCATGGGCCTCGAGAAAATCAAGCGCCCGATAGACCGTGATTGGGGCGGGCCTCGGGCCCTGTTCGGCCATGCGGTCGATCACTTCATAGGCGCCCACTGCGGCGTGGGACCTGGAGACGCAGGCCAGCACTTCGCGGCGC
>JANMMJ010000221.1:0-2034 GCA_031373255.1 Hyphomicrobiales bacterium
GCACCCTGATCTGCGAACTCCATGGAGACCCCGAAGCTGTAGTCGTTCTTGACGCTGACTTGCCGAAGCACCTCGAACTTTTCGACCCCCGGGATTGCCCCGAGCGTTCTTTGCGCATCGAGAAAGTTCGCTTCCTGCGGCGAGCCTGGCGCATGCTTCAGTCGGAAAACGGCGGTATGGCGGATCATGCGAGTTTCCTGTTCTGGCAAAATTCAGCGGGGCGTATCCGGCAGTCCGCCATGCGTTCCCATAGGCCAGGCCGGACAATCCTTCCAGTGCCGTTCGCCGATTTCGGCATTGCGCGCCGGATGCAGCGGATAATGGATGCGGCTGCGATAGCGCGAGGCTTCGCCAACCACCAGCAGCCTCACATCGCCTGCCGTATTGTTGATGAAGGTGTGCGACAGCCCGGTGCCGGCCGGAAAACCGACGCCATCGCCGGGTGCGAGCCGCTTGATCTCGCCATTGACCCAGAGATCGGGCGCACCCTCGATGACATAGATGAACTCTTCCTCATCCGCCTCGGCATGTGGCCAGGACACCCGCCGGCCCGGCGGCAATCGCTCGTGATGCACCCCCAGCCGCATGAGATTGAAACGCGGCGAGAACGATGTGCTGATCGAATGCAGCTCGGATGAATTTTCGTAGTTCTGGTCGTCCTTGCCTTCGATGGCCGCGTAGGGCGTGACGACCGATGCAAAATCAAATCCGCTCATGGTGTCCATAGTTCCTTTCCAGTGAATCCGTCTTCCCAGCGAAAGCTGGGACCCAGCTTTTCCTGCTGTGGCACAATAGGCGGGATGAAAACGTGCAAACCATTTTTACGAGCCCAGTCTCTCGTCGAAAGTGAACGGTATTTTATCGACGATCCGCACATGGCGCATGGCCCGGTGCGAAGGATTGAACATCAGGTTCCGCTCGACCGGCACGACCACCGAAGGCGCACGCAAAACCAGTGTCCGTCCATCATCGAGCCATTGATCGCCAATCTCACGGCAGCCCCTGTTGATATCCTTGCCCGGCAAGGCGGCAATGTCGTGAACCTCGGCCTTGTCCGGAAAGGCAATGCGAACCGCGATGCGTGGCGGCAGCCTGCGCCTCAATGCTGGCGGTAAATGCACGAAGGCTTCCAGCACGCACAGCGAAAGATTTGCGGAGGCGTAAACAACACCGCGCCCGGGCGAATTCCACCGCGCCCCATGCATCCGGTTGCCGGTACCTTCAAGATCATCAGCATAGCGCGGATCGACGAGCCGCCAGGCGAAAGCCATTGCAATTCAGGCGTAATCGCCAAACACAAACCGGTAGAGCACGGCCTCAACGCCTCGAGCCCCCGCATCCGTGGCCGCCATGATGCGCGGAATGCGATTGCCCAGCTCTGGATTGGGCTGATCGAGAAACATCTTCGCATCAGCCACATCGTTGAAGGCCCAGCGCGCCGTGGCGCCGACCCGCAACAGGCGTGCAATCGCATCCGCCTCCTCAGGTTTGAGCTTGCCCTTGGACGCGAGCCTCCGCTTGAATGTACGCTCTGGAACCACGCGGTAGACATCCTCCCGCGCAATATCTCCCTTGCGGATGAGCGCCTGCACCGATGCGGCCGGAACACCCCTTTCGATGTGCTCATAGTCAAACGCGATTGCGATGGCAGTATGGAAATTCATGGTGGCAAACATATCATGCAGTGCCAAATGCCACAACCGGAATCGGCAAATGCCAGGGATGTTACTTGCTTCGCGCCCTTCACACCCCCTTCGCCAAGTCCCGCAGTTTGAATTTCTGGATCTTGCCCGTGCTCGTCTTGGGCAAATCCGTGAACACCACGTGCCGTGGCACCTTGAAGGAGGCCATGCCCTCCTTGCACCAGGCGATGATTTCTTCCGGCGTGGCCGCCTTGCCGGGCTTCAGTTCCACGAAGGCGCAGGGCGTTTCGCCCCATTTCTCGTCCGGCTTGGCCACTACCGCCGCCGCCTGGACCGAAGGATGCTTGTAGAGCACGTCCTCGACCTCGATTGACGAGATGTTCTCGCCGCC
>JANMMJ010000258.1:0-35240 GCA_031373255.1 Hyphomicrobiales bacterium
TAGCAACGATTATTCCTGTAATCATATCGTACTTGTCCCCGTCAGCCTTTTTGAACTCGGTTGCAAACCAATCCTTGAAACCCTTCTGATTTTTGAATTGGACGATGCCTCCATTTGGATCAAAAAAGAAAATGGTTCCCCTTTCGTTGCGATAGAAAGCTACTGCATGCGCGCCGGTAGGAAGGTGTAGAGTCAAAATGCGCATGATAGGCCAGAAATCGCCGTCGCAAATGATCTCCGCCGCGGCGTCCCAGAAATTCTTTCCATATTCGACTGCTGTTGCCGCGTCCTTATGGACAATACGGTTTTCTGTTACCTCGCCTTCCACCGGTTCCGCTTCTCCTCGCTGTTCCCTTTCCAGGCGTCTCCGTTTAACTGCAGCAATTGCGTCCATCGATTTCTTTTGCTTTTTGCGGACTTTTTTAACGTAATCTGTCACATAGGTTTTCAGGACGATTTTTGTGGGGCAAGTCACTACGTATTTGAGCCATATCTTGCAAAGAGCGAGGCAGACGCCAAGGTGCTGATCTCCCAGTTCTCTAGAAAACCAGGCTTGGTCGAACGGCTCATGTGACTCACTCTTCGGAGCCGATGACTCACTTTTATCATCCGACGATTTCCTGGTGGCAGCAGCCTCTTGCATTACTTCAAAAATGGTCTTTGGCATTTGAGGCTTTGACTCATTGGATTTTTGAAAAAGCTGCCAAAAGCGGTCAGCGCCACCTAATCGGCCCTTCTGTAAAGTACCATCTTGAAGCCGACTGTACAGAGCGGCATGAAGTCAAAACCCGAAATCTGCCCCCTGATGTTCAAGAAATCCGTCGAGGCGCTGATGACGGCGGGCTTCTGATAGCTGAACTTCACTTTGACCGGATTGAAAATGGTACTGACACCATCACCCACCATGGAGGCGCTGACGGCCCGAAAGGTCGTGTCAAACAAATGACCGCTCAGGTAATAACTGGATGTGCCGCGAGACGTGAACACGCTGAACATCGAACTGGTGCCATTGTCGCCGCCAATACCGGGGCGAAACCGCACTCTGCCAAAAGTGTTCGTGGGATCATAGTCGGGACACGATCCCGACTTGCCCGTAATGACAAATTCGCCCTGCCAGTGAACCGGCGCGGCCAATGCCGGATAAGAGAAGAGGATCAAGGCCGCGATCACAAATGCCAAGCGCTTCATCAATAAGCTCCGGGTTGCACGCCGCGACGGCATTCATGACATCCACGCCAAGCCCGTGCAAGAGGCTCGCCAGCGATGCTTCTGAACTTATGGTTCGCTGGAGGTCTGGGCGTATTGCGCGTCTGAGACATGCTCCAGCCAGTCGACGGGTGAGCCATTCAGCCTTTCCTGAATGGCGATATGGCTCATCGCGGTTCTGGGAGTGGCGCCGTGCCAGTGTTTCTCGCCGGGTTCAAACCACACAACATCACCCGGCCGGATTTCCTCTATAGGGCCCCCGTCTCGCTGGGCCCAGCCGCAGCCCGACGTCACGATCAATGTCTGTCCGAGGGGATGGGTGTGCCACGCGGTACGCGCTCCGGGCTCGAAGGTAACCAGCGCGCAAGCAACCCGCGCCGGTTCAGGAGCCGTGTTCAGCGGATCGACCCTGACAGATCCTGTAAAGTATTCGCCTGGCCCCTTTCCTGAAGGCTGCGATCCGCTGCGTCTTATTTCCATGATCGTTACTCCATCTGGTCCTTTGATATTTATGACTGGACGCTCCCGCCGTTCAATCTAACCGATGCACCCTTATTTGCCAGCGCGCCATGAGCATCATGAAACGCCGAGCGAACGACATTGCTGTTGCAGCGAAATGGCGAAAGTGCAAACCTCGGGCTTGGCACTAGATCAGATATTCGAGCGGCAAATGATCAGGTATCCGGCAATCATCGTGGCTTTGGCGCTCAGTGCCGCCGTGGTCCATGCAGGTCCATGCGACAAGGACCTCGCCGATCTCAGCGCGGCCCTCACCTCCACCCAGCTCGATGGCGAAAAACTGGCCCAGATCAATGATATGCGGAAGCAGGCGCAAGCGCTTTGCGAAGCCGGAAATGACGAGGAAGGACTGGACGTCCTGGCCGAGGCCAAGGCGATGATCGAAGCCAAATGACGCTGAATGGGGCTGTCGGCCTCGCACTTTTCCCTCTCAGACCTCGAGAGATCCTTCCATGACCTGCACGGCCTGGCCGCCAACGCGGACCGCGGTGAGCTGACCGCCCGCGACATCTGCCTCAAGAACGAGATCGGATGGCCTGCCCATTTCGTACCCTTGCTCCAGTTTCAACCGCGTCTTGCCATCGGCCAGTTCCTTGCTGGCGAGCAATTGCGCCGCCAGCAGCGCCGTCGCCGAGCCGGTCGCTGGGTCCTCGGAAACACCTGCGGCGGGTGCAAACATGCGGGCGCGATAGTTCGTCTCCGCATGATCGCCGCCAGCCGTATAGGCGTAGGCATTCCAGATCCTGGATGTCCCTGTCATCTCCGACCAAGAGGGTTCTGAAACCGTGCAGCGCGCCAGCGCATCGCGCGATTTGACCGGCACAAACAGAAATGTCGGCCCGCCCTGCCACGCGCCAATGCAGTGCGCACCAAAACCAATCTCGTTCTCGTTCAGTGAAAGCGCCTTCGCAGCAAGGGCGGGCGATGGAAGAGCCGCCTTCGCCGCATGGGGAACAATCGGTGCCGTGAACACTCCGGTCGAAACGTCCCCGATCCGCGAAATCTTCACCGGCACGAGGCCAGCGACTTCCTCAAGCATGATGAGCGTTTCGAATGAGCAGCCCGGTTTGTATTTCTGTTCCGCCAGAAAAATGGCGCAGCCCAGGGTGGGGTGGCCAGCAAATGGAATTTCGCCGGTTGGAAAGAAGATGCGAACCCGCGCCGTATGGGCGGGATCGGCCGGCTTCATCACAAAGATTGTCTCGGACAGATTGAATTCCCGCGCGATGGCTTGCATCTGCTCCGTGGTGAGCGGGTCGGCGTCGAGCACCACGGCAAGGCCGTTCCCGGCAAAACGTCGATTGGTGAAGACATCGAGCGTCGCGAAGTCAAATCTCATGGCATCAAGCTTGGGAGATCAGCGCAATCCTGTCAACGCCTGCCGGTTCGCCACGAAGTATTCGGCCATGATGCGCGCGAATGCCGCCATTTCGGGGACGATGTCGCCGGAACCCCGCACAATCCACAGCCCCTTCAGTTCAGGTTCGGCTTCGGTTGCGAAATGCTGCTGGGCCATGTCTTCGATTTCACGCGCGGTCATGGGAAAGCCGAGGAAGGAAATCACTGTCAGCGCCCGATCGAGCACCAGGGCATAGAGGCCAAGTGGCGTTGCCCGCGCTGCCTCAAGGCCGATCTCTTCCTTCATCTCCCTGACGATTGAACCAAGAACATCGACTTCGCCGTTGCTGCGGATGTCCTCGCGGTCGAGCGATCCGCCGGGCGGATAGATCTTCCCGGCATTGTAGGTGTGGTCCGCCATGACGCCAAAAATCAGCGCGCCGTCGGAGGTGATGATCCCCGGCATGCCAAACACATGCCGCGCCCCGTCCTCATGCTGCAACCCGCGCCAGGCAATGACGCTGGCGAAATCGGTAATGGCGAATGTCCCCGACAGGACGCCGTCGTTGATCGCGGTCTGCCGGCCAATGAGAACATCGCCATTCCACAGACGCGGATTCTTCGCCAGGGCCTCGGTCCAATAGGCTGTGATGCGATCCCGCTCATTGATCGAAAATGGCCATGCCTCGTCCGTGATGTGAAAGTCCAGACGATCGACGGGAACGAGTGTGCCGTTCATGCTCTTCCATTGGCCGCTTTCGCTGATTGTCACAGCGCCGTTCAATTACTATCTGTGCTTGATGAATATTCAGCAAATGCGCGATTCCATGAAGATATCCTCCCAAGTCTTGTCCCTCCTCGTTCTCCTTGTGGGAGGTTCATTGCCTGTCCGCGCCGACGGCGAACTGGCGACACTGCTGACGGCAGCGGACAAGCTCCGGCTCGAACGCTTTACTGAAACCCGGCAGGCAGCGATCAAGGACGCCACTGACAAGGGAGATGCGCGGGATGTGGAAGAACTGAACCGCATCCTTGATGGCGCTGCCCTCTCGCTTTCCGGTTCCTTCGATGCCACAGGCGACTGGAAATGCCGAACCATAAAGCTCGGCGGCGATCCGGCTCTGGTGATCTATGGCTGGTTCAAGTGCCGCATCAGCGACGATGGCGCAGGCTGGTATGTCGAAAAGCTCACCGGTTCGCAGCGCACGTCGGGCAGGCTGTTTACCGACAGCGACACGCGCCTGGTCTATATTGGTGCCGGGCACTATGCCGATGAACAGCCGCGAAAATACCAGAGTGATTCCGATCGCGATCAGGTGGCTTACGTGACGCGGCCAACCGAAAATCGCCTGCGCTTTGAATTTCCGGAACCCAAATACGAATCTCGTTTCGATGTACTTGAATTCGAGCGCTGAGCCTTACTGGGTCAGGCCTTCGCGGTTGATCCAGAAAACTTCGCCGCTGCTTTCTTCCGTGTCGAGCCACATGAACTCGAGATCGGAGAAGTCACGTTCCAGAATGGCGCGTCCCCGGCCGATCTCACAAAGCAGAACACCTTCCGGCGCAAGGTGCTTGGGCGCCCCCGTAAGGATGCGGCGGACGATTTCAAGCCCATCCTTGCCGCCCGCCAGCGCCATGGCCGGTTCATGGCGGAACTCGGCCGGCAGATGCGCCATGGCCTGCGCATCGACGTATGGAGGATTGGTGAGAATGAGGTCATAGCGCTGCGAGCGCAGCGATTCGAAAAGATCGCCGTGAAGCAGCGAAATGCGCCGTTCCATGCCATGCTCTTCCACATTGCGCCGCGCCACGTCGAGCGCATCGTCCGAGAGATCGATGGCATCGATCTTCGCCTTGGGAAACAGCCTTGCCGCAAGAATGGCAAGGCAGCCTGAGCCGGTACAAAGATCAAGTACTTTCGTCACTTCGCCCGGTTCGGCAACGAGGCCCTCGAGTGCGTCGGAAAACAGCAACTCGCCAATGAATGACCGGGGCACGATCACGCGTTCATCCACGTAGAAAGGCACGCCCTGGATGTAGGACTTGTTCAACAGATAGGCGGCGGGCTTGCGCGTGAAGATCCGGTCCTCGAAAAGTTTGACGAGTTCTTGCCGCTCATCTTCGGTCAGCCGCGCATCAAGCCACGGATTGATATCCCCGACCGGCAGGTGCAACGATTCCAATATGAGGAACGCGGCTTCATCAAGCGCCGTCGCGACCCCTTGTCCAAAGGCTATTCCCGAGGCATTGAAGCGGCCCACCGCATAGCGCAACAGATCCCTGATCGTCAGAAATTCATCTGCTACATCGTTCTTGGAAACTGCCATTCTCACTTCCCCACGCAACGCACACGCAAACGGTAATGAAGGACACTGTTAATGGACCGCCGCGTCGACTTCCAGCACCTAGCCGACTTTTCGGTCACAATGCTTAAGGCATCCGGCGCCGATCCGGATAACGCCGAAGCGACAACCTGGGCGATGATGCATGCGTCTCTTCTGGGCGTCGACAGTCACGGCATCCGGCTTCTGCCCTTCTATATGGATAGCGTTGCGACTGGTCTTGTCAAGAAAAATGCAAAGATTTCAGTGAATTATCCGAGAAGATCGGCGGCTTTGGTGGACGCGGATGGAGGCTTCGGCCACCTGCCAACCTATCGCGCCATGGACGAGGCCTGCACCATTGCCAGGGAAACCGGCATCGGCATGGCCGTCGTCATCAACTCAACTCATTTTGGCGCGGCCGGTGCTTATGCCATGGCCGCAGCCGAAGCAGGGTTCATCGGATTTGCATCATGCAACTGCGGCGCATTCGTCGTGCCCTTCGAAGGGCGCCAACCCATTCATGGCACAAACCCCATAGCCCTTGCCGCACCTGCCAAGGGGCGAGAGCCTTTCCTCCTCGATATGGCAACCAGCGCCATCCCGTGGAACAAGGTGATGCGGCACAGAACCGAGGGACTGGAATTGCCCGATGGCGTGGCTTTGAATGCTGAAGGGAGCTTCACCACCGACCCCAACCAGGCAACGATGCTTGGCCCGGTGGGAGGCGAAGACTTCGGCTACAAGGGCGCTGGGCTGGCCGGGCTTGCCGAAATTTTTAGTGCGGTGCTGAGCGGCATGCGCCTTTCCATCGATCAGGACGGCACCAATATGGGCGACACCAGCGTCGGGCAATTTGTGATGGCCATAGATCCCACGACCTTCATCGGGGAAGCCATCTACAACAGCAAGATCAGTGCCTATCTCGATGCCTTTGCCAACCAGCCAGCTGCAATGCCGGCCGGCGGCCCGCAGTGGAAAGCGAGGCAGGAGCGGTCCAGACTTGGCATTCCCTTGCCCGCCGGACTCTATCGCGAACTCGGGGAAGCTGCGGCAAAGGCCGGCGTAGAATTCACGCTTTAGGCGTCTTCGCCCTCTTCCCCTTCATCGCCGATGCTCTCGACCGAGACCACGTGCTCGCCTTCGGCCGTGTTGAGGATGGTGACGCCCTGGGTTGACCGCCCGGCCTTGCGGATGTCATGCACCGGGCAGCGTATGAGCTGTCCGCCATCCGTAACCAGCATGATCTGGTCGGTGTCCTCGACCGGAAATGATGCCACCAGCGGTCCATTCCGCTTGTTGACGGTCATCGCCACGATGCCTTTGCCGCCCCGGCTGGTGATCCGGTATTCGTAGGACGAGGTGCGCTTGCCATAACCGTTGGCAGACACGGTAAGTATGTGCTGTTCGGCAGCACCGAGTTCGGCGTAGCGTTCCTGCGAGAGTGTTGCGTCCGCCGAGGTCTCTTCGTCCAGCACCTCGGCTTCCTCGCCTGCAACCGCGCGTGACATCTTGATGAATGCCGCACGCTCATCGACGCTCGCCTCGACATGGCGCAGGATCGCCATCGAGATCACCTGGTCGCCGTTCTCAAGCCGGATGCCGCGCACCCCGGTTGAATCGCGTCCCTTGAAGATGCGCACGTCCGGCACCGGGAAGCGGATGCACTGGCCCTCGGCTGTGGTGAGTTGCACGTCATCGTTGCTGGTGCAGATCTCGACACCGGCAAGTTGGTCGCCAGTCTCGAGTTTCATGGCGATCTTGCCGTTGCTCTGAATATTCTCGAAGTCAGAAAGCTCATTGCGCCTGATGTTGCCGGCGCGCGTGGCAAACATGATCTGCAGCGAAGCCCAATTCTTCTCGTCTTCAGGCATCGGCATGATCGTGGTGATGCGCTCGCCTTCGCCCAGCGGCAAAAGATTGACCAGCGCCTTGCCGCGCGATTGCGGCGTGCCGACAGGAAGCCGCCACACCTTCATGCGGTACACCATGCCGGTTGAAGAGAAGAACAGGATGGGAGTGTGGGTGTTGGCAACGAACAGCTTGACCACGAAATCCTCTTCGCGTGTCTGCATGCCGGCCCTGCCCTTGCCGCCCCGCCGCTGTGCCCGGTAGGCATTGAGCGGCACCCGCTTGACATAGCCCGCGTGGCTGACGGTCACCACCATGTCCTCGCGCTGGATCAGATCTTCGTCTTCAACTTCACCTTCATTTTCAATGATTTGCGTGCGCCGTGGTGTGCTGAAATCGGTCTTGATGGCGATCAGTTCATCCTTGATGATGCTTTGCACCCGCGCCCGAGACCTCAGGATTTCCAGATAGTCAGTGATTTCCGTCGAAAGTTTTTCCAGCTCTTCGGCGATTTCATCGCGCCCAAGTGCCGTCAGCCTCTGCAGGCGGAGTTCGAGAATGGCGCGGGCCTGTTCTTCTGAAAGCCTGTAGCTGTCATCGTCATTGAGGCGATGCCGTGGATCTGCAATGAGCGCAATCAGCGGCGCCATGTCCTTGGCTGGCCAGTCGCGGCCCATAAGCGCTGCCCGCGCTTCCGCCGCGTCCTTCGATTTCCTGATGAGTGCGATGACCTCATCGATATTGGCGACCGCAATTGCCAGGCCCACCAGGACATGGGCCCGATCCCGCGCCTTTCCGAGCAGGTGCTTGATGCGCCGGGTCACAACCTCTTCGCGGAAAGCCACGAAGGCCTGGATCAGATCCTTGAGATTGAGCAGCTCCGGCCTGCCGCCGATCAGTGCAACATTGTTCACGCCGAAGGTCTGCTGCAGCATGGTGAAGCGCCACAACTGATTAAGCACGATCTCGGCCATCGCCTCGCGCTTGAGCTCGATGACCACCCGCATGCCCTGACGGTCGCTCTCGTCGCGTATATCGGATATACCCTCGATCCTCTTGTCCTTGACGAGCTCCGCTATCTTTTCAATGAGTGTTTTCTTGTTCACCTGATAGGGAATCTCGGTGACGATTATGGCTTCGCGCTCTTTGCGCACTTCCTCAGTGTGGACGCGGGCCCGCATGACCACAGAGCCACGGCCGGTAAGGTATGCAGACTTGATCCCGGCACGGCCGAGAATGATCCCGCCAGTTGGAAAATCCGGTCCCGGCATGATCTCCGTCAACGCTTCGATCGAAACATCGGGATCGTCCATGACGCGAATACAAGCGTCGATCACTTCGCCCAGATTGTGGGGCGCCATGTTCGTTGCCATGCCAACAGCGATGCCACCGGCGCCGTTGACCAGCAGGTTGGGGAACTTGGCCGGAAGGACACTCGGTTCCAGCAAGCGGTCGTCGTAGTTGGAACGGAAATCAACTGTGGAATTGTCGAGGTCGTCCAGCATGGACTGGGCGATCTTGGCTTGGCGCGATTCGGTGTAGCGCTCTGCTGCCGGCGGATCGCCATCGACTGAACCGAAATTGCCTTGCCCGTCAATTAGTGGCACGCGCATGGAGAACTCCTGCGCCATGCGCACCAGCGCATCGTAGATCGCCATATTGCCGTGGGGGTGGAAGTCGCCCATCGTGTCGCCCACCACCTTGGCCGACTTCATGTGCTTCTTGTTCCACTCAAGCCCAAGCCGGTGCATCGCGAAGAGGATGCGGCGGTGCACCGGTTTGAGCCCGTCGCGAACATCCGGCAGCGCCCGAGCCACGATGACGCTCATGGCATAATCGAGATAGGAGCGTTTCATCTCCTCTTCGATTGAAATCAGCGCTATTTCCCCCGGATGAGCACCGCCCGGCGGAGTTGAATTATTATCGTTTTCGGCCACGGATACCTGTTGCGAAAGCTGCGATTCGGATTTGTCGCGATACTAGTCGCCCATAGGCTGGCAATCAACGCAAAGGCACCCGATTTACGTTGAAAAACCTTGGAAAAACGTGAGTTTTGTTAGTTTTTCGCGCCAAACCGTGACCGGTCAGGCCGCTTCCGCGATAACCCTGTTCCGGCCTTCGCGCTTGGCCCGGTAAAGCGCCTGGTCAGCGCGCTTCAGCATGTCGCTTGTCGTATCGACTCCGGTCTCGATACTGGCGATTCCGATTGAAATCGTGATCGAAAGCGGACCGCTGCGCGCCCCCGAGTTGAAGGCCTTGGTGGCAATCGATTTGCGAATGCGCTCGGCCACAGTCATTGCGATTTCGGCGTCGGTTTCCGGAAGGATGATGAGAAATTCCTCTCCGCCGACACGACAGACCATGTCGATGTTGCGGACGTTGTGGCGGAGCCTGGCGGAGACTTCCTGCAAGACCCGGTCACCCACGTCATGCCCGTGGTTGTCGTTCACTGCCTTGAAGAAATCGACGTCCAGCGCGAGGATAGAGAGATGCTTGCCGCGATTGACGGCATTCTCCACCATCGTGCCCATCTGGTTTTCCATGAAGCGGCGATTGTAAAGGCCCGTCAGCGGGTCCGTTACCGCCATTTCGATTGAGGCCTGGACACTGGAGCGCAACTGGGCAGCATAGCGGCAGCGGCGCACCTGGGTGTTCACCCGCGCCATGAGTTCCTGCTTGTCGATCGGCCGGATCAGATAGTCGTTGATGCCCATGTCGAGAGCCCGCATCAGGCGGATATGGTCATCTGGATCGACGATGATCAGGATGGGCGTCTGGCGCGTGGCTTCCATCGATTTGAGCTGCGAACACAGCCGCAAGCCGTCGGTCTCCTCGATATCAAGGCTGACGATGATAAGTTCGAAGGCGCTTTCAGCAGCGAATGTCAGCGCTGCCTGGGGATCGGCAATATGCTCGACATCGTGACGGCCGATCAGCGCCGAACTGAGACGCTCCGCAACCGATGGCCGATTGTCGATGATGAGGACACGGCCGCGCAGCCGGTTCAATTCCTGCGCATTCATTCCGGCAAACTGCAATGCTTCGCTCGCTGTAGAGCGTGCCCGCAGTTCATCCGTCAGCATCTTGAGCCGCACCAGGCTCTTGACCCTGCAGAACAAGGCCAGGTCATTGACCGGCTTTGTCAGAAAATCGTCGGCCCCGGCCTCAAGCCCCCTGACGCGATCTTCAGGCTGGTCGAGTGCCGTGACCATGATCACCGGGATATGCTGGGTCGCCGGGTTGTTCTTGATGCGCCGGCAGACCTCGATGCCGTCAATCCCCGGCATCATTACGTCAAGCAGCACGATGTCCGGCTTGGCCCGCTGCACCGTTTCGACAGCGTCGATGCCGTTCATGGCAGTGATGACGTCAAAATATTCGGCCGTCAGCTTCGCCTCAAGCAGGCGCACATTGGCCAGAATATCGTCGACGACCAGAACCCGCGCCGTCATTTGGGCGGATCCTTGAGAAAGCCGTCAATGGTCTGCAGGAAACTCATGACCGAGATCGGTTTGGAAATATAGGCCTCGCAGCCACCCTCGCGGATCTTCTCTTCGTCACCCTTCATGGCAAACGCTGTCACTGCGATCACCGGAATCGACCGCAGACGATCATCTTCCTTGAGCCACTTGGTGACTTCGATTCCCGATACTTCGGGAAGCTGGATATCCATCAGGATGAGGTCGGGCATGTGCTGGCGGGCAATGTCGAGCGCCGACAGACCATCGCGCGTTTGCAGGACGGCATAGCCCTGAGCCTCGAGAATGTCGTTAAAGAGCTTCATGTTGAGCTCATTGTCCTCGACGATCAATACCGTCTTGGGGCGCGCTGCAGAGGCACCTGGTCCGCTATTTTGTCCCACCATATGGGTAACACCGTACATCGCTCTGGCGTCCGTCTAGTTCCCGTGTTTTATGGTGTCGACTCTTGCGGTCACTTTCCACCAGGCGTCCCTGATCCCGTCTCCGGCTAATTCTCGCCTGATTCCGTAACCAACAGTTTAATTGGACTCATGCAAGTAGATGTTGCAGGACAGGTGGTTAATTTCGCCGGAACGAAATCTCCAGACAGCCCTATGAACACCGATCAAGCCCAGTCTATAGCATTGAAAGCATTAATTTTTCTAGTAAGCGATCAGGACCGCGCCGGAACCTTCATGGCTGCGACCGGGATGGCCCCTGACGATTTGAGCAAGGGCGCCGCGGATGGTGATTTTCTGGCAGGTATAATCGACTATATCCTCGGCGATGAGGCTCTTGTTGTTGCCTTTGCTGAAGGTGAGAACCTGAAGCCAGAGAAAATAGCAGCGGTTCGAAGAGCATTGCCCGGAGGCCAGATTGATTTCTGAACAAACCCTATCGCAGTTGGCTACTCTTGAAGTAGAGCCTGACCGGCCCATGGTGATCAGTGATGTTGACGATGTTATCGTGCATTTTCTGACGGCTTTTGAGAGCTATCTCGGCCGCTATGAATACTGGCTCGATCCGGCAAGTCTTGCTTTGACTGGCAATATCAAGCGCAAATCTGACTCCATACCTGTGGCGATGGAGCATGTTGAGCAGTTGATCGACAAATTCTTTATCGACATGACACTTCACATGGAGCCGATCGACCAGGCCGTGGAAATGTTGAACGAGATCAGCGGCCACGCCAACGTCGTTCTCCTGACCAACGCGCCGCATGGCGTTGCCGAAGACCGGCGCAATAATCTTTGGAAACATGGTGTAAAATTCCCTGTCATTACCAATTCCGGGCCAAAGGGGCCGGCCATCAAGGCTTTGAGCGCCCTTTCAAACGGCACGTCGGTCTTCATCGATGACAACCCAGGGTTTCTAATGTCGGCATATGAATGGGTGCCCGACATCCGGCTCGTCCATTTCATGCAGGACCAGCGTTTTCGCCGTCACGTCAGGCCGATGAGCTTCGTCGAACTCCATACCAGCACCTGGCAGGAGGCCGGAGAATTCATCCTCAATGCGGTTAAACCGAAGAACTGACGTAGCCGCCAAGTTCCAGAACGCCATGCGATTCAAGAACCGCCTTCAGTTTGGGGCGCTGCCTGATGGCTGTGGCCAGCCTTGCGATGTTGGGAAATCGCTCATGCAGATCTTTCTCGCTGGGCCGTGCCCACAGGCTGAGCATGAACAGATAGCTATCGAGGGCGGAATATCGCTCGCCCAATAGCCAGGGTCCTTCCTTCGCAAGGTCGGCTTCGAGAATATCAAACAGTTCAAAGCTCTTTTCCGTGGCCGTGGCCACGATGAAAGCATCATGCGCACTGTCCATGGCATAGGCGTTCTTCGGAAATGCCATCGAGATGACGGGATAGAGACTGGTGCTCATGAAATTGAGCTGCGACAGGAAACCGCCGTGATCGAATGATCCGGGATCCGGCGCCATGCCCTTGTCCGCATGGGCGATCGTCAGGAACGTGACGATTGCAGCGGACTCAATCAGCGGTCTGCCGTCCGGCAGTCCCAGCACCGGCACGTATCCCAGCGGATGAAGCTCGCGAAACTCGGGCGCCCTCACCTGCTCACGAGTCATCCAGATGTTCTGATAAGGAACTTCCAGTTCTTCCAGCAGGCAATGCGGTGCCAGCGATCCCCAGCTTTTGACGTTATAAAGTTTATACATTCAGTCCTCCCGAAGTGAACAGTCTAACGTCTCTGCAAGCCTAAAGGAACGCGCTATACTCCAGCCATGTCACAAGCCGCAGGGTTCTGTCGCGATTGCCTCAAGCCCGTCGGCCCCTCTGACGCGCGCTGTCCATCGTGCCGCAGCCCGCGTCTGGCGCGCCATGATGAACTCCACGAACTGACCATTGCGCACCTTGATTGTGACGCTTTTTATGCAGCGGTGGAGAAAAGGGACGATCCCGCCTTGCGTGAGGTCCCCGTGATCATCGGCGGCGGCCATCGCGGGGTGGTGTCGACCGCCTGCTACATTGCGCGGATCAAGGGCGTGCGTTCCGCCATGCCAATGTTCAAAGCGTTAATACTCTGCCCAGAGGCGCGGGTGGTCAAGCCAAACATGCAGAAATACGCCGACGTTGGCCGCGAGGTTCGCCAGTTGATGCAGAATCTGACACCACTGGTTCAGCCGATATCGATCGATGAGGCCTTCATGGATTTGACGGGAACCGCCCGCCTGCACGGCCACACGCCTGCGATATCGCTCGCTCAGCTCGCCCTGGACATCGAACGCCAGATCGGCATCACCGTTTCGATTGGATTGTCGCACAACAAGTTCCTGGCAAAGGTCGCATCCGATCTCGACAAGCCGCGTGGATTTTCCGTTATTGGCAAAGCCGCGACAAAGTCCTTCCTCGCCGCCCAGCCTGTTTCATTGATCTGGGGCGTTGGCAAGGCCATGCAGGCTGAACTGGCGAAGGATGGCATCACACGCATCGCCCAATTGCAGAAGCGCGAGAAATCCGACCTCATGCGCCGCTATGGCAGCATGGGTGCGCGACTCTATCATCTCTCCCGCGGCGAGGACACGCGCGAGGTTTCGATCACCGATGAAACCAAGAGCATCGGTGCCGAGACGACGTTCAACGAGGATATTTCCGACTACAAGCAACTGGAGCGGACACTTTGGCGCATGAGCGAGAAGGTTTCGCGCCGCGCCAAGATCGATGGTCTCGCAGGCCGCACCGTGACGCTCAAGCTCAAGACGACCGACTTCAAGCTCAGGACGCGCGCCACCGCCCTGTTCGAGCCGACATTGCTCGCCAATCGCATTTTCGCGGCAGCACAACCGCTGCTTCACAAGGAATGTGACGGCACGAAATTCCGGCTGCTGGGGGTGACGATCTCACACCTGCATGAGGGTCATGCGGATGAGGTGGTGGAGAGCCTTGATGCCAACGTGACGGCGCGGGCCAGGGCCGAAATCGCGATCGACAGGCTCCGCCAGAAATTTGGCAGGAACGCCGTCGAAAAAGGTCTCGTGTTCAGGACGGGTGACGACGACTAGGCTCAATCACATTGGGGCTGGTCGAGAAACTCGAGTGACGACAGCTTGCCGCGCAATGAGAAATCCCCGTAGTTCAGAACCAGGCTTTCCGCCACGCCATTGGCAAACATCTCGAAGCTGACCTGGTAGACGGGCGTTTGCTCGCCGCTGTCCTCAGGCTTCGGCTTGTCATCGTAATAACTGATTGAAACCGGCCACGATGATACGGCAGCAAGCTTGTCCGCTCCCTTTCCCGCATATGGCGCGTTGCTCTTGCCTGCCTCGTGACGGGGACCAATGAACGATATGGTGCGGTAGGCGGCTGCTTCGTCGGAACCGTCATAGACCATGCTGACATCGCGTGACTGGCCCTGGTCTGCCGCTTCCATCAGTTTGAGCTGATGCTGAACCGGAAAGATCGCTTCGCGTGTGAGCTTGAATGACTTTGTGCTGGGCTTGGTGATTTCTCCGCTGCCTTCGCCACCGGCCTCGTCCCGCTTGGCCGAGACCACCGTCTCCGTGTCGAGGGCGTTATCGACAAATTCAGATTGGTTGTAGCGCAGCTGCATGCCATCACCCGACTCCCAGGAAGAAGAGCGGGTATCGATAAGCCGTTCCTTGTCCTCGGAGGGACGGAACTGGTTCACCATGCGGAAATTGACCGTCCATCCATCGCATTTGGAACCGGAAATCTCGAACGCCATGCGGCCATCCGCGCTGGTCAGTCCGGACTTGTTGTCCTTTTCATCCAGCACCAGTTCATAGATCGCGCGGTGCGAGGCAATCGTCAGCCCCGCGAAAGAAGGCACTGTGCCCGCGAACATGACGATCAAGACGCCCAGGCACATTCCGGCAAATTTGAACATGGTGCTTGCGATACTCCAGAACTGATGTTTCAGTGGCCATTCACGCGTTGAATCGACAGCCGCTTAGGACAGTTAAACCATGGCAGAATTGAGCCCCTCCCGTCCACGCATTCTTGCAACGCGCAAGATGATGGATCCCGTCGAGGAGCGCTTGAACGGGCTTTTCGACGCTGTCCTCAACCGCGATGATCATGCCATGAGCCGGGAAGAAATTCTCGAACTGTCGAATGGATGCGATGGGATTCTGGTCACCTCGATGGACCGGATCGATGCGGACCTTATCGACGCCCTGCCCCCATCCGTTCGCATCGCTGCAACTTTTTCCGTAGGCTATGATCACATTGACGTGCCCGCAGCACGCACCAGGGGTCTGGCGGTCACCAACACGCCGGGTGTGCTTACCGACGCAACTGCCGACGTCGCCATGTTGCTGATCCTGGGCGCGGCGCGTGGCGCCCATTGGGGTGCGCGCATCGTCCGGGAGAAGCCTTGGCCCGCTTTCGCGCCAACCAAGCCATTGGGGTTCGATGTGAGCGGCCAGCGCCTTGGCATTATTGGTATGGGCCGCATCGGCCAGGCGCTGGCGAAGCGCGCATCGGCCTTTGGCATGGACTTGCACTATCACAATCGCACCAAACTACCGCCGGAGGTGACTTACGGCGCAACCTTCCATGCCAGCCTGGCCGGCATGCTTCCGCATTGTGATTTCCTCTCGATCAACTGCGCATCAACCCCTGAAACCCGCAAGATGATCAATGCCGTGGTGATCGCGGCACTTCCCGATGGTGCGATCATCGTAAATTCGGCGCGCGGCGATATTATCGATGACGACGCGCTCATCGCAGCACTGGAATCGGGCAAGCTGGCCGCCGCCGGGCTGGACGTGTTCCGCAACGAGCCCAACATCGATCCACGCTTTGCCGCATTGCCAAATGTCTTCCTGTTGCCGCATCTGGGCAGCGCCACGCCGCGAACCCGCATCGCCATGGGCATGAAGGCAGTCGATAATCTCGAACAGTTTTTCAACAATAAAAGACCCACTGATCTCATCACCTAAGCAAAGGAACAAACCATGGCTGCCATAGACAACCGCCTCAAGGAACTCGGTATTGAATTGCCCGTGGCCGCCAAGCCCGTGGCAAATTATGTCGGCTGGGTCAGAACCGGCAACCTCGTCTTCACTGCCGGCCAGGTGCCCCTGAAAGATGGCAAGATCGAATTCGTCGGCAAGGTCGGCGCCGAGTATTCGACCGAGGACGCAGCAAAAGCGGCACGGCTTTGCGCGCTCAACGTCATTGCCCAAGTGAAGGATGCGTGCGGCGGTGACCTCGACAGGGTCAAGCGCATCGTCAAGGTTGTTGGTTTCGTGAACGGCATACCTGCCTTCAGCCAGCATCCCAAGGTGATCAACGGTGCATCTGACCTGTTCGTCGAGGTATTTGGCGAGAAGGGCAAGCACGCGCGCTCCGCCGTCGGGGCCGGGTCACTGCCGTTGAACGTGGCCGTCGAAGTCGAGGCCGTGGCGGAAATCGAATAGCCCATGCGGTGGAGTCCGCAGATCCGCCAACTCGAATGGCTGATCGCGCGTCCGATCGCTCATCGCGGCCTGCATGACAGTAGCGCCGGCGTTGTCGAGAACACGCCATCTGCCTTTGCGGCGGCCATTGCCGGAAACTACACCATAGAATGCGACATCCAGCTCACTGCCGATGGCGAAGCCGTTGTCTTCCATGACGGCACCCTGGACCGGCTGACCACGGAGAAAGGCGCCGTAAGCCGGCGCTCGCTCTCCGAACTGCAAAAGGTGGAGTTCAAGGGTACCACTGACAAGATTCAGACCTTGGGCGAAATTTTGGATCAGGTTGGCGGCCGCGTTCCCCTCGTGATCGAACTGAAGTCGCTCTGGAACAGCGACAAACATTTGGCGAGGCGTGCGCTTGAAATCCTTGCGCCCTATCGCGGGCCCCATGCCCTAATGTCATACGATCCTGACCTCATGCAATGTGTGCGGGAGGTCTCGCCGGATACCGTGCGGGGCATCGTCGCAGATCGCATCACGAACCCGGACTATCAAGCGCTCCCCTTCGAGCGCCGGATGGAACTGCGAAGCCTCAGCCATGTTGCCCACACGAGGCCGCATTTTCTGTCATACTGCTGGAATGAATTGCCCTTTGCACCAATTGGCCGGTTTCGCGAGTTGGGAGGTCCGGTCATTACCTGGACGATCCGCACCCGCGAGCAAGCTGCCGCGGCCTTGAGGTACAGCGATCAGGTAACCTTCGAAGAGTTCCGGGCCTGAAATTGGAATTTCGTACAGTCACGAGTGTTGAAGACGTGCCCGCCGCCGATTGGGACAGGCTGGCAAATCCCGCAGGCCTGGAGTTCAACCCGCTCGTATCCCACGCTTTCTTTTTGGCGCTTGAGGCATCCGGTTCTGCCACGGCAAAAACCGGCTGGCATGGGCAACATTTGCTTATGGAGAGTAACGGGCATCTCGCGGGCCTGGTCCCCTGCTATCTCAAATCGCACAGCTATGGCGAGTATGTCTTCGATCACGCCTGGGCCGATGCCTACCGGCGCGCCGGCGGCGAATACTATCCAAAACTGCAGGCTGCCGTTCCATTTACGCCAGTCGCCGGTCCTCGACTCATGGCACCGGCCCGGGAAGACAGAAGCCTTCTTCTCAGGGCGCTGGCAGCACTCTGTGGGCAGTCAGGCGCCAGTTCCGCCCACATCACCTTTCTCCCTGAAGAGGATGCCAGTTTTGACGGCTGGATCTGCCGCACCGATTTGCAGTTCCACTGGAGGAACAACGGCTACCAGAATTTTGATGAATTCCTGGCAAGCCTCTCGTCGCGAAAGCGCAAGAATGTCCGCAGGGAGCGCGAGCAGGTTGCCGATGCCGGCATTAGCTTCGAGCAGGTGACAGGTGCTGAAATCCAGCAGTATCACTGGAATGCCTTCTTCGAATTCTACATGGATACAGGGGCCCGCAAGTGGGGCACACCCTATCTCACCCGCAGGTTCTTTGACATCATCGGCAGGACCATGCAGCAGCACATCCTGCTGGTCCTCGCCAGGCGCAACGGAAACTACATCGCGGGGGCGTTGAACTTCATTGGGTCGCATGCGCTATACGGCCGCAACTGGGGCGCCGTCGAACACCATCCCTGCCTGCATTTCGAAACCTGCTATTATCAGGCCATTGCGTTTGCCATCACCCGCAAGCTGGAACGTGTCGAGGCTGGCGCGCAGGGACCCCACAAGCTGGCGCGCGGCTACCTCCCGCAACTGACCTACAGCCTGCATTATTTTGCCGATCGCCGGCTTGGCCGCGCAGTGGCGGATTATTTGGAGCGCGAGCGCGCGGCGGTAATATCCGAAGGTGAGGCCCTTGCCGAACACTCGCCATTCAAGGCAAATCACGAAGAAAGCGACTTCTGAACCGCGGAGGCACCCATGCAAGGTTATGACGATCAAAACATCTTCGCAAAGATCCTGCGCGGTGAAATCCCTTGCCACAAGGTCTACGAGGATGAACACACCCTGGCCTTCATGGATATCATGCCCCAGGCCGACGGCCACGTTCTGGTGCTTCCCAAATCCCGATCACGGAATTTGCTTGATGCCGATCCTGTTGCGCTGGGCCACGTCATGGCCACGGCGCAGAAACTGGCCCGCGCGGTAAAGACAGTGTTCGAAGCGGATGGTGTCCTGGTCAAGCAATACAATGAAGCCGCCGCCGGCCAGACCGTGTTCCATTTGCATGTCCACGTGATCCCGCGAAAATCCGGAACCGAGCTGAAGCCGCATACCGGCGAGATGGCGGATCATGCCACCCTCGCCAGGCAAGCGGAAGCGCTTCGCAAAGCGCTCTCCTGACTGGGATCAGTGCAGGGCCGGTTTGCGCTTCGGCTTCTTCTTCGCGGCGGCCTTGGTCTTCGCCTTGGCCGACTTGCCGGGCAATGCCTTCCGGACAGGTTGTTTCGGCAGCGCCTTCTCTTCGTCACGCCCAAGATACTCGAAGGCAAGATTCCGCTCACCATCGATGTCCGGTCCTAGCAAAATACGCACTGTTCCACCATGCGTCAGCTTGCCGAATAGAACTTCGTCAGCAAGCGGCTTCTTGACGTGTTCCTGGATGACCCGCGCCAAAGGCCGGGCACCCATTTGCAAGTCATAGCCCTTTTCGGCCAGCCAGTTTGCCGCATCGCTCGACAATTCGATGTTGATCTGCCGTTCCGAAAGCTGCGCCTCAAGCTGGAGGACAAACTTTTCCACCACCTTGCGAACGATGTCCGGCGGCAGGTGGCCAAAACTGATCACCGCGTCAAGCCGGTTACGGAACTCCGGCGTGAACATCCGGTTGATCGCTTCCTGATCATCACCCTCGCGCTTGTTGCGGGTGAAGCCGAAGGCAGCGCTGGCCAGATCCTGGGCGCCTGCATTGGTCGTCATGATCAGGATCGTGTTGCGGAAGTCCACTGACTTGCCGTTGTGGTCGGTCAGTTTGCCGTGATCCATCACCTGCAGCAGAATGTTGTACAGGTCCGGATGCGCCTTCTCGATCTCGTCCAGCAGCAGAACATTGTAGGGGTGCTGATCGACGCCATCAGTCAACAGCCCGCCCTGGTCGAATCCCACATATCCGGGAGGCGCACCGATGAGCCGCGAAACCGAGTGCCGCTCCATATACTCCGACATGTCGAACCGCAGCATCTCAACCCCAAGCACTTCGGCCAGGCGCTTCGCCACTTCGGTCTTGCCGACACCCGTCGGGCCCGAGAACAGATAGCAGCCGATGGGCTTTTCAGGCTCGCGAAGCCCTGCCCGGGCGAGCTTGATCGCCGAGGCGAGCGCTTCGATGGCCTTATCCTGCCCGAAGACCAGCCGCTTCAGTTCCTTGTCGAGTTCCTTGAGCACCGAGGCGTCGTCTTTTGACACCGTCTTGGCCGGAATGCGGGCCATTGTTGCAATGGTTTCCTCGATCTCCGGAACCCCGATGACTGTCTTCCGTTCCTTTTCCGGAAGCAGCATCAGCGACGCACCGGTTTCGTCGATCACGTCGATCGCCTTGTCGGGAAGTTTCCTGTCGTTCATGTAGCGGGCCGAAAGCTGCACCGCCGACTCGATCGCATCGTCGGTGTAGCGGACCTTGTGATACTCCTCGTAATAGGGCTTCAACCCTTTGAGAATCGCAATCGCATCGGGGATTGACGGCTCATTGACGTCGATCTTCTGGAACCGCCGCACCAGGGCCCGGTCCTTCTCGAAATGCTGGCGGTATTCCTTGTAGGTCGTTGACCCGATGCACCGCAGCGTGCCGCCGGCAAGGGCAGGTTTCAGAAGATTTGAGGCGTCCATGGCGCCGCCGCTGGTGGCCCCTGCCCCGATCACCGTGTGGATTTCATCGATGAACAGGATGGCGCCGGGAATGCGTTCGATCTCCTTCATCACCGCCTTGAGCCGTTCCTCGAAATCACCGCGATAGCGCGTTCCTGCCAGCAGCGCCCCCATGTCGAGTTGAAAGATGATGGCATTCCTGAGGACGGGCGGAACTTCATCGTTGATGATCCGGCGCGCCAGGCCTTCGGCTATCGCCGTCTTGCCGACGCCGGGATCGCCCACGAACAGCGGATTGTTTTTCTGCCGCCGGCACAGGATCTGGATGGTGCGGCGGACTTCCGGCTCGCGCCCGATCAGCGGGTCGATCTTGCCCTCGCCGGCCTTCTTGTTGAGGTTGACGCAGTAGGCATCGAGAACATCGGCCTCGGCTTTTTTCTTGCCATCGCCCTGGTCCGTCTCACCTGATTGCTGATCCTGCTCGACGCCACGTGCCGCCCTTGGCTCCGACAGGCCGGGCCGCTTGGCAACGCCATGCGATATGTAATTGACCGCATCATAACGCGTCATGTCCTGTTCCTGCAGGAAATACGCGGCATGGCTTTCACGTTCGGCAAAGATCGCAACCAGCACATTTGCGCCGGTTACTTCCTCGCGGCCCGACGATTGCACATGGATGACAGCGCGCTGGATGACCCTCTGGAAACCGGCCGTCGGCTTTGATTCCTCGCCATGGCTGGCAACAAGGTTCATCAGTTCATTGTCGATGTAGCCTTCAAGTGACCGGCGCAACGTGTCGAGATCGACACTGCAGGCTCGCATCACCGCAGCGGCGTCCTTGTCGTCAATGAGAGCCAGCAGAAGATGCTCGAGAGTCGCATACTCGTGATGGCGTTCATTGGCGATGGCCAAAGCGCGATGCAGGGCCTTTTCGAGGCTGCGCGAGAAAGTGGGCAATGCCGACTCCTATTCCTTTTCCATCGTGCACTGTAGCGGATGTTGATGCTTCCGTGCAAAATCCATGACCTGGGTCACCTTTGTTTCAGCGACTTCGAATGTGTAGACCCCGCAAATCCCAACCCCCTTCTGATGCACGTGCAACATGATGCGGGTTGCTTCCTCGCGGCTCCTGCCAAAAAACCGCTCAATCACGTGAACCACAAACTCCATTGGCGTGTAGTCGTCGTTCAACAACAAGACCTTGTACATTGACGGCTTCTTGGTCTTTGGAGCCGTCTTGGTAATAACGCCGGTCTGGCCGTTGTCGCGATTTGAGTTTCGGTCACGCATGACAGTCGCAATTATATAGGTATTTTTCTCCGGAATGGGAGATTGAAATATCGACATTTTTAGGAGTGCCTAAAAGACAGCAAAAAGGCCCGGGAATCGCTTCCCGGACCTTCACAAACGCGAACTAACTGTAACGCGGCTTACTTGGGAGCCTTGAAACCGAACTCGGCCATCTTCGACTCGAAAGGACGGTAAGCATCCTTCGCGGCGGCAATGTAAAGCTCGCCAATCTTGTTCATCTGGCCGAGGAATGTCTCGTAAGACTCCTTGGCAAAGCTCTGCTGAACTTCCAGAACCTTGTCGAAGCTCTTGGCCTGGCTGGCCTGCTCGAATACCTGCGAGCCCTTCTCGAACGACTTGCGCGAGAAATCGGCGGTTTCCGCGGCGATTGCCTGAAAACCCTTGGTCATAGCAGTTGCCGACGCAACGTACGCATCAAGGCTGTCCTTGCCAAGCGACTGCATATCTTCAAAGGACTTAATCATTAGAATGTCTCCATGCCATAGGGCGGGTAGCACGATTGCTAAATCACGATATATGCGCTGCAACATAAACTGTCAAGAAAGTTTTTGCATTGCAACATAAACGGAATGGAGTATTGAAAGGCCCGGCGATTCCTCCCGTTTACCACCCAGTAAGTGCAAGTCGTGAAAATGATCTCCGGGATGATGGGTGGTTGAGGTATAACCTCAACGTGGGCAGCCGTCTTTTATGATATGATGAACCCGGAAGACGGGTGGAATATAAGGATTTACGGATGTATCTGGTGGGTACGGCGAAGCCATCTGGCAGCGGGAAAGTCCGCGCCATGATCTGGCTGACAGTTCTGTTTACGTGTTTTGCCCTCTTGAATGCGTTGGTTCTCGCCGATCCGGCGTTCGCCAAACCGCAGTTTTCGGCCCTCGCCGTCGATGCACATACCGGCAAGGTGCTTTTTGCTCGCGACGCCGATGGCATCCGCCACCCCGCCTCTTTAACCAAGGTCATGACCCTCTACGTGCTGTTTCAGGACCTCAAGGCGGGCCGCTTGCGCATGAACAGCACGCTGCACGTCTCGAAGCGCGCCGCCGGCATGGCGCCCTCCAAACTCGGCCTGAAACCCGGTTCCACCCTTACCGTTGACCAGGCCATCCGCGCGCTGGTGACCAAGTCTGCAAATGACGTGGCAGCAACCATCGCCGAAAATCTTGGCGGCACGGAGTCAGCTTTTGCCGAGCGCATGACCAGGACGGCGCGCAGTCTGGGCATGTCCAGATCGGTATTCCGCAATGCGTCCGGCTTGCCCAACCCGGCGCAGGTGACGACGGCTCGTGACATGGCAACGCTCAGCCTCAGGGTCCAGCGCGATTTCCCCCAGTATTATCCCTACTTCAAGATCACCTCGTTCAATTTCAAGGGCCGCACGATCAAGGGGCACAATCGCCTGATCGGGCGCTACCAGGGCGCTGATGGCATAAAGACCGGCTATATCCGGGCCTCGGGGTTCAACCTGACAAGTTCGGCACAGCGCGGCCAGAAACGCGTGGTTGGCGTTGTGCTGGGAGCGGCTTCGGGCGGCGCCCGCAACCGCTACATGATGGCGATGCTCGATCAGGCCTTCCCGGAATGCAGCAATGGCAGCGCGATTGTTGCCTCGGTAGGCGGAGCCAAAGCAGGCAATATCAGCAAATTGGCCGAAGCCGATGAAGCACCGGCTGCAAACGCCAAGACACGGATCATGAAGGGCAGCACTGCGGGCATCTCCAAGAAGAAAATTGTCCAGCCGGTGATCGAGGAAGGTGACGAGGAGCCCACCGAGGCCGAGGACGCAATTGATGCGGAAGACCGCTCTGCCCTCGACACAATGATGGGCGAGCAGCAAACGGCATCGCCGCAGGCACCCCCCGCTGGAAATATTCCGTTTCAAGTGAAAACCCAGGTTGCAACCACCGAAATGGGCGCCTGGCACATCCAGGTGGGCGCATATCCGAGCAAGACGGCCGCTGAACTCAAAATAAGTGAAGCCCGGCTGGCAGGAATAAGTGAGCTGTCTGGAAAGCAGGCTTTCACCATCGAGGTCCAGAAGGGTGCGGAAACGCTGTTCCGTGCCCGCTTCTCGGGCTTCTCGGAGGGAGGCGCACGCGACGCCTGCCGCGTTCTCGAAACCAAGGGAATTGGCTGCCTGCCACTCGCCCCTCAAGGGTGAAGCAAGATGTCCTTGGCCTGGTTGATCTTGGCCGCGAGATAGTCTGATCCGCCAAGGTCGGGGTGGAATTCCTTCATCAGGCGTTTGTGCGCCTTGCGGATATCGTCTTCGCCTGCACCGGACCGTAATCCCAAAACTGCCAACGCCTCGTCCCTGGACATGGCACCTGATGACGTCGGCTGCGCCCTTTCCTGTCCCGTCTGCCACTCTTCCCGCCAACTCGAACGGCTTCGATCCAGCCAGGCTTCCAGCAACGCGCGGCTCTGGTCTCCCGCCGAGGCACACGTGCCATAGAATGCCTTGATTTCGCCGTCTGTGAGCGACGAAAGCTTCCGGCCTTTCAGGTTCCCCGCCTTGATGGTCCCGTCCATTTTCCCTGTATCGTGATCCAGCTCCATCGCCAGCAATGAGGTTTCAACTTTGGAACTCTGGCCGGACGTCCTCTTTCCCCAATTGAAATTATTGCCGAAACCCGGCGAAATCCCGAATAGCCCGGCGCCCACCACGAACAGCGGAATGGCCGCATTGATCCCGCCGCGCAGCGCCAAAAGCCCGGCAAGGCCCATGAGTGCTGCGCCACCCAGCTTTCTCACCAGCAGCGCCATCCCGCTGGCAGGGGTGCGGGCAAACGTCCGCAGGAGAAAGTAGCCTCCAGCGATGATCGCAATGGCGAAAACAAGGTTCTGCATCGCTCCTCAGCCAAGCCGTTCCAGCAGCAGCCGTGCGCCACCGCCCCTGGTCTTGGAGTAATTCGCCAGCGCTGGCCGGCCACCCGCCGCATAGACGGCAACGGCCGACAAAAGGTCGCGGAGCATCTTCGCCGATGACTGGTCAAGCCGGAACCAGGCGCCACCGGTCAGCCGCGCGATCTCGCGATACCCACGCTCAACCTGCGAATCATCGCCCTCCTGGAACATGAAAATCGGCACATTCAGAAGCCCGACCTGACCCGCCTTTTCGCAGAGCGCATCGAGCCCTTCTTCCAGGGCATCACCGACAAAAACCACGGCGTTGACCGGATCAGTCCCGGCTTCCTTAATGACATGCGACAGCACCTTGCCGATCTGCGTATTGCCACCCCTGCACTCGACAGAAGTCATGAGCCGTGCAAGCGCCGCGGGCACGCTCACCCATTTCGAAGCGCGGCACTCGCCGAACCCGCGGAAATACACCAGTTGCACGTCGAGACCGCCAACACGCTCGGTTTCGGCAAACATCTCCGCCTGAATTTGCAGTGCCCTGTCCCATGTCGCCTGCCGGCTCATGGTGGCATCCATCGCAAATATCAAACGTCCCCGCCTGCCGCGTTCCTGGGATACCGGCGGCATTGCCCGCACTTTTTCGAGAAACGAGGCAACATCGTCTTCCCCCGCAACGGGTAACCCGGCAACGCGCGTGGGTGTCTTGGGCTCAGCCATGGCAGAACGTCCCTCCTTCAGGACCGCGCCTAAAGATAGTGCGCCAGTTCACAGGCCAAAGCAAAATCTTGAGTCCTGGGCCTCAAAGGTCGCCGCAGGCTTTGCGAAACTGCCGCACGGCCTCTGACATGCCGACGATAAGGGCATCGGACGTGATCGCATGGCCAATCGACACCTCAAGCAGATTGGGAAGCGCCTGGACGAGTGGCGGCAGGTTTTCACGCGTCAAATCATGCCCGGCGTTCAGGCCAATGCCGGCCTCCGCGGCCGCCTTGCCTGTTGCCACGACCTTGTCATATTCCACCCTCTTCTCGTCGGGATCGAAGGCACCGCCATAGGGCCCGGTATAGATTTCGATCCGGTCCGCGCCGACTTCCTTGGCGAGGAATGCCAGTTCCGGGTCGGCATCGACAAACAGCGACACTCGCATGCCGCCATCTTTCAGTCTGGCAATAACGTCCACCAGAAACCCTTTGTGATCGGCAATATTCCAGCCATGATCCGAGGTGACCTGACGGATGTCATCGGGAACAAGCGTAACCTGGTCCGGCCTGTTGTCCTCAACAAGACGCACGAATTGCGCGTCGGGATTGCCCTCGATGTTGAATTCCTTGTCGGAGAATCCGTTGCGGATGAGATCGCGCAGGACCGGCACGTCGCTCTTGCGGATATGGCGCTCGTCGGGCCGCGGATGCACCGTAAGTCCGTAGGCTCCGGCCTCAAGCGCAATCCGCCCGATTTCCTCAACACTGGGCCAGGGCAGGTTCCGGCGATTGCGCAGGAAGGCAATAGCGTTCACATTTACAGAAAGCTTGCAAGGCAAGATCAACCTCCACGGCCACCAACACCACCTCATACTGCGTGGCCACTTGCAGATATAGGTCCAGCAGCGCCCTTCCGTTCAGGCCTTCATTGCCTCTGGGCCTCGTGCGATGGCGGCTACACCCGTGCGCGCGACCTCCACTAGACCCAGCGGAACCATCAGTGAAATGAACTGCTCGATCTTGTCGGTCTTGCCTGTCAGCTCGAAGATGAAGCTTTCCGTGGTTGCATCGATGACCCGCGCCCGGAAGGCTTCGGCAAGCCGAAGGGCTTCCACCCGCTTTTCCCCCTTGCCGGCGACCTTGACCATCGCCAGTTCCCGCGCGATCGCATTCCCCATGACAGTCAGGTCGGCCACCGAATGAACCGGCACCATCCGTTCCAACTGGTGCTTGATCTGCACGATGACATTGGGCGTGCCGCTAGTCACAATGGTGATCCGCGAAACATGCGCGTCGTGCTCGGTCTCGGAGACCGTCAGCGAGTCGATGTTGTAGCCACGCCCCGAAAATAATCCGATCACCCGGGCCAGCACTCCCGGCTCATTGTCGACAATGACCGCGAGCGTGTGAGTCTCGACCGGTAGCTTGCGGCTGTCGAGAAAATAGGCAGATGCCGGTTGCGGCGTAATCATCGTGTTCATCTGAATGTCCTCAATTCTGTAATCTTTTGTTCAACTGGCATAAGGCAACACTGGTCAAACCAGCACCTTGCCCGCCTCGCTGATGGCATTGCCGATTTCCTCATCCGGCACGTCATCTCCCATGAGCATCTCGTTGTGCGCCTTGCCCGACGGAATCATCGGAAAGCAGTTGGCCAGACTTGCAACGCGGCAGTCAAAGATCACCGGATGCGGCGTCTTGATCATCTCCTTGATGGCACTGTCGAGCTCCGAAGGTTTTTCCGCCCGCATGCCGACTGCGCCATATGCCTCCGCCAGTTTCACGAAGTCAGGCAGCGACTCCATGTAGCTCTCGGACAGCCGGTTGCCGTGCAGGAGCTGCTGCCATTGCCGCACCATGCCCATGTACTGGTTGTTGATTATGAAGATCTTGACTGGCAGCCTGTACTGCACTGCCGTCGAGATTTCCTGCATGGTCATCAGAACCGAAGCATCGCCGGCGATATCGATCACCAGCGATTTGGGATGCGCCATCTGCACCCCGATGGTCGCCGGCAGGCCATATCCCATGGTTCCCAGGCCGCCGCTGGTCATCCAGCGGTTGGGTTCCTCGAACTTGAAATATTGCGCCGCCCACATCTGGTGCTGCCCCACTTCCGTGGTGATGTAGACATCCTTGTCCCTGGTGAGTTCATAAAGCCGCTCGATGGCATATTGCGGCATGATGACTTCCTTGCGGTGCTTGTAGCGCAGGCAATCACGCTCCTTCCAGATTTCGATCTGCTTCCACCACGCCGCAAGCCCTTTCTTGTCGAGCTCGAACGAGCGCGTTTTCCACAGGCGCATCATGTCTTCCAGCACGTGTGCGACGTCTCCGATCACCGGGATATCGACATGCACCGTCTTGTTGATCGACGACGGGTCGATATCGACATGGATCTTGCGTGAACCCGGCGAAAAGGCATCGATCCTTCCGGTGATGCGATCGTCGAAACGCGCACCGATGTTCACCATCACGTCGCAGTCGTGCATGGCCATGTTGGCTTCGTAGGTGCCGTGCATGCCGAGCATGCCGATCCAGCTTTTTCCGCCGGCCGGATAGGCGCCCAGTCCCATCAGCGTGGATGTGACCGGCACGCCGGTCAGCTTCACGAATTCGCGCAGCAGCTTGGCGGCCGTCGGCCCGGAATTGATCACGCCGCCGCCCGTATAGAAGATCGGCCGTTTCGCCGTGGCTAGAAGCTCAACCGCAGCCTTCACCGAACTCTGTTCGGGCTTCACCCGCGGCCGGTAGGTCTTGTGCTGGATGTTGCTGGGGCCGATGTAGCGGCCCTTGGCAAACTGCACGTCTTTCGGAATGTCGATCACAACCGGGCCGGGCCGGCCATTGGTCGCCACATAAAACGCCTCGTGCAGGATGCGCGCGAGGTCGTTCACGTCCTTCACCAGATAATTGTGTTTGGTGCAGGGCCGGGTGATCCCGACCGTGTCGCATTCCTGAAACGCGTCATTGCCGATCAGATGGGTCGGCACCTGCCCGGTGATGCAGACCAGCGGAATTGAATCCATGAGCGCGTCGGTGAGGCCGGTTACGGCATTGGTGGCGCCCGGCCCTGAAGTGACCAGCACCACGCCAGGCTTTCCTGTGGAGCGGGCATAGCCCTCTGCCGCATGTGTGGCGCCCTGCTCGTGCCGCACCAGGATGTGGCGCACCTTTTCCTGCTGGAAAATCTCGTCATAGATCGGCAGCACGGCTCCGCCCGGATAGCCAAAAATATGCTCAACACCTTGATCTGCCAGCGCTTTCAGCACGATCTCGGCGCCCGTCATCAATTCGCCCGTGGCCATGGCTTCCCTCATTTCCGTTCTTCCAACCGTTTCACATGAACCAATCATTCAGGCAATAAAAAAGGCCCCCGAAGGAGCCTGACACGCGCACAACCGATCCTGGCAGCTATGCTGCCCCGGCGGTGCGCGTTCCTACTACAAGAATGTTACTCATGGCCGCTCTCATACGATCAACGGCAATCCCGGTCAAGTGGAACTGTTGGCGGCGTCCACGGCAGTCCAGTCTGGCATCTGGTTGCGCCACCAGGTCAGTTGCCGCTTGATATAATGGCGCGTCGCAATCTTGGCTGCCTCCGTTGCCTCCACGAGCGAACTCTCACCAAGAAGATAACCCCTGAGTTCCTTGACCCCGATTGCCCGCATCATCGGGAGGTCAGGATTGTATCCGGTCACGGGCCGCACTTCCTCAAGAGCGCCACTTTCCAGCATACGGTCAAATCGCGCTTCAGCACGCCCATAGAGCGTTTCGCGGGATACGCTCAGAAACAGTTTCTCCGTCTCGACGCCTGCCAGGACCGACTGGCTTTGCGCCACTCTCTGCCAGTGCCGAAGCGGTTTTCCAGTCGCATCGATGACTTCCAGTGCCCGCGTCAGGCGCTGACGGTCACGCTGTTTCAGGCTTGCGGCGGATGCTGGATCCCGGCGACGCAATTCCTCGGCAAGGTCACCCGGAAATTCTCTCCACCTTTGGCGAATCTCGTCCGGGATCGGCGGCAGGTCGGCCAGCCCCTGCTCAAGCGCCTTGAAATAAAGCCCGGTGCCGCCCACCACGATGGGAAGAACTCCGGCTTCCCACGCTGCCCTGATTTCAATTTCGACGTCTCTGAGCCATTGCGCCACGGAATAGGGCTCGCTGCCCGCAACATGGCCATAGAGCCGATGTGCAGCACTGCGCTCATCTGCAATGCTTGGCCGTGCCGTCAGGATCCGCAATTCGCGGTAAACCTGCATGGCATCGGCGTTGATGATAACCCCGTTGCGCCGGGCAGCAAGATGCATGGCAAGCGCTGACTTGCCGCTCGCTGTCGGTCCTGCAATAAGCAGCACGTGCTTCAAGGACTTCCCCGCCAAATGCAATCCATCGTCGTTCTCATAGCAGCCCCGGGTTCTGGCGCAATTGGCGAAGACGTTGCTACTAGTCTGCACCGGCACGGTGTAACTGCCCTCGAATGGCTCGCACCAGGTGAAGCGCTGCAATGCCCGGTATTTGAAAAGCTGCCGCATTTCCTGGCAGAAATCGACGCCGCCCGGCTGGACGCCAACATCATTCCGGCCGCGAACCGCCGCAAGCGCCTGTTGATCGCCGACATGGACTCGACCATGATCCAGCAGGAGTGCATTGACGAGCTTGGCGCAGCCATTGGCCTGGGTGAGCGTATTTCCGCGATCACCACCCGCGCCATGCGCGGCGAACTCGATTTTGAGGCAGCTTTGCGTGAGCGCGTCGGCCTGCTGAAGGGACTCGCGGCCGATGTCATCGATCGCATCATCCGTGAACGGATAACCTTCATGTCCGGAGGAAAGACGCTCATTGCAACAATGAAGTCGAATGGCGCGAGAACCGCCCTCGTCTCAGGCGGCTTTCGCCAGTTCACCTCGCAGATCGCAGCCAGCCTCGGCTTTGACACCAATGACGCCAACGATCTGGTCATCGAGGATAACCGGCTTGCCGGAACCGTGCGCGAACCCATCCTCGGCGCAACTGCGAAGCGTGACGCACTCCGCCGTCTCACGCAGGAAATGGGCTTGTCGGTGTCAGACGCCGTTGCGGTTGGCGATGGCGCCAATGACCTGCCGATGCTGCTTGAGGCCGGCATGGGTGTTGCGCTGCACGCCAAGCCGCATGTCCAGCAGTCAGCAAGGATCAGGATCAATCACGGGGACCTGACGGCGCTGCTCTATCTGCAGGGCTACCGCAGATCGGAATTCGTCAGTAGCTGACTTCGAAAGCGCTCCTATTTCTTGAGTTTGAGCGCGATGAACCGCATCTCGGCTTGCTTGCCGCCCTTGGCCACGAGAAGCAGCACGGTGTTCTTGTTTTCCTTTTCCGCATCCGCCACCCGCCGCGCCACGTCGCCCGGGTTTTCGACCGCTTTTTCACCGGCCTCGGTAACCACGTCGCCAGCCTCCAGCCGCTTCTCGGCGGCGGGCCCGTCACTGTTGACACTTGTGACCACGGCGCCTTTCACATCGGCATCAATGTTGAAGCGCTGACGCAACTCATCGGTCATCGGCGACAGCATCATGCCCAGCGTTTCGACAGCGTCATTGCTTTGCTCTGTGACCTGGGCGGAGGCAAGTTTCTCGCCGTCCTCAAGCCGGCCGACAGCCGCCATGACGGAAACTTCCTTGCCCTTCCGCATCACCTTGACCGGCACCTTGCTGCCGATCGGCGTTTCCGCCACGATCCGTGGCAGGTCCTTCATTTCCTTCACCGGCTTGCCGTTGAATTCGATGATTACGTCACCGGCCTCGATACCGGCAGCTTCCGCCGGTCCCGACGGGGTCACGTCCGCGACAAGGGCACCGCGTGCGTGATCGAGTCCCAGGCTTTCGACCAGATCGCTGGTCACCGCCTGTATGCGAACCCCAAGCCAGCCGCGCCTTGTCTCGCCAAACTCAGCAAGCTGCGCGATGACACCCTTCGCCGTTGCCGAAGGTACCGAGAATCCGATGCCGACGGACCCGCCGGACGGTGAAAAGATGGCCGTATTGATGCCGACGACTTCGCCGGCCATGTTGAACAGCGGACCGCCGGAATTGCCCTTGTTGATTGCAGCGTCGGTCTGCAGGAAGTCGTCGTAGGGGCCGGCATTGATATCCCGGTTGCGCGCCGAAACAATACCCACCGACACTGATCCGCCGAGGCCAAAGGGATTGCCGATTGCAATAACCCAGTCGCCAACCCGCAGTTTGTCCGAATCACCGAACGCAACGGTGGGGAGCGGCGCTTCCGGCTTGACCCGAAGCACGGCAAGATCGGTCTTGGGATCATGACCGACAAGTTCGGCCTTGAGAATTTTCCCGTCATGAAACCGCGCTTCGATTGTCTCGGCTCCATCAATGACGTGGTTGTTGGTGACGATGACGCCAGTAGCGTCAATGACGAACCCTGATCCCATGGACGTCACCGAGCGTTTCTTGTCGTCGGGTCCCTGTCCTTCCTGCTGGCGCTTGAAGAAATCGTCGAAGAAATCCTTGAATGGCGCATCTGGCGGCAGGTCGGGAAGCGGCGATGGTGGCGTGGCATTGCCGCCGCCACCCACTTTGGAAGTGACCGATATTTCCACAACTGCGGGAATCAGCCGCTCGATGAGGTTGGCTACCGACGGCAATTCCTGCGCCACGACCATTGGCGGCAGGGCGGTTGCATTAACGCCGAGGGCAATGACACCCGACACCAGGGCCACTTGCAGGCGGGAAGAAATCGTTCTGGTCATCATGTCACCCATTCTCCGATTTACCCGAGCCTTGCCCAGTCACCGGACCAGTGCAAGCACAATGAGATCACTTTCTTATGAAGCCGCCAGCAGTGATTTGGCAATCCAGACGACGGCGACACCGGCGCCTACCGCGAAAAGCCCGCCAGTCCGTAAAGTATCTGGGGAAATTTCGGCCGCCTTGAGCATCATCTGCTTCATCTGGCCCGGCAGCAAAGCGTAGAGCAGGCCCTCGATCACCAGAACGAGACCGAGGGCCGTCACGATTTCGGTCATTGAGCAGGCGCAGTTGGCACTGTCGCGTCCGTCTTCGGGGATACCTGCGTCTTGGTCCCGAAGTACTTGAAGAATTCCGAATCGGGTTTCAGCACCAGCGTTGTTCCCTGGCTGCCAAGAGAGGTAGCGTAGGCCTGCAGCGACCGGTAAAACGCAAAGAACTCGGGATCAAGTTCGAAAGCACCAGCAAACACCCGGTTGCGTTCGGCGTCACCCTCGCCCCGGATGATCTCGGACTGCTTGCGCGCCAGCGAAATCTTCTCGGTATAGGTGCGGTCGGCCTCCGCGAACATTCTGGTCTTCGTCGCTTCGCCCTTGGAGCGCAGGTCGGTCGCTTCGGCTTTGCGTTCCGAACTCATGCGATTGTAGGTGTCCTCGAGGACATCCTGCATAAGGTCGGTCCTGCGAATTCTGACGTCGACAATGTCGATGCCAAGCGCCAGCGCTTCGCCACGCACCTGATCGCGAATTTCCCGCATCATCACGTTACGGTCCTTGGAAAGCGCAGCATCGAAGGTGCGCCGACCATAGGTCTGCCGCAGCGCAGCGTCGAGACGGGTATCGATGCGAAGCCTGGCCCGCTCAAGGTCGGCGCCAACCGTTTCCCTGAACTTCTGCGCATCGGCAATCCGCACCACCGTGACGGCGTCTACGAGGTATCGCCTGCCGTCGACGACCTGAACGCCCTTGTCGAGGCTTTCCCAGACCATGTTGCGATCTTCGATATAGGCCACGTCGTCGGCGATCGGCAGCTTGAAATAAAGGCCCGGCAACTCAACGATACGGTTGATCTCGCCAAACCTGAGCACAAGCGCCTTCTGCCGTTCATCGACAATGAAAACCGACATGTAGATCACGGCGAACAGGACCGCGGCGGCTATGCCCGCAATTGAGCGAAAACTGCTCATTGTTGTGTTCCTCCGGAACTACCAGTGCCCGAACTGCTGCGTTTCTGGATTTCCGGAAGTGGCAGGTAGGGAACGACACCGCTTCCCCCGCCGCCCTTGCCATCTTCGATGATGACCTTGTTGGAGCCGGCAAGGACCTTTTCCATCATTTCGAGGAACATGCGTTCGCGCGTGACGTCCTTGGCGTTCTTGTACTGATCGTAGATCGAGACGAAGCGAGCGGCTTCGCCCTGTGCTTCGGCGACAACTCTCGCCTTGTAGCCTTTCGCTTCCTCAACCAGCTTGGCAGCTTCACCTTCTGCAAGGCGCACCTGCTGGTTGGTATATTGGTCGGCTTCGTTGATCAATTGCGCCTGGTTCTGTTCGGCGCGCTGCACCTCTTCGAAGGACGCGATCACCTGCCGCGGCGGATCGGCCTTTTCCAGGTTCACGGCGGTTATGATGATTCCCGCATTATAGCCGTCGAGCGTACTCTGGGTAATCTGGCGAACCTGGTCCTGTGCCGCCTGGCGGCCCACGGTGCGGATTTCCTCGGCCGCCGTTCGTCCCACGACTTCGCGCATGGCGCTTTCAGCTACGGCGCGCACCATGCTTTCCTGCGGGCTTTGGATATTGAAAAGAAAATCCTCGGGGTCGGCGATACGCCACAAGACCGAGAATCTGATGTCGACAATGTTCTGGTCGCCGGCCAGCATCAGTCCTTCGTTCTCGTTGACGCCAAAGTCGATCTGGTTTTCGGCATCGACCTTGGGGCGCATCATGGTTTCCAGCGGCCAGATGGCGAAATGGAGACCCGGACCGGCGGTCCGTGAATATTCACCAAACCGCAGCACCACGCCGCGTTCGTCCGCCTGCACCTGATAGACACTGTTGTAGATGATGAACGCCGCAATCACGAGCAGCGGCAACAGCCATGAACCTTGACCGGCCGGCATGATGGATTTGAGCCGATTTTGACCTTTACGGATCAATTCGTCGAGATCGGGCGGCAGGCTGCCGCCGCCCCGTGGACCACCCGGTGGACGCGGTTGACCTTGATCCCATGGTCCCTGCCCCCATGGTCCCCGGTTGCCGCCTCCGCCTCCGCCCCCCTGCGTATTCCACGGCATGTCAGTCCCTTCCTAACGTTCTTCTGTGGCTCATATAGGAATAGGGGGCCGTGATGTCCATGGCGCTATGCGGGCAGCCACTGGGGATCGTCAGGAATGTCGGGCCTGCCCAGAAGCCGGGAAGCGCGAATGCCCGCCGACAGCCCGGTTTCGTAGGCGCCATGGGCAGTTGCATTGAAAGTCTGGTGAACATGCTCGCCCGCCAGGAAAATGCGCCCGTGCAGGGCTTCGCTAAATGCACGACGGGAAAATGCCTTGCCCGGTTTGGCGCAGGCATAAGCCCCGCCGATATGAGCATCGGACGACCAGTGCGTTGTTGCGCCCTTGGTTATGCGCGCCGCGATATCGCTTCCGAAAGCATCGACCAGGGCCTCCCGTGCGAAGGCAATCATCTCGCCTTCGCCCTGCTTTTCCATGTCGCGCGCCCGGTCTCCAGCAATATGGGTAATCGCTATCGGGCGCCCGAAGGGATGAAGTTCGAAATTGAGCGGTGCCGCGTTGTCGCGGACGATATCTGCATATGTACCTGTCCAGTCGCCGAAGACTGGCGCATCGAAAGCTATGGCAATTTTCTCGTACCAGCCCATCGGGACATCCTGGAAAGCCTGATGCAAGGCATCGGGCATCCCCGGAGTTATCGAAATACGGCAAGTCTCGAGCATTCGGGCGGGCACGGCCAGAATCACCGCTTTCGCAACAAGATTTCCGAGATCGCCGCTGACCTCCACTGAGTCTGATTTAACTTCGATTTTGGTAACCGCACTGCCGAGCTTGATCGGAAGGCCCGCCGACATCTTTGCAAGGAGTGCCCCGTACCCGTCCCGGACCGGAAGATTGATCCCCGTATCGTTGTAATTTCCGGCATCGCGCGTGGAAATCTGCTCGGGTTCCGCCGAATACATCAGTTTCAACCAGTGC
>JANMMJ010000267.1:0-4546 GCA_031373255.1 Hyphomicrobiales bacterium
GACCCGCCTCGGCCGCCGTCTCGCCGCAGTGAAGATGGCGCTCGACAACCTGCCGCGGCAAGTCAGGCGCCTGGCGCGCTGGAAAGCCCGGCGCAACCGGATGCAGAAACCGACCTTCCTGTCGCCGTTCCGCCCCGGTCCACCGCCCGGCCATCGCAAGGAGGCGATAGAGGAAATCGACTTTGTGCTGCGCGAGTGCCATGGGCTGGCCCGCGACGCGCTATATGAAGACACGTCCTGATCAATTTCTACCATCCAGGAGATGGCAGGTTCGCGGTTGATGCCGCGAAACTGCGTTGCGCTATAAAAGGTGGTTGACAGCGGATGCGGTTCGTCGAAGGAGAGGCTCCGCAATTTTTCACCGAGGCTCCGATGCTGTTCAGGGAACGTTTTGCCGGCCGCCGCGCCGTGATTACCGGGGGAGCCTCTGGGATAGGCCTGGCGGTGACCCAGCGTCTCATTGCCGAAGGCGCCCAGGTGGCGATCTGGGACGTCAAGCCGGGCGACGTGGAGGGCGCGGTTTCGATAGAGGTTGACCTGGCGGACTTCGACCAGGTCCAGAACGCCATGAAGAAAACCGTGGCGGCACTGGGCGGCGTCGACATCCTCGTGACCTCGGCCGCCATCACCGGGCCCAACGCCAAGCTCGCCGACTATCCCCCCGACGCCTGGCGCAAGGTCATCGACATCAACGTGAACGGGGCGTTTTACTGCAACCGCGCCGTGGCACCCCACATGGCGGGGGCAGGCTATGGCCGCATCGTCAACATCGCCTCGGTCGCCGGCAAGGAAGGCAACCCCAATGCCTCCGCCTATTCGACCTCGAAGGCGGCCGTCATCGGCATGACCAAGTCGCTCGGCAAGGAACTGGCCAAGACCGGCGTCACCGTCAATTGCGTCACACCCGCTGCCGTCAAGACGCCGATCTTCGACCAGATGACGCCCCAGTTTATCGCCTTCATGCTCTCCAAGATTCCGATGGAGCGCTTCGGATCGGTCGATGAAGTGGCCTCGCTGATCCTCTGGCTCGCCAGCGAGGAGTGCTCGTTCACCACCGGCGCGGTCTTTGATATTTCCGGCGGCCGCGCCACCTATTAGGCCGCGACAAAGAGGTCGGTCACGGCAAACTTTGTGACGTCCACGAGGCCGAGATCGGAAATGCGGAGCGCCGGGATGACCACAAGCGCCAGGAGCGTGTGCTGCATGTAGGCGTTGTTGAGAGTGCATCCGCAGTGCTGCATGGCATCCACCATCTTCTGCGCCTTCACGGCGACAACCTCGGCCCGCTCGTCCGACATCAGGCCGGCGATCGGCAGTTCGACCAGCGCCAGCTCTTTCCCCTTCGATACCACCACGACGCCGCCACCCACTTCGCCAAGACGGTTGGCGGCCTGCGCCATGTCATCCTTGCTGGTGCCCACAACGATCATATGATGGCTGTCATGCGCCACGGTGCTGGCAACCGCGCAATCGGCGATGTAGCCGAAGCCGGAAACAAATCCGTTGGTCACGCCGCCGGTTCCGAGATGCCGTTCGACCAGCGCGATCTGGCAGACATCGCCAGCGCGATCCATTTCGACGAGCCCGTTGGCGACCTTGAGTTCGCATTCGAGCGCCTGCGTCGGCGCTTGGTTCTCGACGACGCCAATGACCCGCGCTCGCACCGCATTGGCGCCAACCGGTGCCTTGATGTCGAAGTCCGTGGCCGTCAGCGTCTTTCCCAGCTTCACCGTGTTACGCGCCGAGGCCGGATAGCTTTGCGCCGGAATATCGGCGGTGAGCGCCCCATCCCGCGCCACGACTTTTCCGCGCGCAATCACCAGTTCGATGGGAAGGCTGACGAGGTCCGATGTCAGGATGAGATCGCCCCGCCGCCCCGGCGTGATCGAACCAAGCTCGCGCTCCAGCCCGAAATGCTGCGCCGTATTGAGGCTGGCCATCTGGATCGCCGTCATCGGTTTCAGCCCGCAGGAAATCGCGTGCCGCACCGCGCGGTCCATGTGCCCTTCATTCACCAGCGTGCCCGAATGGCAGTCATCCGTACACAGAATGAAATTGCGTGAATCGAGGCCGCTTTCGGTGATTGCCTTGACCTGGGCCGCCACATCATACCACGCACTGCCGAGCCGCAGCATCGCCCGCATGCCCTGCCGCACCCGTGCAATGGCATCTTCGGCCCTGGTACCTTCATGGTCATCGGCGGGCCCGCCCGCCACATAGCCATGGAACATCAGGCCAAGATCGGGCGAGGCGTAATGCCCGCCGACCGTCTTGCCGGCGGCCTGTGTTGCCGCGATTTCACCAAGCATGGTGGCATCGCCGTTGGCCACGCCCGGAAAATTCATCACTTCGCCAAGCCCGATGATGTTGGACCAGCTCATGGCCTCACGCACATCCGCTACGCCGAGGACGGCACCTGGCGTTTCGAGCCCCGGCGCACTTGGCACACAGCTCGGCATCTGCACGAAGATATTGACCGGTTGCGCCATCGCTTCGTCATGCATCAGCCTGACGCCCGGCATCCCCAGCACATTGGCAATCTCGTGCGGGTCGATGAACATGCTGGTCGTGCCATGCGGAATGACGGCGCGGGCAAACTCCGTCACCGTCACCATGCCGCTTTCGACATGCATGTGGCCATCGCAAAGGCCGGGCACCATATAGCGTCCGCCCGCGTCGATCACTTGCGTCTTCGCATCGATGCAGTGCGAGGCGTCGGGACCCACATAGGCAAAGCGCCCCTCGGCAATCGCCACGTCGGTCTTTGCGATGATTTCGCCCGAGTGCACATTCACCCAGCGGCCATTGCGGATGACCATGTCCGCCGCCGCTCGGCCCGTCGCGACATCGACGAGCCGGGCAGCGCTTTCGCCCCATGTCTTCAGTTTGGTCATCAACTGCGGCGGCGGCCTTCCATTGGCCTAGACGACCGCCATCACGCGGCACGGCCCGCCGGTGCCTCCGCGGATCTTCGGCGCACCGACAAACAATGTTGCGCCCTTGGCCGGAAGCGCATCGAGGTTCGAAACGCATTCGATGCCCCAGCGCCCCGAGGGCAGCCAGCCATAATGCGTTGCGAAATCGGGCGACATGCCGAAATCGAGCGACAGCGTATCGACCGCGATGCCGATGGCATTGCCGTCTTCCATCAGCATCTTGGCGGCTTCGATGTGAAAGCCGGGGAAGTGCATTTTCTTCTCCGCATCGGCATTGCGGAATTTGTCGGTGTTCACGTGCTGGTCCCACCCCGAGTTCATCGCAACGCAGCAGCCGGCGGGCAGCGGGCCATTGGCGGCCATCCACGCCTTGAGATCGTCGGGTGTCACCTGTGCATCGGCACTGGCGGCGGCCTTCTGCTTGATGTCCACGATCGCCAGCGGAACGACCAGATTGTCGATCGGAATTTCAGCCACACTCTTGCCATCGGCGGAGAAGTGCAGCGGTGCATCCATGTGCGTGCCGGTATGTTCATTGACGCGAACCTCGAAGAGATTGAACTTGTGTTCGGCGTAGTTGAACTTCTGCGTCATGAACAATTGCTGTTCACCGAAAAACGTTGGAAACTTTTCGTGCAGTTCGTGGGTGAGGTCGTAGGGCTTGGAAAAGGCGGGCATGTCCGCCGCTTCTGCACGTTTGGGCGCGATCATGCTGACCGCTGCTGCGGCGGTTGCGATCGCCGCTCCGGTAAACAGGCTCCGGCGGCTCAGCATGTCCTGCTTGATGCCGTCCACAACGCAATGATGACACATGTTTGGCTCCCTCGGGTTGCCGGATGAACTCCGGACGTTTGACATCGTGAGATTTGCAGGAACCCGCCGGGGCCGCAAGTGGCACAAAAAGACGTGTAATTTGACCCCTCAAAACCCCTGTTTTCGCGTCGATTCACGTCAATTTCGCGCACTTTGCACGCATCAAAACAGCACTTTTGCGCTCAATTGGGCCTGTTGCGGGCTTCTCGGGTCATCGTGAAACCGGAACATCCATTCCACACCGGGGATATTTCTGGAACACCAGGGCAGGTTTCCAGGCACTGATATCACTGGTGATATCAAACATGCGACATCGCCAGTTTTCACGTGTTTTGGGAACGTCCATTCCAGGTGCGGATACTCTGGAACGCAATGACCCCGATGATATCATTGGTGATATCAAATGTGGAAGCCGCAGTTCCCGCCATTTGAAACTCGGACTTTCAAGGGAAACCAGCTTCAATTTCCATTCGTCATTCCAGCGAAAGCTGGAATCCCGCTGTCTTTTCAATGGGTAGCTGGATGCCAGCCTGCGCTGGCATGACGATTTAAAGGGTGTCCGAACGCGGGATTTCGGTGACAGTGCACTTAATTTGTATTTGCGATGAAGCTTAGATCAGAAATCAGACTTCAAGAATTGAATGCACTGTCACCGAAATTGCTGTCACCGAAATTGCGTGTCACCGAAATCTGCCGAAATCTGCTTTGTTCGCGTCCATAACACGTTGCGGACAACCCCGGCCATGGCCGCTGGCGTTACAAAGCGTCTTTGGGAAATAAGCGGAATAGTTGATGTG
>JANMMJ010000301.1:0-2851 GCA_031373255.1 Hyphomicrobiales bacterium
CTCCTGTCGCCGCGCACCTTGGCCATGCGGCCATCTTTGATCGCTACTTCTATCCCGCAGTTCACGTAGCAGAGATTGCAGGCTGTTTTGTGCCACTCGATGTCCGACATTGCATTCTCCCGATATTGACTGGTTTGCTACCAGGTCTCACCGAACGGTCTGACCTCGACATTGAACGACCACGCAGAGCGCGGTTGGTTGACGACGTGCCAGACCTCGTCGGCTATCGCCGCGGGCGCGATGAAGAAATCGTCGGGCTTGGCCTTGAAGCGCTGGCGGGCCCACGGCACGTCGATCACGGCATCGATGATGATGTAGGAGACATGCACGCCCTTCGGTCCCAGATCCCGCGCCATGCTCTCGGCGAGAATCCGCTGTGCGGCCTTCGTTGGGGCAAACCCGGCGAAACCTGCTCGACCCCGCAGAGCCGAGGTGTTGCCGGTGACAATCAGCGCGCCGTGTCCCGCAGCCACCATCGACGGCGTCGTCAGGCGAGCAAGATGTAACAGCGCCATGACGTTGACCTGAAAGTTGAATTGGAGGACCGCCGGATCAATTTCGCTGAACGTACCCCAAGCACCGCCTACCGCATTGTGAATGACAACGTCAGCATGTCCCACCGCTTTAACCGCTGCAGCCAATGCGTCCGGGTCAGTGACATCGCATGGCAAGGCGACCGAATCTGGAATTTCCTTTGCAAGTGCATTGAGCCGGTCCGGGTTGCGCGCGATGAGCGCAGTGCGATAGCCCGCAGCGGCAAACCGCCGTGCCAGTGACGAACCGGTACCTGGGCCAACGCCGGTAATAAGTGCAAGGGGTTTCATGGCTTACCTTTCAATTGGGTCTAACGGTTTACGAAATCTCAGTGTCATCCGATCGCTTTCGCCGATCGCTTTGTACTTGTCTTCGTCACCTGATCGGAGGGACGGTGGCAGCGACCAAATACCGTTCGGGTGATCTGTACTATCTCTGGGATTGGCGTTGATCTCGCTCGAGGCTTCGAAAACGAACCCAGCGCGCTGCGCGATCTCCTTGACGTAGGCTTCCGTGACATAGCCAGTTTTGCGCATACTCTCCATGTCAGCATCGGGCCTGGCGCGGTGTTCCACAATGCCGAGCACACCATCCGGCTTCAGTGCCTGGAAAAACGCGGCGAAATACTCGTGCTCCTGATCAGCCATGATCCAGTTGTGTACGTTGCGAAATGTCAACGCCAGATCCGCAGTGCCCGGTGGCGTCACACTGATTTCCCTGGGGGGATTGATGTGTCGCACGATAACCCTGCCAAACACCTCCGGCTCGCGAACAATCCGGTCTTCGAACATTGCGAGCGCTTTGGGCATGTAAGGCATGAGCCCATCGGGGGAAAAGTGAGCGACGTACAAGCGCCCGCGTTCCGCCAGATACGGTGCCAGTATCTCCGTGTACCAACCTAACGCGGGAAGAATTTCGAGCACGGTCATCTCCGGTTTCAGGCCAAAAAATTCCAGCGTCTCGACCGGGTGACGCGCATCGTTGCGTGCGAGGTTTTTCTGACTTCTGTATTTCCCTGTTACCAGGGCATCAAGCGTTGGATCTGCCATTCGCTAGTCTCCTTGAATCATATGAAGTTTATGCTTGCGCCACTTCGATGGCATGGCGCAGCTTATCTTTGCCAACATAGATGTCGTCAGCCACAAACAGCGTGGGAGGAGGGTCATGTCTTGTGCTCCTATGCGAACTGAAAATGCGAGCCACGCCCGGAATTAGGCATACGGCGGGTCGGGCATCGGCTTGCCCCCACGGACGACAAACTTTCCCTGAAATTCCAGGATCGCGACCTCAATCTCTTTCTCGGCCTGACCAGTTATTTCGTGCCACGTGTCGCTAATGCGCTGCGAAAGTGTCTTGACTGCATGGTCAGATCGCCCTACGCGGATATTGCACACGATGATCGTGTCGCCGCCGGGTTTGCCGGCTACATAAAAGCTTTCAGACGCGAGGTCGTTGAACAGGACACTGATATGGTAATAGTCTGACTTGAACGTCTCGTGTACGACCTCGGTGATAGCTGAAGCCACCTTGGCTTTCAGCGCGCCGTCCATGCCAACGCGGGTATTGCAGATAATGTGTGGCACGAATTCTCCTTGGCGAACGTTACGACGTCGCTAAAAAATATTCAATCTGAGCTGCAACCTCAACCGGGTGCTGTTGGTGAGGTGCGTGGCCGGCGAGCGGATACACGGCTACCTGCGCATTCGCAAGCTCTCGATAGAGCAACCAAGTGTTCTTCAATGGAAAGAAGGGGTCCCGGTCGCCCGAAATGATCAGAAACGGCTGCTTCAATTGTTTCAGGCGCGAATAGTGATCGGTCTGACCACCCATGAACCCGGATACCGATTCCACCATCGAGTCGATGACCGGCGGCCCAACGACGGGTTCGCGATCCTTGCGGCTGGCCCAGCGATCAATATAGGCCTGCGTCTCTTGCTCGCGGCCCTCGGCGAAGAACAGATAGCGGACGTCTTCGAAGGCGTACGTTTCCTTCAAGGCTATGCCAAACACAACGTCGGTCGGAGGCGCCGTCTCAGGATTCCCTGCGGGGCCTGAGCCGATCGCGATCACCTTGCGGATGAGTTTGGGTTCCTGCATTGAAATGGTCTGACAGACAAAGCCGCCCATCGAGAACCCCAGGACATCGATCTGCTCGTGACCGAGTTTGCGAGCGAAGGATGCGGCATTGCGCCCCTTCTCGTCGAAGTCCTTGGCCGGCGTGCCGGTAGAGGAGCCGACGGCGGCATCGCTGAACAGCATGACGTGGCGTGTCTTGGCAAGTTCGTCGACAAATGCAGGATCCCAATCGTCCAACGTG
>JANMMJ010000006.1:0-3921 GCA_031373255.1 Hyphomicrobiales bacterium
GGCAAAACACCGGATTGTGGTATTGGGCGGGGGTGCTGGCGGGGCTACCGCAGCGCGAACACTTGCCAGGCTTACCGGCGACGCCACCGAGATAACCCTGATCGAGCAGGACAAGACCTACACCACCTGCTTCTTTTCCAACCTGGTTCTCGGCAACATCCGGACCATCTAGTCGATCACGCATGACTATAGCAAGCTCAAGGGCATCAAGGTGGTGCAGGCGCGAGCGGCTGAAATCAGGCGCGACGCCAAACGCATCGTTCTCACCGATGGCTCGCAGCTTGGTTACGACACGCTGATCCTGTCGCCGGGAGTTGCTCTCGAATACGGGTCGATTCCCGGCTATTCCGAAGACGTGGCCGAGCGCCTGCCGCACGCCTGGAAAGCCGGTGCACAGACGGTCGCGCTCAAGGCACAGTTGGACGCCCTCAAAGACGGGGCAAGCATCGTGATGATTGCGCCGCCCAATCCCTATCGCTGCCCGCCCGGACCTTACGAGCGCATCTCGATGATGGCGCATCTCATGGCCTCGACGGCACGCAAGAACGTTCGGATCACGATCCTCGATCCCAAGGAGAAGTTTTCAAAGCAGGCCCTGTTCATGGAGGGCTGGGAAAAGCATTACCCCGGCATGGTGCAATGGGTGGGGAAAGACGTGCTCGGTGAAATCAAGAGCCTCGACCCTGAAAAGATGACGGTGGAGACCGGAATTGATGCGTTCAAGGCCGATCTGATCAATCCCATCCCGAAGCAAACCGCAGGCGCCATTGCCATTGCAAGCGGACTGGCCAATGAGACCGGTTTCTGCCCAGTCAAACCGGAATCGATGCAATCGACCATCGATCCGGCAATCCATGTGATCGGCGATTCCGCCATTGCCGGTGACATGCCCAAATCGGCATTCTCGGCTGCGAGCCAGGCCCGGTTGGCGAGCTTTGCCATCGCCGATGGCCTGCTCGGCAAGCCATTGCCCGAAGCCCGGCTGTTCAATACCTGCTGGAGCCTCATTGCCCCCGAAGACAGCGTCTATATCGGGGCGACCTATGCGCCCAAGGATGGCAAGATTACCAGCGTGGCCAATTTTGTATCCAAAGCCGGGGAGGATACAGAAACACGCAGGAAGACTGCTCTCCAGGCCAATGACTGGTATGACGCGATGACATTCGGCATGTTTGGTTGACCAATTTCGGACCAATTTCGGACCAATTGATTCCGGCGGCTTGAGCGTGTAGGTTCTCGTTCCATTGAGGAGTTTGAGCCCCATGCCGGACACCCCTCCGTTTGCCAATTCTGGAGAAGCGCCACGGGCGAGTCTGATCCTGCGGCCGGGCATTCGCGTGCTAGGTGCGGATACGGAGCGTTATCCGGTGCCAGGAGGTGGCAGCGTTACCGTGCCAGTGTCAGCGGGCGACAAAGTGACACTTACCGACATTGAAGGCTTGCAGCCCTGCGAATTGGTGTTTGCGTTCAGCGATGGCCGAATCGACACTGCGGGGCTTGGCACCCGGAGCAACGGACCAGCTGACGGGCTGAAAAGCATCCTGCAACAGGACCATGAGAGTGCGGTGCGCACTCGCTCGGCCCTCAAGCGCCGTGGCATTGATTTATCACAAGCGCCCGCCATTCATCTCTTTGGCGGCGAATCGCGGCCCGGAGAGAAGGCGCGTTTCACAGTCATGGCGGACGGACTCCTGATCGTGGCCGCGCCAACGTCCCCCATGGCGCCCGATAGCCAGGAAACAGCGACACCGCTCGAATTGCTTGTCATCCGCGCCAAGCCGATGAATGGCAAGACCGCCATCCATCTGCCCGAGCCTCTTGCCGACCCATTGCAGGACATCCGCATCAAGGCCGCAACAGCCTCGGCCTATGTCGTCAAGGCGGGTGAATATATCCAGGTCATCGACGTGGCCGGGCGCCAGTGCACCGACTTTCAGTGCTTCTCGCTGCGCAAACTCGACAAGGGCGTCGAAAATGCGCTGGACGCTACCATTACCCGCACACTCACCGGCCGGAGCTACCCCAAGCCGGGGCTTCCCTCCAAAGCTTTTGGGCGGGATTTTGAGCCGCTCGTAGAAATCGTCCAGGATACGGTTGGCCGTCATGATGCCTTCGCGACTGCCTGCAACAGCCGCTACTACGACGACATGGGTTATCCCGGCCATGTGAACTGCACGGAAAACTTCAATGCCGTGCTGGCGCCCTTCGGAATTGCAAAGCGCAAGGGCTGGGAGGCGATCAATTACTTTTACAACACCAACATCGACGCGCAGAACCAGCTCTATCTCGACGAGCCGTGGTCGCGGCCCGGCGACTATGTGCTGATGAAAGCACTGACCGATCTTGTGTGCGTGTCGTCTTCGTGCCCGGACGATATCGACGCTGCCAATGCATGGGAGCCAACCGACATCCATGTCCGCACTTATTCCTCCGAACAAAAAATCTCAAGAGCCATGGCTTATCGCATGACACCTGATGCCGATCCCCAACTGACCCGTGAAACCGCCTTTCATTCCTCGTTCTCCGCACTCACCCGGAATTTTTCGGAGTATCGCGGTTATTGGCTGCCGACGCGATTCAACAATGCCAACGCCATTGACGAGTACTGGGCCTGCCGCGAACGCGTGGTGGTCATGGACCTGTCGCCGCTGCGCAAGTTCGAGGTCACCGGACCCGATGCCGAAGCGCTGCTGCAATATTGCCTGACGCGCGACATATCCAAACTTTCGGCCGGCCAGGTGGTCTACACGGCAATGTGTTATGAGCACGGCGGCATGATCGACGACGGGACTGTATTCCGGCTGGCGCAGAACAATTTCCGCTGGATCGGCGGTGACGATTTCTCGGGATTGTGGCTCCGCCAGCAGGCCGAGAAGATGGGTTTCAAAGCCTGGGTACGATCATCCACCGACCATTTGCATAACCTGGCGGTGCAGGGACCGAAGAGCCGCGATCTCCTCAAGGAAATCATCTGGACGCCGCCAGCGCAGCCGGACATTGGGGAACTCGAGTGGTTCCGGTTTGCCATCGGCCGCATTGGCGGGTTTGAGGGTGCGCCCATCGTGGTGTCACGGACGGGTTATACTGGCGAACTCGGATATGAGATTTTCTGTCATCCCAAGGATGCCAAGGCGGTTTTCGATGCGGTGTGGGACGCTGGCCAAAAGCATGGGATTTCCCCCTTCGGTCTGGACGCCCTCGACATGGTGCGCATCGAGGCCGGATTGATCTTCGCACATTACGAATTTTCCGATCAGACCGATCCTTTCGAAGCCGGCATCGGCTTCACCGTGCCGCTCAAAAGCAAGACCGCGGATTTCATCGGCAAGGCTGCCTTGATCGAGCGCAAGGCGCATCCACGGCACAGGCTGGTGGGACTCGAAATCGCCTCCAACGAAGCAGTGGGGCATGGCGATTGCGTTCACATTGGCCGGGCGCAAGTCGGCGTTGTCACATCAGGCATGCGCTCGCCGGTGCTTCAGAAAAACATTGCGCTGGCGCGGCTGGATATTACCCACGCCGTTCCTGGAACTGCGGTGGAAATCGGCAAGCTGGACGGCCAGCAGAAGCGCCTGCCCGCGGTCGTGACGGCGTTTCCGCATTATGATCCGAAGAAGGAGCGGCCGCGCTCGTAACGCTCAGGTATCGGCTTCTTCGCTGGCCGTGAACTGACCCGCCTTGCGGTAGCGGTAGAGATAAGTGGGCACAATGCCTTCGACGGCGCGGGGCTTGATCCCCAAGGCTTCGAATGTGCGGCCTTCGCGGCGCGCTTCCTCCGAGACAACATTGTCCGTCCTGAGAAGCTCTACCTGATCAGCCGTGATCGGCGCTCCCGGAAGTGCGCCCAGGAGACTGCCAAGGGCCGCCGCGGCGCGCCATGGCAGGTTCACCAGAAGCCGGTGGCGGCCGGTGGTCTTCAAG
>JANMMJ010000047.1:0-17462 GCA_031373255.1 Hyphomicrobiales bacterium
GTCAGGACTCGACGGCGAGAAGATGAGCAAGTCGAAGCCGAAGACCGGCATCTGGCTCACGGACGAGCCGACTCACGGCCCGAACGAGTACGATAGTTCAGTATGAATGAGCGGGCACCTTTGGCCGTCACTCTGACGCCAAAACCCTTGAGCCTTGCGTCGTAGTAAATCTTGGCCCCCGAGACAGGTAGGGCAAGTTGCTTGACTGCCTTGTCAGTCAATTCGGCGTGGTCAGGTGTTTTGACCGTTTGATTCATAATCAGAAGGCCTTCGTGTCCGCACTGTGTCCGCACAAGATGTGGTATATAGGCTGCTTGCGCTTTCTTAGGCTTTCACATCTTTTCGCATCTTAGCCGCGCTTTTTCAATGGTTTAATTGGCGCAGGCCTAAGATTTCAAAGGCTTAGTTTGTGTGCTGGAATAAACTTTTAATCAGAGGGTCGATGGTTCGAACCCATCCGGGCTCACCATAAAATCAAAGACTTCAGAGCAACAAGAGAATCGCGCAATCTCTGAGGCCGCTGTGCCCCGCTGGTCAAAGACGCTATCTGGTTTCTCTGCTGCCCGTTAAGAACGCTGTCAGTATTCGGAAGCACGGTACGGCAAGTAAGCCTATGTCTTGAAGAGGCATAGCACTTACCCTCTCGGATGGAGAACCAAGCCTGCAGTACAATCGTTCCCTCGACGGTGTTCGTGCGCTTGCAGTGTTTGCTGTCGTCATGCAGCATTCCGAAATTCCGGGAGTTCGGGGCGCGTTTGTCGGCGTCGATGTCTTTTTTGTCCTGAGTGGCTTTCTGATCACCACCCTCCTCTATGAGGAGGCGCAGGCTACAGGCCAAATCTCCGTAGCCCGGTTTCTTCGCAATCGCGCAATCAGGCTAATGCCACCACTGCTGATGTTCCTCGCTGCCGCGATAGCCATAGGCCCATACTTCTGGCCCAACGACAATTTCCCTCTGATCTCTCTTATAACTGCATTGTACCTCACCGACTACGTGAACACCTTTCTCGGTGAATTGTCGATCGCAATGCACACTTGGTCGCTCGCCGTCGAGCAGCATTACTATTTGATTTGGCCAATGATTGTCCTGTATTTGTGCAAAGTTTCTGCGGATCAGCGCATCCGCTTCCTGATTGTGGCTTTCATCCTTTTGACTCTCTGGCGCATATCAAATGCATGGTTTTTATCTGACTGGGCCCTGACTGCGTATCGCTTCGATACGCGCGCAAGCGGACTGGTCATTGGATCGGCTCTAGCGCTCACGACTGTTGCGATTACCAAAAAAGCAGCAAATATCCTGGGCTTATTTTCCTTGGTGGCACTCTGTTGCCTGGCATTAACACTCGATGGCCGGCCATTCTTGGTAGCATGCGCGCAGCCGGTAATAGATTTGGCCGCTGCAGGGTTGATTGTTTCGATTATTGGGCGAGAATCAACGGCTTTTGGTCGCCTTCTTTCATGGCAGCCAATCGTGTATTGCGGCGTGATCTCTTACTCCCTTTACTTGTGGCACTATCCAATTTCACGTGCCCTGTTGCAGTATACCACTGACTGGCGGGTCATTCTTGGTGTGACCTTCGTTTTGTCCTTTGGTCTGGCTGCTTTAACATATGAGTTTGTCGAGCGGCCCCTGAAGCAATGGCGGCATCTGAAGCGCGCAACAACAGTTCCGTAACTTCCATTTGCCAGATGGCGGCACGGACCTTTATTCGGCAGCGAGATACGTCTCTACCAGCTTCGCCCAGAACACCGGCCCTTTCACCAGCAGTTCGTCGTTGAAATTATAGCCGGGATCATGAAGGCTCTTGCTGGCGCCATTGCCGAAGCCGAAATAGCACGACGGCACGACTTCCTGCATGTAGGCGAAGTCTTCCGAAAACATAATGGGTCCGCGCAGGTCGATTTTCCGGGGGTCCTGGCCCATGCCGATGGCAAGCTCGCGAATGAGCGCCGCCTCGGCGTTGGAATTGACACCCGCCGGATAGGCATAACCATATCCGTACTCAACGTCCGCCTGGCATCCGAAAGACGCGGCCTGGTTCTTGATAACCAGGGGGATTCTCTGCTTCATCAATTCGCGCACTTCGGCCGTGCATGTCCGCACCCCGATGTGGAGAATGGCCTCTTCCGGAATGGCCGTCGCCAGCGAGCCCGCGTTGAACCCGCCAACCGTGATCACGGCAGAGTCATGCGGGTCGATGTTGCGCGCGACGATGGATTGCAGCGCCATGACCGCTGAGGACGCAGCCACGATCGGATCGATCGCCGTGTGCGGCAGGGCGCCGTGTCCGGCTATGCCCCGGATCGTGGCGCGCACGATATCGACAGCCGCCGTGATGGGCCCGGGCCGCACCGTCACCTGCCCTGGCGCATCTCCCGGCATGTTGTGCAGCGCGAAAACGGCATCGCAGGGAAACCGCTTGAAAAGCCCCTCCTCGATCATGCGCTTGGCGCCGCCGATATCTTCCTCGGACGGCTGGAAAATCAGGTGAACCGTGCCGTCGAAATTCCGCGATTCAGCCAGATAGCGCGCCGCACCCAGCAGCATTGTCGTGTGCCCATCATGTCCGCACGCATGCATCTGGCCTGGTGTACGGCTGGCATATTCAAGATTGGTGGTTTCGTGAATGGGAAGTGCATCCATGTCGGCGCGAATGCCGATCACCTTTCGGCTGGAGCCGTTGCTCAATGTCGCAACCACGCCTGTTTCTGCAATGCCTGTCGTGACCTGATAGCCGTAGCGCGTCAGCTCCCGGGCGACAATGCTGCTGGTCCGCGGCAGATCGAACAGCAATTCGGGATGCATGTGCAGGTCGCGCCGGATGGCCACAAGCTCCTGCGTGTATTCTTTGACTTTATCTTCAATCATCGCTTCTGCGGCACCATGACTTCGAAGCGCTTGAAAAGCCACACAATGACAAAGGTGAGCGCCATGTAAATCATGGCCAGCAGCATCAGCGGTTCGAATGTAATATAGGTGTCCTGCCGGATCTTGGATGTGACCCCCATGAGATCCATCACCGTGACCGTAAATGCCAGCGGTGTCGACTTGAGTTGCACGACGGATTCTCCGGCAAGCGTTGGCAGCACCAGGCGCACGGCGCGCGGGAACCAAACCCGGGAGAGGACTTTCCACGGCGACATGCCAAAAGCGCGCGCCGCTTCGAGTTCGCCTCGCGGCACCCCAAGGAACGCGCCGCGCATCACCTCGCCTTCGTATCCGGCAAAACTCAGCGTCAAGGCCAGAGTGGCGTAGAAAAAACCCTCGCGAAGCACCGGCCAGATGAAGCTTTGCCGCAGTTCGGGAATGAGCGGAAACAGCGAGCCAAGTCCGAAATAGATCAGCCATATCTGAACCAGCAATGGCGTGCCGCGAATGATCGTGCAGAACCATCGGGCAATGAAAGCCAGCCAAGGCGGGCCGGTAACTTGAACGAGGCCGATGGGGATAGCCAGCAACAGGCCGAGCACGCAGGAAATCACCAGCAGCAGGATCGTGAGGTAAAGCCCCTTTGCCAGAAGCGGCAGATACCTTGGCACCCATGACCAGTTTGAATAGACAATCAGCCAGTAGACTATGAGGCAAGCGAGCAAGCCGAGCGTGCCAAGAATGAGCGTCTTTGCAATGATCTTGAGCGTGGCGATATTCATGCCCGGGCCATCAGTTCTGCCGCCTCTGGCCACGCCTGACGCGCCGCTCAAGCCACGAGAACCCCTGTTGCGATATCAACGTTATGCAGAGATAGATTGCACCCGCCACGAGAAAGAAGGTGAAATACATCTTGGTGTTGCCAGCCGCCTGCCGCGTTGCAAGCGCAAGTTCCGTATAGCCGACAACCGCAATCAATGCCGTGTCCTTGGTCACGATCAGCCAGAGGTTTGCCAGACCGGGCAAGGCAAATGGCAGCATCGAAGGCAAAGTGATCCGCTTGAATTCAAGCCAGGGCGACATGCCATACGCCCGAGCTGCCTCAATCTGGCCTATCGGGATGGCTTGTATCGCCGCCCTCAGCACTTCGGTCGAATAGGCGCCTTGCACGAAGCCCAGAACAGCAACGGCAGCGACAAACCCGTTTATCGCGAAACGGCCATAGCCGAAATTCTCAAGCAAAACGTTGAGTGAAGCCGTTCCGGCGTAGAAGAGCAGGAGAATCAACACCAGCTCGGGCACCGCCCTGACCAGCGTTGTGTACCCTTCCAGAATGGTGCGGGTCAGTTTGCTGCCGCTGAGCTTGAGGAGCGCGCCGGCAATGCCGATGAGGAGACCCAGGGAATAAGCCAGAGCCGCAATCTCCACGCTCATCAACGCGCCCCAAAGCAACTCGTCGCCATAACCGGTATCACCGAAGGCGAGAATCTCAGGAAAGCCCGGTTTGCTGGCCATTGCCCGTCAACGGAAATGGGCCTGCGAATACTCCGCAGGCCCAATTGCCATCACATGGTCGGAACGATCATCTTTCCGACGAGTTCAGGATACTTCTTGGTGATTTCCTCGATCTTGCCGGCCTTGGCAACTTCCGAAATGGCGGCGTTGATCTTGTCCTTGATTGCCGTGTCTTCCTTGCGAAGACCCGCACCAACGCCCTCTCCCAGGATTTCCTTGTCGTCAGGAACTGTGCCTTTCAATTCGCAGCAGGCCTTGCCCTGGTCGGTCGAGAGAAACGCGTCAAGCGCCGAGCCATCGGCTTGGACATAATCGACACGCCCCGCGGCGAGATCGTTGTTGGCTTCGTCCTGCGTGGCGTATGTCTTCAATTCGGAGCCTGCGCCGAAGTACTTTTGCAGATACTTCTCGTGAATTGTGGAAACTTGCACCCCGATGATCTTGCCCTTGAGGTGCTCCGGAGTGATATCCAGGTCGCCGGTCTTGGCGCCGATAAGCACGGTGGGAGTGTTGTAGTACATGTTCGAGAAATCGATTGTCTGCTTGCGCTCGGCAGTGATCGACATCGAAGAGAAGATCACGTCGATCTGCTTCGATGTCAGGGCGGGAATAATGCCATCCCACGCGACTTCAACGAGTTCGCACTTTTCCTTCATTTGCTCACAAAGTGCATTCATCAGATCGATTTCCCAGCCTACCCACTTGCCGGCTGTGTCCTTGGACGAAAATGGCGGATAAGGTTCGGCTGCGACGCCGAATTTCAGGCCTTCAGCCTGTGCCTGGGCACTGAGGCCCAGCATCGCGGCGGCGGCAACCGACAACATCATGCGACGTGTAAAATTCATCATTTGCTCCCTTGTACCAATGGTCATTATTTCGCGGACCACTCCATTCAGCTTAGGCCAGTCTTGATGGACGTGTAAATGGGATCAGTGATCGACCGCGAATGACGTGATGAGGCCGGAGTCAATCCGTTCCGCCAGTGTGCTGTGAAGCCCCCATACCCCCGGGTTGTCGGCAATGAAGGCGAGCCGGGCCGTTTTCCCCGCCTCGATAATTGCCGTGTCCCGCCACGGTTCGCCATCGCGGGTTTGACCATCGCTCTCGATCAGCCGCCAGACATGGCCGTGAATGTGAAGCGGCTGATTGAAACGGGTACGGTTTTCAACATTGACGTTTACGGTTGCACCCTTGGGAAAAGTCATCCAGGGCTCGGCCGCGAGGCCAGCATTGCCATTGATCGACCAGGCAAAGCCGCGCTCAAGAAGGGTACGAAGCTCTACCGTTTCGCCATTAAGCCGTGCCGACTTCAACCCTCCCTTGGCGCCTCCTTCAATGATGAGAGAGGCCTGAACTGCTCCATCAGGTTCAATATTGGCTGAAACCGGGTTGGCCGGAAACGCGAAGTTCTCAGGCAAGCCGGAAGAACCTGCCAGCCCTCCACGGCGCAGATAGCCAATCTCCACAATGTCTTCAAAGAGATCGAGCCCGATTGTGACGTCTTCGTCGCCCTCAAGCACCAGCAAATCGCAACGCTGTCCAGGAGCAAGCACCAGCGGCGACGCCCCAAGATTACGAAGCGCCACCGGCTGGCCATCGAATGCAGCGATCAGGGGATCGGCGCCCTTGAACAGAACCGGCATGGTCCGGACATTCGCCGCGTTCAGCAGGCGCAGGCGCGAAACCAGTCCGCGCGGAATTTCGAGCTGGGGACGATACTGGCCATTGATGGTGAACCAGTTGCCAAGCCGGCCCTGCCCGATGGCATCGTCAAGGCTTCCAAAACTTCCTTCATCGATCGTGCCGTCGTCGTGGATTTGCCAATCATCGAGCACCATTGGGAGATCATTGATGCCGGACACTGGCTGGGCTTCCTCGACGATCAGCAACCCGTAAAGCCCCATTTCCCGTTGTCTCGAGACATCGGCCACGGGACCGAACCAGAAAGTCCCTGCATCGGGAGGCGTAAAGACACATTTGAGGTCGCTCCCTGCTCCGGGCGCGACCTTCAAGCTCATCATTGCGGAAGGCCCGCGCACACCGTGCCAGTGCAGATAGATGTCGCGATCCAGCCGGTTGGCGATGTCGACACGAAATTCAGCGCCCTGTTTGGCGCGGAGCACCGGCGGCGGCCAGCTTGACCCTGCACTCCAAACCGTTGTCGGAGGTGCGTCAGACCCAAGCAGATTGGCCAGATGGGCAGTGAATTCGAGCCTGGCCGAGTTTTCGGACTGTTGGCCCCAGGCAAGAACAGGTGCTCCGGCGCTGGCCACGCAACCTATCAGCATCGATCTCCTGGACAGCATGAAGACCCAATCTCCAAATTCAGCGGCGATACGTAGCGCCGCTCTGTGGCAAATGCTTGTTTTGTCCAATCAGACGTGCAAATAACCGACTAATTTAATCGGTTGATAAATACAGCTATCCGGGAGGCACAACTGTGATCCTGACCATTGCCAGCATCCTGGATGAAACCGAGATATCGTCGGTTCGCGCCAGTATTGCGGCGGCCGAGGATATGTTTGTCGACGGCAAATCGACGGCAGGCTGGTATGTGCGCGACATCAAATCAAACCAGCAGGTCAATCCGGACAAATCCGTGGCAATACTCGGCAGAGTGGAAGCTGCCCTTCAAAAAAGCGCGGTATTCAAGTCCGCGGCATTGCCCAAGCAGTTCGTCAGAATGCTGGTTTCCCGCTATCGCCCCGGCATGCACTACGGCACCCATGTTGACGACGTACTGATGAATGGCGTCAGGACGGACCTTTCCTTCACGCTGTTCCTCTCGCCGCTTGAAACTTATGACGGCGGCAGTCTGGTGATTGAAGGCAATGACGCCGAGCAGGAAATTCGCCTTCCCCTGGGTTCAATGGTGATCTACCCCACAACCAGCCTCCACCGTGTCGAGGAGGTCACCCGTGGCGAGCGACTTGCCGTGGTTGGCTGGGTCAGAAGCTATGTGAGGGATCCCGCCCACCGCGAAATCCTCTTCGACCTCGAAAATGTCATCGCCGCGCTCCGCGGATCGGCCAACCCCCGCGAAACCACCGACCGGCTGTTCAAGGTCCGCGCCAACCTGCTGCGCATGTGGGCTGACGATTAATCTTTGACGTCGTAGGTGTTTTCGGCAGACGGAAAGCTCCGCCCCCGCACGTCGTCGGCATAAAGCTTGATCGCCCGCTCGATGGCCTTGCCGACCTTGCCGAACTCCTTGACGAACTTCGGCACCCGCGGTGACAGGCCCAGCATATCTTCCATGACAAGGATTTGCCCGTCGCATTGTGCCGACGCACCAATGCCAATCGTCGGAATGGCGACACTCTTGGTGATCTTGTCAGCCAATGGCGCGGCGACCGCTTCGACCACCATGGAAAATGCGCCGGCCTCGGTAACCACCCGCGCATCCTCCTCGATCAGGGCCCACTGATCGCGTGTGCGGCCTTGTGTCTTGAAGCCCCCAAGCACATTGATGGATTGAGGGGTCAGGCCGATATGCGCCATCACCGGGATGCCGCGCTCGGTCAGGAAATGGATGGTCTCCGCCATGCGCCGTCCACCCTCGAGTTTGATCGCCCCGCATTCGGTCTCCTTGATCACCTTCGCCGCGTTGTGAAACGCCTGCGCCGGGCTCTCCTCGTAGGAGCCGAACGGCATGTCGACCACCACCAGGCAATGCTTTGCGCCACGCATCACCGCGCGCCCATGCATGATCATCAGGTCGAGCGGAACCGGCAGGGTGGACTCGAACCCGTGCATGACCATGCCGAGTGAATCGCCAACCAGCAGAAAATCGACATACTTGTCGGCAATCGCCGCCGTATGAGCGTGATATGAGGTGAGCGCCACAATCGGCGCTCCCCCCTTGCGGGCGGCAATATCGGGAGCGGTCAGGCGCTTCTTGAAACTCTGTGTGGACATCGAACCAGCCTATCCGCCCTCACCTTTTGAGGCAAGCCGCGCAACGCCGGGCGCTCTACCCATCACCGACTCAGGACAAGCACGGGAACGCCGGAAATGAGTGGATGCATTTGCGTAACTATCCCGTACAGCGCCAACCCGATAAAAACCGAGAGCATGTCATGCCCGCTCCGCACATCCGCCGACGGGCGGACATTGTTCAGCCAGCCGGCGGCTAGAAATACAACGGCATAGAGCAGGAAGCCGCCAAACAGCACCAGGCTTGCCCGGTCGCCGTTGGCCAGCAGGTGCCCGCTTGCCCAAAGCAAAACTCCTACAGCCAGCGGAAAGCGCAACGCCTGGCGCATTTTCCCGCGGCAGAGATAGATGCCGAGGCACAGAAACGCGATTGCCGTCAGAACAAAATTTGCCGCAGTTCCCCAACGCGGCGGCTCGTAAACCGGATGGAAATCCGTGAGCTTCCAGCCCCACACAATGAGCACGATGGCAACGATCGAGAGGGCGCCGAAGGCCGGTCCATAAAGCCTGTCGCCAATCCGGGATTTCAGCGCTGCCTTGGCGCTAGGAAAGGCGGGCAGCACATGAAACGTGGCAAAAGCAAGCAACCCCGCAACGAGCAGGATCATGACACGATGGGCAAATTGAGGACGTGGGGATGAAACCACAGGAGGAACAGGAGATACAAGACAATGCCCACAATCACTGCGATGATGTCGGACCTGATGCGCGGCTGATGCACCGGCACCTTGCCGCGCGCCGTGGACAACACGATGTCAAGGACTGCTATCACCAGGAACGTGCCAAACAGATAGACATCGGCCCGTTTGCCATTGGCCAGGAGATGTCCCGTAGACCAGAGGGCGACGCCGATGGACATCGGCTGCTTCAGCCACAGTTTGAGGTAGCCTTTTCCATGGCTGGCTCCAATGGCAATGAACCCCAGCAAGACCAGCAGCATCGTGACATGCCGCGTCCAGTCCGCCGGATAATACAGCAGGTCGGCTGCCGCAGGCCCTGCCCGTGTGCCGAGAAAGCCCCAGATCATCAACCCCAGGCCAACAATCGAAACGAGCGTGTAGAGCCCCTTGAACGGCCCCTCGCCGAGCCGCGCCCTGAGCGCGTTTCGTGCCCCAGGTGCCAGCATCGAAAACAGGTGTACGCCGGCGAACACGGCAATTCCGGGTATGAGAAAGTTCAAGGTGGCCACTCCCTTTTGCTTCTTCTAGGGCCGATCATCCAGGCAACACAAGGTGCCGCAGCCTCCCTCCCGCATCCGGGACGCATCCGCCGCCTGGAGCGACGTTTTTGAAAGGGTTGCACATTTCACCAGGAAATACACAATGCCGGCGGCGCCGGAATTGAAAAACAGAGAAGAGCCAGCCTCGAGAAAGGCTGGAGGGAGCAAGGCTTGCCATGGCGAACATTGATGAACTGAAAGCGCAGCGCAACTTCGCCCTGGATGCAACACGCGCCGGACCTCCCAAGCGCACCTCCAATCCGTTCTTTGGTGTCGGGCCCATCACCGACGTAACCCGCGATGAGGTCGAAAGCCGCCTGCTGCGTTTCGAGTTCGAAGCCTGGCTGGAGAACAACTACCGCAAGCTCGACGACAAGGGCCGTGACATCGGCTGCTTCACCGCCGCCGAAATCGGCCGCAGCATGCATCGCGGTTATCCGGCGGACAAATTCCTCCTCGACATGATGCGGGAGATTCACCGGTATTTCGGCTTCCCCAAATCCAACAAAATGGCCGTGGGCCTAGGCGGCGGCCACAGCGGCTTTACCGTCTCTGCCTTGCACATGATCGATGCCGGCACTCCCGACCAGCATGTCTTTGTCGATACGCTCGAACCGGAAAGCGCCGCGGCAAACGCAGGCGGTTTCTTCCGCCAGTCATGGGGCGCCCAGATCATCGAGATGATGCGCTATTGCCGGAACGGTGACGAACGGCGCATCCATTTCGCAGCCGAAGAAGGCGCCATCCCGACCGCCAATGCCCTGGAGAAAATGGGGATCAATGTTTTCTTTGGCGTCGGCCATGAAACGACCGGCGCCACGACCTACACACTCTCCGATATTGAACACCTGCTCGAATGGCTGGATCGCAATCCGGCCGAACACCACGCCGTGCTCGACGCCACATCCATGCTGGGCGCCATGCCCTGGCCTGACGAAATCGTCGCGGAAGTCATGGCGAAATGCTGCATGTTCATGCCTTTTCAGAAGGCGATCGGCGGCATCTCCGGGTATTATGTGGCATCTTTCACGCCCAGCGCCCTTGAACTGATTGAGAAGAACCAGAAGAACCCCGGTTGGGCCATTCCCCGTCAGCTGAAGATTGCCGCACCCGTCGATCCCAAGAAACCGCTGACGGGCGAGCGCACTGTCAATGTCGGCCCGATCTACGATCCCCAGTCCGATAGGATGATGGGCGGCGTGATCAACACCTATAGTACGCTGGCCTTTGCCGAGACCACCTTCGGCCTGCTCCGGTCGGAACGCCGCATCGGAAATGTCGCGGAGATGAACCGCCGATCGGCTGCCAACCGCAAAACCATAAATGAATGGGTGGCCGCCAATCCGCTCTTCGAGCTGGGTGTTGCAGATGCTGAAAAGCGCGGTGCTGCCGTGACCCTGCTCCGCGTCAAAGACCCCAGCCTTGATACGCCGTCGATACACCAGTTGATCATCGCCAGGTCGAAGCAGATGCTCGGCTACCAAGGCCTGACCCATCCGAATGGTGACCACGAGCCGGGCCTCGATGTCGCCCGCTATGTCAATGCCTTTCCCGGAACGCCCGGCGATTACCGCGCCTGGATCGGCGGCATCCGCCAGCCAGAAGACATCACGGCCCTGCTCGAAAACCTGAAATATGCTTATTTCCGGGCCAAGATCGTGGTTCTGGAGGAACTCCTCGCCAAGGAAGGCGAAATATTCCCCGCAACTCCGGCAGCCAATGCGAGATCGCGGCAGGACGACCCCGAGCGGGCCTACAAGGTGCTGATCGCCGACCTCGTCGGCATGAAGTTCGACAAGAACGGACAGCCCAATCACAGCGCGGTTCGCGCCCATATCGAGTCAAAAGGCGGCGTCTTCCATACGGGCCCCCTCGATCCCAAGGTTAAACTGGCGAAAGGTAAAATCCATTTCTTCTATCAGCCTGATCTCAGCACCGAAGCGGAAATCCTGCCCCAGACCCAGAATGGCCAGTACGATGCCCTTATCGCGGCCGCGACGTTTATCCCCAAAGCTGCGAGTTTCAGGCTTGGTGGGGTCCGCATAGGCGCTGGAACCGGCAATATGGGCGCGGCGTCCTGGGGCGGAGGCAATGGCGAAGGCGGCGAAGCGCCGCTGATGAACACGCCGAGTTTCAACAGCCGCGCCACGGCCCACATGGCGCTGAAGGCGCTTCTGCGGATAGCGCCCGACCTTCCGGTGGACGAGCTTCACAGCCGTGTCGTGGCCGGCGATTTCGACACCGGCAAGAATCTCCGGGAATTTCCCACCGAGAAGCTGGAAGGCAAGAAATTTGCAATCATCGGCTACGGCAACATCGGCCGCGAGGTCGCCAAGCTCGCCAGGGCTTTCGGCATGAAGATCGCCATCCACGCGAGGCCGCGCCACAAGGAATGGATTGAATCCGAAGGCTTTGAATACGCCGCTTCCCCACAGGAAGCTGCCAAGGGCGCCGACGTCATCAGCCCGCATACCGGTCTGGGCGCCTTCAATGCGGTAACTGGCAAATATGCCAATGCCGGCGTTGTCGACGCCAATGTCCTCAACGCGATGAAAGCGGGCGCCGTCGTCGTCAACTATGACCGCGGTGAGGTCGTCGATGCCGCCGCGCTGGATGCTGCGCTGACGAGCGGCAAGGTCCGCTACGCCTGTATCGACGCCGATCTCTTCAAGGATACCGCAACGGGGAAGCTCTCGGGCCCGATGGTGCCCTACCTTGCTCTTGAGAAGAAGCATCCCGGAAAACTGCAGTTGCTGCCCCATGCCGCGGCCGACACCGAGCATCTTTCCCGCGTCGAGGGCGCGAGGCAGGCCGTCGACCAGATTTTCGACGTCATCCAGTACAAATCCGTGACCAACCTCAAGGGCGATCTCCCGGCGGGTTACGTGAATGCGGGTCCGAGAACAGTAAATTGCATCGGCAAGGTCACCCAGCAGCACTTCACCCGCGTCATCTCCGATCCGGAGACCTTGCGGAAGGCCCGTCAGGAAGCCGAGGCGATGGCGGCAATCTGGGGCGCCCTGTCAGCCACCAGCGATACTGAACGCCGCCGCGAGTTGATCGAACGTTACGGCGCCAGGTTGCTCCGCAATATCAACCAGTACAAACTCCTGATGGAAAAATTGGGTTTGGAAGGGCCTTACGGTTAGATCGCGCGGCACGGCGCAAAATCTGCCAGTAGCCAAACGGCCACAGAAACGTCATTATAGCTGCCGAGTGTCGCCGCAGGGGCGGTAGATGCATATCTAGCTTGATTTCGGGCGGGAGGAATTACGAATGAAACCCACATTGATTTTGGTCGGCGCCGACAAGGGCGGAACCGGCAAGACGACCCTGTCGCGCGCTTTGATCGATCATCTTGCGCGCAAGAATATCCTGGCGCGCGCTTTCGATACTGAAAATCCGCGCGGCACCCTCAAGCGCTTTTATCCGGCAATCACTGAAGTCATCGATCTTGCCAACGTCGCGCACCAGATGAAGATCCTGGATACGCTCGAAAGCGCCAATGTTCCGGTTACGCTGGTCGATCTCAAGGCGGGCAACCTGTCTTATGCGCTCGATACTTTCGAGAAGATCGGCGTGCTGGAGGCAGCGCGCAGCGGCCAGTTCAATTTCACCCTCGTCCACGTCATCGGTCCCTCGATCGCCTCGCTCGATGAGATTGGTGAAGTCGCCAAATACGTCTCCGGCCTGGACTATGTCCTCGCTCGCAATTTCATCAACGAGACCAATTTCTTCGAATGGGACCAGAAGACCTACAAGCGGTATTTCGGCGAAACCGTCCATACCCAGGAGATCGAAATCCCCAAGCTCAACGAGATGGCTTACGAGCAAGTCGATCTTGCCGGCGTGCCGTTCAAGGACTTCACCGAGAACAAGGCCGCCGACGGATCGCCCGGCAATTTCTCCTTTGTGCTGCGCGGCTATGTCCGCAAATGGATGGCCGACATCGATGCTGAATTTACCCGCCTGAAGCTGATCCAGAGCCTGACGAACGTACGTCCCTCCGCCTCCTAAAAGATGGCAGAAGCGGCGCTCTACGTCGTGACATCCGACGAGGCGCGCAATGGCAAAACGCTGGTTGCGCGCCTTTTGACTGATTACCTGATCCTGGCGCAGCGCAACCCGGTGCTGTTCGATGCTGGCTGGCCGCAGCAGGGCCTCAAGGATCGCTGGCCGGAACGCACCTTCCCGATCGATTTTCAGAAGGTCCAGGGCCAGATGGACCTGTTTGACCGTATCCTGAACATGCCGCTCCGGACCGGTGTCATCGACTTGTCGTGGCGCGACCTCGCGACGTTCATGACGCTGGCCGAGGATATCCGCTTCAGGGAAGAAGCACGGTCGCGCGGCTATCGCCTTGTGCTCCTCTATGTCATTGGCGCCATGCAGCAATCGCGCCTGGCTGGCGAACGACTTGCCGCAACGAAACTGTTCCGCGAATCCTATTATCTCCGGCCCGCCATGATCAAGCGGACCGGCATGGAAATCACCTCGCAGCCCGAAATCATCATTCCGCAACTGTCAAACGGCGTCATGCAAAGGATCGACCGGCCGACATTCTCGATTGGCGATTTTCTGAAAGGCCGGAAACAGGGATTGAACTATCTTGAGGCCAAGGAACTCGACGGCTTTCTCGATGCAGTCATGGGCGCGATAGACACTATCGTCTCGCGGCAAAGCCCAACACCGTAATCACTCCCACTCGATCGTGCCGGGCGGTTTTGATGTGACGTCGTAAACAACGCGACTAACCCCTTTGACTTCATTGATAATCCGTGTCGCGGTTGCCGCAAGGAATGAATGGTCGAAGGGGTAGCTCTCCGCTGTCATGCCGTCCGTTGAAGTCACCGCGCGCAAGGCCAGCACCTGGTCGTAGGTGCGCCCATCACCCATGACTCCAACTGTTCGCACCGGCAAAAGCACCGCAAATGCCTGCCAGATCGCATCGTAAAGGCCGGCCTTGCGGATTTCCTCGAGATAGATGGCGTCCGCCCGGCGCAGGATTTCCAGACTGTCGCGCGAGATCCCGCCCGGAACGCGGATCGCCAGTCCAGGCCCGGGAAATGGATGACGGCCCACAAATTGCTGAGACATTCCAAGCTCTTTGCCGAGAATCCTCACTTCATCCTTGAACAGTTCGCGGAGCGGTTCCACCAGCTTCATGTTCATCCGATCCGGCAGGCCGCCCACATTGTGATGCGACTTGATGGTGACGGAGGGCCCGCCGGTGAACGACACGCTTTCGATCACGTCGGGATAGAGCGTTCCCTGGGCCAGGAAGGCAGCGCCGCCGATCTTCTTCGCTTCCGCCTCGAACACCTCGATGAACAGCTTGCCGATGATTTTGCGCTTGGTTTCGGGGTCCGAAACGCCGGTGAGCGCGTCAATGAACATGTCGGCCGCATCGACGTGCACCAGCGGGATATTGTAATGCTCGCGGAACAGCTGCACGACCTCCGCGGCCTCATTCTGCCGCATCAGCCCGTGGTCGACAAAGATGCAGGTCAGCTGTTCGCCCACCGCCGCATGGATCAGAACCGCCGTTACAGCACTGTCCACGCCACCTGAAAGACCGCAGATAACCCGTTCGAATCCCACCTGTTTCTTGATGCGGTGGATCATGTCGGCCTTGAAATGCCGCATCGACCAGTCGCCATGGCAGCCGCAGATTTCGGTGACGAAGTTTTTCAACAGCCTCGCGCCATCCGGCGTATGCACCACCTCCATATGGAATTGCGTGGCATAGAATTGCCGCTGCTCGTCGGCGATGGCCGCAAAAGGCGCCCCCTCGCTGGTGGCAACCACCTGGAATCCCGGCGGAATTCCGGTCACCCGGTCGCCATGGCTCATCCAAACCTGATGGCGCTCGCCCTTTTCCCACACGCCATCGAACAATCCGCACGCCTGCTGCACTTGCACATAGGCACGGCCGAATTCGCGGTGATCGGAGGGCTCGACGGCGCCGCCGAGCTGGGCACACATCGCTTGCTCGCCATAACAGATGCCAAGCACCGGAATTCCCCGCGTAAAAACCCGCTCCGGCGCCTTTGGCGAAGCCTGCTCATGCACCGATGCCGGGCCGCCGGAAAGGATGATTCCCTTCAATCCGATGCGGTCCAGCGCCTTATCCGCCTGCTGGAATGGCACGATTTCCGAGTAGACGCCGGCTTCGCGGACGCGCCTGGCGATCAATTGCGTGACCTGCGAACCGAAATCGACGATGAGGATATGTTCTGTCATGGCGAGCGCTTAAAGCTTCACCGCCATTTGCGCAAGATCGCAGTGCAGATTCAGCCGCTTACCCGAATCTTTATTCACCCGTCTAGGAGTTGTTTCACGTGAAACATTGAGTCGAATCACTTGCGAATCAAGCCGTTATATGCGTGTTTTAAACCCGCTTCTGCACCCCAAATCACGTCATTTACCCTGCAAAAACGCGCGTTTTGCGTGCACATTTAGGCGCGAATCGGCGAAAATCGCCAAAAATTTTGCTGGCATATGCCCCTAAACCGTGGCATATGCCGCCACATGATCGCAACCGCCTGTTCCAACGCCGCAATCCGCCGCGCCACCCGCCAGATGGGCCAGCTTTATGACGCAGCCCTGAGGGATTCGGGCCTCCGCGCCACGCAATACACCATCCTCGCCACAATCGAACGCTACGGCAGCCTCGGCCTCGGCGCGCTCGCCGCCGACCTGGTGATGGACCGCTCGGCGCTGAGCCATTCGCTGGGCCCCTTGATCGCCCAGAACCTGCTCCGCACCATGGCCGATCCCGCCGACGGCCGTGGCCGCCGCGTGACACTCTCCGCCAAGGGGACGCGCACGCTGGAGAAGGCCCGCGAGCTCTGGGCCGTGGCCGAACAGAAATTCGGCGCCACCCTGGGCCTCGCTGCCGCCGCCGAACTCCGCCGCCAGCTCGACCACATCGCCAGCCTCGACTTCGCCCAGGAATTCGCCAAGAGATAGCGCGGCTGCCGTCAATCGGTCGGACAGCGATTCTGCTCTCAGCAAGGAGTTTCAGCCATGGCGAATGCCCGGGGCCTGATTGCGGTCGACAAGAAAGGCTGCAAGGTCCTGTTCCTCAACCCGGTGACCTATGAAACGGAAGTCACGCTCGATGGCTTCGACAAGACCGTTCATGAATTGCTGGTGGTTGCGGAAACCAATCGGGCCTATGTGCCGGTTTTCGGCGACGGCATCCACGGCCGCAATCCAAATCCGCAGCACGCGCTTTGCGTCTTCGATCTCGAACGGCGCACACTCCTGGCTACAATCGACCTGCGCCCCCTCAGCGCGCCGCATTCCCTCAAGCTCGGCCCGGACGGGCTTATCTATGTCACCTGTGAAAACAGCGCCAGGATCGCTGTCGTTGACCCCGCCACCAACGCTGTCGTGGGCGCGATCGATGCGGGATCGCAAAACTGTCACCGCATGGCGATCGCGCCGGATGGGCAGCGCCTCTATACCGAGAACGAGGAAGACGCCACGATATCGGTGATCGATTTCCCCAGCCGGAATTTGCTGCACAAGATCGAGACACCCCGTGCGCTTGCGGGGCTTGCCGTTTCCGTCGGCAGCCAAACCATAATCGCCGTCGATGACGAACAGCCGGTCCTGTTTTTGATCGACGCGCCGGGCAGGCGCGTCAGCCGCGAGGTGCGGCTCAAGGACGTGCCCAAGGCAGCACAGATCGCCCGCTATGCCCCGGACTGGAGCATGCTCGCCGTCACCAGCCTCAACAGCAATACCGTGAGCCTGATCGATCCGTCATTTGAAAGGCAGATGGCCATTCCGGTCGGGAGCCAGCCGATGGACATGGCGTTTCACGATGGAGAGCTGTTCGTCGCCTGCCAGGGCGATGGCTCGGTGCATGTCGTCGATCTTCTGAACTGGCGGCACAAGCACAGCTTTGCGGCC
>JANMMJ010000095.1:0-2209 GCA_031373255.1 Hyphomicrobiales bacterium
GAACTTCCCCTCGATCGACACCGAGCGATTGCCCGGTCACATTGATGGCCATATCGGAGGCAAGGAAAAGATAGGCCGCCGCCATGTCGGCGGGCTCCATAAGCCCAGGGAGCGCTTGCCCGCCCACGATTCTGTCCAGAAGCACCGCTTCGTCCAAATCCTGCTCGGCGGCCATGCGGCCCAGAGATCGCATCGAGGCCTCGGTGCGAACCCAACCGGGACAGACAGCGTTGACGCGGATGCCACGCGGCCCCAATTCCTTTGCCCAGGTCTTCGTCAAGCCGATGATGGCATGCTTGGACGCGACATAGGCGCCAAAGCGTGCCTCTGCCACGCGCCCCCAGATCGAGGCTGTGTTGATGATCGACCCACCGGACGTCATCGCGGACAGAGCCCGTGACGTCATCAATGCAGTACCGATGACGTTGATTTCAATGATGCGGCGAAAACTGTCTGACGTTTCATCGCTGTCGTCGGTGACCGGTGTCATCAGTTCAAGCCCGGCATTGTTGATCAGCACATCGATGTGCGGGATGTTGGCCAATGCGTCTGCCACCTGGGACTTATCGGAGATGTCTGCAACTGCAGACGTGGCAGAGAGTTCCTTTGCCCGCTCGTGAACAGCTTCATCATTGGCAATCAGATGTAGCAATGCACCGGCCTTGGCGAAGCCCCGCGCAATACCGAGCCCGATGCCGCGGCTCGATCCGGTGATGACGACGGTCTTTCCCCTGATTGAACTGATCATAGCGCGGCGCCTGTCTCATTCCGAATCATATGCAGAACCTCATTGCGCAAGTTGAAAAATGCTTGCGTTTCTCTGGATTCCAGATCGCGGTTCGGCCCCAGTGTCTTAGCAACATCAATATCCCTCAATACACTTGCGGGCCGGGCCGAGAAGAGGATGATCCGGTCTGCCAGAAACACCGCCTCTTCCACATCGTGGGTTACAAAGATGATGGTTTTTCCTTCTTCGGTCTGGATTTGCCGAAGTTCAACCTGCAACCGCTCCCGCGTGAGAGCGTCGAGCGCGCCGAAGGGTTCGTCCATCAATAGAACCTCTGATCCGGCGGCGAGGCTACGGGCAATTGCCACCCGCTGCCGCATGCCGCCGGAAATGCGATTTGGAAATGATCCGCCAAAATCTTCGAGACGCATAAGACGAAGATAGTGCCGGACACGCTCTGCCTTCTGCACAGCAGTCAAATCATCGCGATAGCGCATACCGAACGCAATGTTGCCTTCGACTGTCAACCATGGAAACGACGAATAAGATTGGAAGACCATGCCGCGTCTGCGGTCTGGTCCGATGATGGGCTTTCCATCCAGGCGGATCGAACCCGTTGTCGGCAAGTCCAATCCGCCAGCCATGCGCATCAATGTCGTCTTGCCGCATCCGGAAGGGCCCAGGAAGACCGTCAAGGAACCACGGGAGATTGCCAATGTTGTATTCGCGACAACCGGCACCGTGCCAAAGGCCTTGGTTACGTTTTCAAATAAGAGATAATCGTCCATCACGAGCGACCGTCACACATATGTGAACATGCGGCGATGCAGCATGCGCAGAAGCTGGTCAGTCAGCAGGCCAATCAGTCCAATGACGACGACACCTGCCATCACTTCCGGGGTCTTCACATAGCGGCGCGCCGACCAGATGACGAAGCCAAGACCGGAATCGGCGGCAACGATCTCCGCCAAGACCAGATAGGTCCAGCACCAACCCAACGTGATGCGTAAGTTGTCGACAAGTGTCGGGGCCATGGCGCGGAAGGCAACATCCGTCAGAACATTTCGTGGTTTTGCTCCAAGTGTGAAGGCAACCTCGACGTATTCATGAGGCACTCGGCGCATATCGTCAGCGACCAGCAGGACGAGTTGAAAGAACGTCCCAAGCCAGAGCAGGAATACTTTTGTGTTTTCCCCAACACCGAACCAGATAATCGAAAGCGGCACCAGGGCAGGCACGGGCAGATATCGGATGAAGTCAATCGTCGGTTCGAGCGATGCTCCGACAATGCGATAACTGCTCATCAGCATACCAATAGGAATTGCCATGGCTGCTGCAATGACGAAGGCCAGCAGAACGCGCTCGGTTGAAACCAGCGCATGCCAGAGCAAGTTCTGGGTAGTTGCCATGGTCCACAGGGCAACCATGACGCTGCTTGGAGCTGGAAGAAATTGTGGTGCGACAGCGCCTGATCGCGCCACA
>JANMMJ010000118.1:0-15304 GCA_031373255.1 Hyphomicrobiales bacterium
GAGCGCTATGTCGGCGCCCGCGCCCTATGGCGCACCGATACATTCCGCGAGCTGTTTGTCACTTTCGCCGATCCGGAAGTGATCGGCATGTCGGCCATCGCGGGCCTGTTGAAGCCTGTTTCACGCACTGAGCCCGATGGTCTGCACGTGTTGCTGGGAACCGGCGAGGAAGCCAAAATTCTTCTCAATACGCCCATCGCCCCGGGCTATCTCCGCACCATCGGCATCAGGAAATTCAGCCGGCTTGCGGCGGGAAAATCCATCAGGCCGGGAATTGCCGCTGGATCGATTGCGCTCGATGGCGAGCGCGAACTTTCGTTTACCGAACGCGACAATGTCTCCATAACCTTGGAAACCAACGCGTTCCGCACAGTGAATGTCAGTGCCTGCATGCAGTATGCGGCCAAAAAGGGCCTTATGCGTGTGCTCAACTGAGAAAAATGAAATCGGCAATTCAGGGAGGAAGTTGATATGGCTGCCAGGAAACCAGTGAAAAAGGCCAAGCCGTCGGCAAAGGCGAGGAAAAAGGCTCCAGCGAAAAAGCCGGCAGCCAAACCCGCTTCGAAAAAACCGTTCGCCAGAAAGGTGGCCGCAAGAAAGCCCGTAACCAAGAAGTCTGTTGTCAGCAAGAAAGTGGCAAGGGCAAAACCACCTATCAAGGTTGCACCAAAAAAGGCTGGAGCGATTTTCCCGCTTGGCAAGAACGGACTGCTTGGTGCCTATCGCACCATGCGCACCATCCGTGAATTCGAGGAGCGCCTGCACAATGAATTCGCCAAGGGTGACATTCCCGGCTTTGTTCATCTTTATGCGGGCGAGGAAGCGGCCGGAACGGGCATCATGATGCATCTCAACGATACCGACCGAATTGCCTCGACCCATCGCGGCCATGGCCACTGCATCGCCAAGGGCGTTGATGTGAAGAGCATGATGGCCGAGATTTACGGCAAGGCGGCCGGCGCTTGTGGCGGGAAGGGCGGGTCCATGCATATCGCCGATCTCTCCCATGGCATGATGGGCGCCAATGGCATTCTCGGTGCCGGCGCGCCTTTGGCCTGTGGGGCGGCATTGGCGGCGAAACTCCGCAATGATGGTGGCGTAGGGATCTCCTTTGTGGGCGACGGAGGCTCGAATCAGGGCGCATTCCTTGAATGCCTGAATCTGGCCGCGGTATGGAATCTTCCGGTGATATTCGTCGTCGAGAACAACGGGTACGCCGAATCGACCTCGCGCGACTATGCGGTGGCGGTCGACAGCTACGTTGACCGCGCCGCGGGCTTTGGCCTTCCCGGTGTGACTGTCGACGGCACCGATTTCTTCGCCGTCTATGAAGCTGCAGGAGAGATCATCAAGCGGGCCCGCGAAGGCGGCGGCCCGGCCCTGCTCGAATGCAAGATGGTGCGCTTCTTCGGTCATTTCGAAGGTGACCAGCAGACCTACCGTGGCAAGGGGGAGGTAGATGACATTCGTGCAAATCGCGACTGCATCAAGCTGTTTACAGAGAGCATCGTGGCGGCCGGCACCGTCAGGCAGACAGAACTGGATGTGATCGACGGGGAAATCGCAGGGCTGATTGAGGAAGCTGTGGTCTTTGCCAAAACGTCGCCACCGCCGGTCGCCGCCGATCTCTTCAAAGATGTCTATGTTTCATATTGATCGCAGGAGATAAGCCAACATGGCCCGCAATATCAGCATGCGTCAGGCACTCAACGAGGCGCTTGATCAGGAAATGTCCAGGGACCCACGCGTGATCCTTATGGGCGAGGACATTGCCGGTGGTGCCGGTGGCGAGGGTGAAATCGATGCCTGGGGCGGCCCCCTCGGCGTCACCAAGGGCTTAATCCACAAGCATCCCGGGCGCGTTCTCGACACCCCCTTGTCGGAATCTGCGTTTGTGGGCGCCGCGATCGGGGCCGCGGTATGCGGCATGCGTCCGGTCGCTGAACTTATGTTCATTGATTTCATGGGCGTTTGCTTCGACCAGATTTTCAATCAGGCCGCCAAGTTCAAGTACATGTTTGGCGGCAAGGCCGAAACCCCGGTGGTCATCCGCACCATGGTGGGTGCAGGCTTCCGCGCCGCAGCCCAGCATTCTCAGATGCTGACACCACTGTTTACTCACATTCCCGGTCTGAAGGTGGTCTGCCCTTCCAATGCCTATGATGCCAAGGGTCTTCTCATCCAGTCGATCCGTGACAATGATCCCGTCATTTTCTGCGAGCACAAGAATCTTTACGGGATTGAAGCCGACGTTCCAGCCGAATCTTATGCCATTCCATTTGGTGAAGCGAACGTGGTGCGCGAAGGCGCCGATTGTACCATCGTGACCTATGGCATGATGGTACATCGCGCCATGGATGCTGCCAGGGAGCTGGCCAAGGGGGGCGTTCTTGGTCAAAGCCACCGCTTTGAATGCGATGTCATCGATCTTCGCACATTGTCTCCGATTGATTGGGATACGGTGTTGGAGAGTGTGGAAAAGACCGGTCGTTGTGTCTGCGTCGACGAGGCTCACCCGCGCTGTTCGATCGCCTCGGATGTAGCGGCAAAAGTCGGCCAAGAGGTTTATCACAGCCTCAAGGGGCCGGTGCAGATGGTGACAGCCCCCCACACGCCTGTGCCGTTTTCGCCAGTGCTCGAGGATATGTATATCCCAAGCGCTGCGCGCATCGTCGAAGCCGTCAAGAAGACCATGGCCAACTGAGGACGAGCAATGACCGATAATCGTATTATCCCCATCGTCATGCCCAAATGGGGCCTCTCCATGAAGGAGGGCAAAGTCACCGGCTGGCTTGTCGAGGATGGCAAGGAAATCAATGTTGGCGAAGCCATCCTCGAAATTGAAACCGACAAGATCGCCGGTGCCGTCGAGTCGACTGACGCCGGTGTCCTGCGTCGCAGGGTAGGGGCGGCGGATACGACTTATCCAGTGAAGGCGCTCCTTGGGGTGATCGCCGACAAGTCGGTGCCCGACTCGGAAATCGAAACCTATGTCGCGAGCTATGTGACCCCGGCCGCAGAAGAGGACGGCGAAGACGCCGCCCCCGCTTACGAAAACGTCGATGCAGGCGGGGGATCACTCCGTTACGCCAAGCGCGGTTCGGGAGACGAAACTGTCATCCTGATCCACGGATTTGGTGGCGATCTCGACAATTGGCTGTTCAACATCGATGCTATTGCCGAAAACGCCACGGTCTATGCCCTCGATCTGCCGGGCCACGGTCAATCAGGCAAGGCTATCGCTAACCCGAGTGTCGAAGGCCTCGCCCGGACGGTCCTGGCCTTCATGGATGCTCTCAAGGTCGAGAAGGCGCACCTTGTAGGCCATTCTCTGGGCGGCGCCATCGCCATGCAGGTGGCCAAGGCTGCTCCAGCGCGGGTGCAATCCATGACCCTCATCGCCAGTGCAGGTCTCGGAGCGGAAATCAATATGGACTACATTTCCGGCTTTGTCGGCGCGGCCTCGCGCAAGGAGCTCAAGCCGGTGCTGGAAATGCTCTTCGCCGATCCCGGGCAGGTCAGCCGCCAGATGACTGAGGATATCCTCAAGTTCAAACGCCTTGATGGTGTCGACGCTGCGCTGAAATCACTTGCCGATGGTGTATTCAAGGGCGGGAAACAGCAGGCGCTGCTGGGTCCCGGTAGCGTGCGCGCGGTTGCGATTTGGGGGCGGGACGATCGCATTTTACCTGCGGCGCACGCGGCCAATGCCGGATCAGCCAGGGTCGAAATTATCGACGGCGCCGGTCACATGGTTCAGATGGAGCAGGCCAGCCGTGTCAATGCGTTGATCAAGGAGAACATTGCAAAAGGTTGAAAACGCTAAATTTAACGAAGTTCGCGACTGGCCCTAGGGCACAATGACGAAATCGCGCTTCAGCCGCATGAACGCCGAATTCTCGATGGCGGTACCTTCGTCGTTTTCGCGAAGGTTGAAATTGTAACCCAGGCTGAAATGCCAGTAGGGGGTGATTTCGCGCGTATAGACCGGCCCGATGCTGAAGGTGGTTTCATTGAAGCCGCTTGTCCCGCTGGTCTCGGCAAAACGGACCTGTGCATTGACGGTCAGATCCGAAACGTCATTGATTTTATGTTGCCCGTTCAGGCCGACGGTGATGTTGTTTTGCAGTTCGCCGTCGTCATCGGGACTGAGGCCATAGGAGACGAACCCGCCCAGTGTTGTCGTCCTGAGCGCGTAGGAAAATCCCAGATTTGCAAGCCCGCCCAGTTCCATGGACGAGCGCCGCGGTGTCCCCGGAAGCGCGAAGTCGTCCTTGTGGCGGTTGAGCAGCGTAACGCCGGCACCGGCATTGACCTTCAGCCTGCGATTGACCCGCGTGGTGACGTCTTCCCGGAGGTAATAAACCGTGTTGCGTGAATTGATCGCGTCGTCGTCGCGATACCAGTCGACGCCTGCTGAAGTATTGAGATCGATGCGCTTGGTGGCGCGGTGCAGCCAACTCAACGAGGTGCCAAGCGAGACCGACGGCGTATCCGACGGGGTGGGGTTCTGGAAGTCGATGGAATAGCCCCTGACCGCGGCTGTCAGCTCATTCTGCGTGTCGAGGAGCCGTGTGAGCGAGACATTGGCGCCAGCCGTGCTGCGATAACCGCCACCGAACGTGGAACCGGTGCTGTCTTCGCTCGAGCCATTGCGCACCAGATTGTAGTATGCGCCCGCCTGCAAGCGGAGGCGTTTGGAATTCCGTTCGTAGTCTATCTTGGCATTGGGCGTAATGCCATTTTCAACCACGTCGTTTCCCGGCCCGGTATAGGCCTGGTAGCCGATGCTGCCCAGGAAATCGAATTTCGAGCGGTGCGTCTTCGCTGAAACCGCCAGATCGAGTGTGCTGAGACTGCCGAATACAAACCCCGGTGAATCGACGCTGAGATCGGGATTGTCGTCGATCGAAAGCGACTCGCTGAGCGATGTCTCGGCGCTCCAGTCAGCAGCATTGGCCGTGCCCGTGGCCACGACCAGGGCGCTCAGCCATATGGAATGCTTCGGGAGGCGCATCGCCTTACACTTACGGATTGGTTTTCAGGTCGCGGCGCAGGTCACTCAAAGAAGCCGCGTTCTGGAACGATGACCACATCGTTGGCTCTCAGCCTGATGTTGCCAGACATGTCATCGCCCGAAACGAAAGCCTCATAGTCAAAGTCGTAAAGATGTTCGCCGCCTTCCGTCTTGCGCCGGATCTTGATGCGCCTCTCGGCCGCGAAGGGTCCAAGCCCGCCGGACATGGCGATGGCCTGCAACACGTTCACCGGCTCGCGGACTTCGTACTTGCCCGGCTTTGCCACTTCACCCGTCACATAGATCGAAGGATAGATTTTCTCTTCCTTCTCTTTCTCGGCCTTGGGCTTTTCCTTGATCGACAGCAGCGCGACAGTGACATCGATGTCCGTCGTGTATTGCTTGGCAAGGCGGGTTTTGATGGTGCTTTCGACCACCTCAACGGTGGTGCCGCCGGCTCTCAGGTGGCCCACCAGTGGCAAGGAAATTCTGCCATCGGGCGCCACCGTGACCTGGCGGTTGAGCTTGGGCTCCTGCCAGACCGACACGTCCAGAATATCACCCGGCTTCAGCCTGTAACCTTCGGCCCTGGCGAGGCCCGCGAAAACCATAAGGCAGCACAACGCCGCTACAACTGACGAAATGATACGCATATGAACAACCCCCTTCGAAACATGCAATTACAACTAACTGCAACCCATCTGTTTGTCGCGTTCGATGCACTATTGATTAACACATATGTGCATTCAAGTGATTCTTGGCCAAATCCCATTCAAGGCCAGTAACATTGCAACCGCTTTACCGGCAATGACTGCGAACACTTCACCACTCATCCCGGCCGCCAACGGCATCGTGTTAAAGCCAGAAGTCTTCCAACCCTAAAGTTGCTCAAGCAATAGAGAATCACGCATTAAGTGCATTATTTTTCTCTCCCGCTCCACCCTTTGATTGGCACCATCGCATATTTTTGTGTCGGACTCACCCACCGGAAGCAAACTGAATTGGCGGATGATTAAGTTTTTCTACCAGATCGGCCCGCAATGGCAGAGCCCGTCGTCAAACGTCAGTTTGAAGAAAACTTAAGTTAAATTATACTGGTTCGCGATAATCGCGTGCCACAGGGTAACCTTAATGTAGCTGTCTGTTGATTGCGGCGGCTTCAGCCCAAGATGATAGTGGCTGTGAAGGTTAATAACAAATATGTCAAATTTTATTAACCTTTGATTGTATTTGTTGCCAAAAAAGACTACTTGAATCACCTTATTCTTGCACCCTCACGACCTGCACCGCAGCGCCCAGAGATTGAGATTGAGTTCTAATGAGTCGAAGTGCGGCAGATCGTCGGCATGGCATACTGATCATCGTTGAGAACCTCCCGGTTCCCTTCGACAGGCGCGTGTGGCAGGAAGCAACGGCGCTGCGTGAGGCGGGTTACAACGTTTCCGTAATATGTCCGAAAGGCAAGGGCTTTGACGCCAGCTACGAGGTCCTGGAGGGAGTCCACATCTATCGTCATCCCTTGCCTCTGGAGGCATCAGGCGTCTTCGGTTATCTGGCGGAATATTCTGCGGCCCTTTTCTGGGAGTTTGTTCTCTCCATCAAGGTCTTGCGGAGGCAGGGCTTTTCGGCAATCCATGCGTGCAACCCGCCCGATCTGATTTTCCTGATCGGCGCGGTTCACAAATTTCTGTTTCGCAAGAAATTCGTGTTCGATCAGCATGACGTCAATCCGGAACTGTGCGCCGTCAAGTTCGGAAAATCCTCAGGTCCGCTGTACCAGGCGATGGTGCTTTTCGAGCGCCTGACCTTCAAACTCGCCGATGCGACGATCGCCACCAACGAAACGTTCCGGAAAATCGCCATCGGGCGCGGAAAGATGCCGCCCGAAAAAGTGTACATCGTGAAAAGCTATCCGAACCACGACGGCTTTCGCCCGGTTGCCGCCGATCCGGCGTTGCGCGGGAAATTTCGCTACCTTCTGGGATATGTCGGAATCATGGGGCAGCAGGATGGCGTCGACACGCTGATCCGCGCGATGGGACATATTGTTCATGCGATGGGCAGGAAGGATGTGGGTTGCATTATTGTTGGCGACGGCACCGAAATAGAAAATCTCAAGGCGCTTTCAGCAGAGCTAAACGTCGGCGAAAATGTGCACTTCACTGGATTTTTGACCGGCCACAAACTCCTGACTCATCTGAGCAGCCTCGACATCGGAGTCATCCCGGATCCTCCGAACGAGTTCAACGACAAGCTCTCGATGAACAAGGTTTTCGAATACATGATGCTGGGCAAACCCTTCGTTCAGTTCGATCTCGCCCAGGCCCGCTTCGAGGCCGGCGGTGCGGGCGTAGTCGCAAAACAGCCGACTCCGGAATCCCTGGCCGAGGCGATGGTTGATCTTTTGGAAGACGAGCCCCTCCGCCGCCGCCTTGGCGCAAAGGGTGCTGCCAAGGCGGCAAAGGAATTTCGCTGGGAAAACGAGAAAACGTCGCTCCTGAAACTCTATGGAGAATTGCTGGCGTGAAAACGGTTCAGCATGAACGGATTGAGCAAGGGCAAAGAGCCACGGGCAGATGACCCTGACGCTGCCCGTGCCGATTATCATCGTGGCCTATGGCAATTCGACGGACGTGGTCGATTGTCTGGAGGCTCTTACAAAGGCCAGATCCGAACCCGGATTTGACGTCTACATCTGTGAAAACGGCGGCCTTGAAGCTTTTGAACAGTTACAGGCAGCGCTGGCGGCGGAGGCCGGCCCCTGCGCACCTGGTAACAGCAAAGCACCTTGTGCATCAGAAGGATTCAGTTCGGTGGCCTCTTTCACCTTGCGCGCAACAGGAGCCAAAGTTTTCTTAGGCGATGCCGGCAAGAATCTGGGATATGGCGGCGGCGTCAACAGCTGGCTGAGGCCCCTACGCGAAGCGGCCTATTGGCCGGGAGCGCTGATATTGAACCCCGATACAGCGCCAGCGCCGGATGCACTCTCTCAGCTCATGGCCTGGGCGTCTAGCCGCAAGCGAGGCATGGTAACGGGTCGCATCGTGTTGACCGATGTACCTGACCGCATTCACACACGCGGGCTGCGCTGGCGCCATTGGCTGGCCAGCACCGCGGCAGTGGACGCAAATGCACCGGCAACACTCAGGCCGGAAGATGATGCCATAGAGCAGGCACTGGATGCGCCCTCGGGAGCGGCAGTTTATGTCACTAGGGAGTGCCTGGACCGGATTGGCCTTATGGAAGAAAAGTATTTCCTCTACTACGAGGACCTGGACTGGGGATTGAAGGCAAAGTCTGCCTGCGGAATTGGTTATGCCTTCGACGCCGTGATCCAACACAAGGGTGGCACCACTATTGGTACTGACACAAAACGTCTGAGATCCGAATTTTCAACCTTCCTGGAGTTCAGGAACCGTATGTTGTTTGTCGCGTCATTCAAGCCTCTCTGGCTTCCCTGGAGCGCTTTTATTTCCTGCCTCAGGGCAATGGAATTGGCAGTCGTTGGCCGGACTGACATTATGAAGATTGCATTTCGCGGAATTGCTCACGGCCTCAGGGGTAAGCACGGTCACCCCGATCGCGCTTACGCCAAGAATAGGCGGAGTTGACGGCAGTGAACCAGATGCTTCTGCGCTTGGCCAAAGTTGCAATCAGCCTCGTCTGGTACGGTGCCAATCGAATCATTGATTACAATGGCCGTCGCAAGCAGCTTGTAATCCTCTACTACCATGCGGTTCGCGAAGATGCCGTGGCGCAGTTCAGCCGCCAGATTTCGGCCCTGAAAGCCTATGCCGATATTGTACCGGCGGATTACGTGGGATCGCCGGGACGCAGGCCAAAAGCTGCAATCACTTTTGATGATGCCTTTGAAAGTGTCTTTGAAAACGCCTTGCCAAAACTGAAGGACGCTGGCGTTCCAAGCACGATCTTTGTGCCGATCGGGCAGATGGGGGCCAACCCCGATTGGCAAATGGAAACTGCGGCTATCGATCGCGCGGAAGTAGTTGCGAATGAAAACAGATTGCGCTCGCTGTCCCCCGATTTGGTCACCCTCGGCGCGCACAGCCGAACCCATCCGCATTTAACTCAGGTTGGTGACGCCCACGCCCAAGATGAAATCGCAGGGGCCAAAGTTGATATGGAAAAGATGTTTGGGTTGCCGGTAACTCTTTTTGCTTTTCCATACGGTGATTTTGATGATCGCGCCTTGAGATTGTGCGCCAATGCCGGATACCGCTTTGTATTCTCGATTGGCCCTGGTTCTATACCGGTCAGTGACCAGCACATGTTGCGGCCGCGTGTATCCGTTGATCCAACCGATCATCCATTGGAATTCTGGCTCAAAATTCGTGGCGCTTATGATTGGATGCCGTCCGCCTCGTCGCTGAAACACCGGCTTCTCGGTGCCAAGCGGAAAAGGGAATCGACTCCCGCATGAGTTTCGTCGTGCGCCAGGCGAACCGCCGCGATTTTCCGGCTATTCAGGCCTTCATCCAAGAGGCCTACGGATCGCTTGCAACGTACAAAGGGAAAGCGCGCTGGTCGTGGCAATTTGTAAACAACCCCGCCATTGAGCACTCTGGTGACAATGACGACGTTCCGGTCTGGATCGCCCTGGATGGCGTGAGGGTGATCGGACAGATCGCCTTGCAGCGGATGGATTTAACGGCAGGGGGGCAGGCCTACAAGGCAGGATGGATCGTTGACGTAATGATCCTGCCGTCTTTCCGCGGATGTGGGCTTGGGCATCGGCTTTATGGCGCAATTGCCGAAACGGGCCTCGCGCTCTTTACGCTGACCATGGCACCAGCCACGCGTCGCATGGCCGAAAAGCGCGGTGCCATTACGCTTCCCGTGACGTATCAGTATTCACGTTTGGAATTGCCGTCCGCCCGCGATGTTGAAAGATATCTCCTCGCGCGCACCAGTCATCGCCCCGCGTGGTCAAAGGCCGCGCGGCTCATCGTTGGCAGCCGCCTGACATTGCCGATCGCCTGGAGTTTTCAGGCCATGGCAAAGGCAAAAGGCTTGCGAGCAAGGCTCGGGCCGGATAAGCAGACAAACTTCGAATCTGTTTCCCGCTTCGGTCCGGAAGTGGATGCCGTTTGGAGATCTCAACCCGGCAGCATTGGTGGAACACCGCGCACTTCGGGTTACCTGAACTGGAGGTTCGTTGACTGTCCCGATCTGCAATATGAATGCTTTGTCGCAAGGCGGCGTGACCGGGTGACCGGCTACCTTGTGCTCCGCAGGGCAAATCCGGCAGAACTCAGACAAGGCGTTATCGCCGACGCGCTTGCGACAGCTGGTTTGCCGGGCGCATGGGCAGACCTCGCGGCTTTCGCCATCGACCATTTCAGGGATAGTGTTGCGAGTATTGAGGCTGTTGCTTCAACGGCAGGCCCAAATGATCTACTAAAGCAACTGGGTTTCATCCGGACAAAACGGTATGACGCCACCATCGTGTGCCAGGATCAATTCATTCTGACGAATTTGTCGTCAGTCACGAACTGGTTTTTCACCAAGGCCGATCACGATCTCGACCAGATCAACCTGGCATAGCAGGTGGTGCGGAACGCCAGAATGCGGCGGTCCAGTTCGTGTCTTGGTACGCAATCCTCTGTTGAACGACACCAGGCCGGGACAAGATAATAGGATCCAGCATTGCGCGATAGTGATCGTAATATGTTACGAGGACGGCGCTGCCGGCTGCTTCCATGGCATCGAGAGCCTTCGGAATATCGCGCATGTAGTAGATGACTTCACAAGCGGCAACCACTTCGAATTTGGGCCAGTCTTCTGGAATTTTCGTGGTTGTGATGTCGCCGATTGCGTAAGCGGCATCAGGACAGGCCAACTGTGCGCGCGTGATCGCACTCTTGCTCACATCTAGTCCAAAGACTTGTTCTGCAACCCTGTTGAAAACCGCCGTTTGGTGGCCTTCGCCACAGCCAATTTCAAGAAGGCTTTTTATTTGCGGAACTTGCGTCAGGAGAAATTCATTGGTCTTCTCGAACCGATGTTGTTCGCGCGCCGTCGCCATGTCCCAGGGATCTTCAAGGGCATAAAGATACTCAAGGCGCTCCACACTGTCCTTGAACTCGACGCGATGCAACATGGCTCGCTTCCACAGGTAGCGGACCAAGGGAATTCTGAGCATCATACTCCGGCACCCTGAATTGGAATCGTGAAAAGAGCGCAATGCAAAGTGCAGCACGCAGGAAGTATTCGGCAAGGCTGGATCGCAGGACGGGGATTTGAAGAACTAACCAATCCGCGGCGCTCCGCGTTTGGAGGAGGGGCCATTGGAGGGATTTGTTCGACGGTGTTCTTGCGGCTTGCTACTGCCGGATTCCTCCGCAGTTCGTTGTGGCGCCCCGGCGAAGGACGAGGGCCGGCGATTTTCGAGAATTGGCGAAGCGCGGTCGGATTCGACAGCCTGCGCAATTTCATCTGAGGAAGACCTTGGCGCGGTCTCGTCAGACTTCGGTCCGGTGAGCCACATCGAGCTGCCAAACAGGAAAAACAGGAAGCTATGGGAGGCGTTCCAAAGATCAACTGTGACAATCGAGACAGCAAGGCCGACGAATGAAACAAACAGGGCTTTTCTGCAGAGATCTGTGTCCACGTCCCGTGTTTTAAGCTTCGCCAGCTTGGTACAGATGTAGAGGAAAATGGTGAGAAGCATGAAAAATGCGGGCAGGCCATGCCGCATCGCCCTGAGAAGCCAGAAATTGTCGACACTGTCTCCCATCCAGCGCGGGCGCACCCAATCGGCAAGTCCAATTCCCAGAAACGGATGGCGCAAGACCTCGTCGGTGCCAAAGTGCCAGATCAGAACGCGATTATAAGACGCATCCTGCTGAAAGGTCATGTAGCTGATGATGACTTCGATTGGGGTTCGATTTGAGAGCACATCGATCCCTGCGTATACAGCCATGGCGATGACGCACAGTGTCGACCAGGGATAACTGGTGCTTTCAGTCAGGCGCCGCCAGGCCGCAAATACGAGCTGCGTCAGGACAGACAAAAACGCACCGGCGGAAAGCGAGCAGAATACCGCGACAAGAATTCCGGCTGACCTCACCAGTTTCCAGAATACCTGTTTGTGCCTGTCGAACGCGAACAGGGAAAGTCCAAACGCAACTGAGGTGAACACGCCAAAGAGAATAGGATGTTCAAAGGTGACATAAGCGCGATGCAGTCCCATGCGCATTCCGACATCTTCATGAAAATACACATTGAAAGCGTATCCAAAGAGGTCATGGAGCTCCGATATTCCGGTATAGGCCTCGTACAATGCGAATGGAGCGAGGAAGAGAACCTCTATCACAAAGATGCGCGCGAAAGTTCGAAAGCTCCTTGGATCGAATATCAGTGCTCGGGCGAGAAAGTAACTGCCGATTGTTTCGATTGCGAGAATGCCAGCGGGTTGCCAGGCATCGTCAAATCCATGGGCGGCAAACAGCGAGATGCTTGCCCAAGTTGCATAACCAAGAATGAGAAAATCTGGCAATCGCCACGAACCTCTGATCCCGGCGATCACCATGAGAAACGTGGGGAGGAGGGTGAGGATGAGCACAATCCTGTAGCTGGAAAGGCGCAAGCCTCCGATATCGAAGTAGGGTGGCAAGGCAAGTGAGACCACGTAAATAAAAATGACGGTGGCAGGGAGCAGATAGGAGCGGCTAACCCCAGTTTGACCGGGCACCATCGTGTCGACATCCGCGGGCCGAGAGCTGGTTGGCCTTGCGACGCTCCCGGAAACGCCAAGTTCTCGAGCCGGTGATCGGAGTGCTTTATTCACAACCAGCAATATTAGCGTTCAGACGGTGCTTATTCCACACCAAGATTGCATCCCTCAAAAATCCGAACAATTATAGATAATAAGAAACTATCGTTACATAATAATATGTTGAATGCGTTTGTTGAATTCCGGTATTAATCTGGCACGTGATTGTCTTGAATGTTCCACCTGTCATTTCAAATCCTTTTAGCTGAAGCAAGCGGCGTTTTCCGTGTGGAAAGCAATAGCAAGCGCGGTAACTATAGGTTGAACCAGAGCTACGGTCATCGGCCTTTGTCACTTCTGTGCGCTATTGGATGTGCTAATCAATTGATGCCCGGTTATTGGTATGCTTTGAGCAATTTCACCGTGTTGGGGGCGTAGAGGATGTGTGGCATAGCGGGCTGGATCGGGCCCATCGCGAAAATGGACCTCCTGCGCGAAATGACCGATGCCGTGGCGCACCGTGGTCCCGATGGTGATGGCCACGCTGTCCTCCGCCTTGACGGCAATACACAAGCGGCATTGGGCCATCGCCGTCTGTCGATCATCGATTTGTCCAGCGGCGGCGCGCAGCCGATGTATAGTCATGACCGGCGTTTTGCCATTGTCTACAATGGCGAAATCTACAACTACATCGAACTGCGCGACGAACTCCGCAGCCTCGGCGCGATTTTCAAAAGCCAGTCTGATACCGAAATCATTCTTGAGGCGTGGCGCTTCTGGGGAGAGGACTGCCTGAAGCGCCTGCGCGGCATGTTTGCCTTCGCACTGTTCGACGAAAGCGAGCGGAAGGTCGTCCTCGCCCGGGACCAGTTCGGAAAGAAACCGCTTTTCATTGCCCAGCGTGAAACGGCGCATGGCACGTCCCTGGTATTCGGTTCCGAAATTCAGGCGCTCCTCAAGCATCCCGATGTCGAGGCCAGGCTCGATCTCGACTCGCTTCATGATTATCTGTGCTGGCGCTATGTGCCGGGGCCAGCCACGTTCTTTCAGGGGATCAGGAAACTTGTGCCCGGTGGTTTTCTGGTTTGGAAGAACGGCCGCGTTGAAGAAAAGCGGTATTGGCTGCCACCCGAGGAAAGCCCGGAGCGGCTGCCTGAACCTAGGGAGCCGGTCGCGGAGTTTCTCGAGGTTTTCGATGAGGCTGTGAAACTGCGCCTCCGCGCCGACGTTCCCGTGGGTGCATTTCTGTCGAGCGGACTCGATTCGGCTTCGATCGTGGCGACGCTGGCCCACCTCGGCGTTTCAGGAATTCGCACGTATTCGATTGGCTTTCGCGGCGATCCAGCCTCTGAGCTTCCCGCTGCCGGGGAGACGGCAAAATACTTCGGAACCAGCCACACCCCGCTGGAGCTTGAGTCTGGCGATCTCTCCGCCCACTTGCCAACCCTGAGCCGGCATCGCGGTGCGCCGGTCGCCGAAGCTGCTGACCTGCCAATATATCTCTTGTCGGCTGAAGCCCGGCGCAGCGTGAAGGTCGTCCTCTCGGGCGAAGGTTCGGATGAGATGTTCGCAGGATATCCGAAGCATTTGATCGAGGCCCATCTCGGCCGCTTTGCCCCATCTGGCCTGTTGTCACTCTTGGGCCGCACAGTGCTGGGAGCGGCCAGTTTCACCACCAAGGCCAACCCGCGCCTTGCCATCGCAGCCCGCGCCATGAGCGAGCGCGACTTTGATAGCCGCATGATCCGCTGGTTTGGCGCGCTCACGCCAGTCGAGCGGCAGAAAATCTGGCGTGGTCCCGTCGCCAGCCGTGCCTTGCGGCCAATTCCGTTTCAAGCCGCCCCAGGCGCTTCGCCATTGCGTCAGGTGCTGCACTATGACCAGACGTCCTGGCTGCCTGACAATCTTCTCGAACGCATGGACACCATGACGATGGCGGCCTCTGTCGAGGCCCGCACACCGTTCATGGATGTGAAACTGGCTGAATTTGCCAGTTCATTGCCGGAGCACTGGCGCATCCGGGGCAAGGTCACCAAGCGCATCGTGCGCGAAGCCCTGTCGCCGCGCTTGCCTGCTGCCGTGCTCACCCGCAAGAAGATTGGCTTCCGCATGCCCGTCGCCGAATGGTTTCGCGGTTCGCTGAAGGAACAGTATCGGGAGCGTTTGCTTGCCGGAGATTCAGTAGCCGCCAATTATCTCGACAGGGGAATGCTTGGAAGTTTGTTGAATGAGCATGTCGAGGGGAGGGCAAATCACGAAAAGACGCTGTGGTCGCTCTTCACCCTCGAGACATTTCTGCGGGAGTTCTTCTGATTGCCGGGCGTATGCTGATATCTGTCATTGTGCCTCATCTCAATCAGCCGGCCTATCTTGCTGTTGGCCTGGCGGCGCTGAATGCTCAGGTGGGTGTAAAAGGTGATGTTGAGATCATCGTTGTCGACAATGGTTCGTCGTCATTGCCGGAGGAGATATGTTTGCCTTGGAGCAACGTCCGTCTGATTGCTGAATCAGAGCCAGGTCCAGGACCGGCGCGCAATCGTGGCGCAGCTTCT
>JANMMJ010000022.1:0-7408 GCA_031373255.1 Hyphomicrobiales bacterium
AGATGGTGCAGCTTGAGCATGTAGATGTAGCCGACGGTGACCTGGCGGTCGAATTTCTCGCCCGTCCTGCCATCGTAAAGCGTCACCTGGCCCGACGAATTGAGCCCGGCCTCAAGCAGCATGCGCGAGATATCCTCCTCATGCGCGCCGTCGAACACCGGGGTCGCGATCGGAACACCTTTGCGCAACTGGACAGCGTATTCGGCAATCTGGCTGTCTTCCATCTTTTCGAATTCGTTGCCCTTGCCATAGGTGCTTTCGATCTCGTCGCGAAGGCCCTTTGCCTTGCCGGTTTCCCGGTAAAGATCCAGCATTTCGCCGATCTTGCGGCCAAGTCCGGCGCAGGCCCAGCCCAGATGGGTCTCGAGGATCTGCCCCACGTTCATGCGGCTCGGCATGCCGAGCGGATTGAGCACGAGATCGACATGGGTGCCGTCTTCAAGGAACGGCATGTCCTCGACCGGAACGATCTTGGAGACCACACCCTTGTTGCCGTGCCGGCCGGCCATCTTGTCGCCCGGTTGGATCTTGCGCTTCACGGCGACAAAGACCTTGACCATCTTCATGACGCCCGGCGGTAACTCGTCACCGCGCTGCAGCTTTTCGACCTTGTCGAGGAACCGGTTTTCCAGCCGCTTCTTCGACTCTTCGTATTGCTGCCGCATGGCTTCCAGTTCGGCCATCGACTTCTCGTCTTCCAGCGCAATGTTCCACCACTGCGAGCGCGGCATGTCGTCGAGCATCTTGGACGAAATCTTGCCTTCGACCTTGTGACCCTTGGGACCGCCGGAAGCCACCTTGTTCTCGAGGTAGTCGTGCAGGCGGCCATAGGAGTTGCGGTCGAGGATGGCGAGTTCGTCGTCGCGGTCCTTGGCCAGGCGCTCGATTTCTTCGCGTTCGATGGCGAGCGCGCGCTCATCCTTGTCGACACCATGGCGGTTGAACACCCGCACCTCGACCACCGTGCCCGACACGCCGGGCGGCAGGCGGAGCGAGGTATCGCGAACGTCCGATGCCTTTTCGCCGAAGATGGCGCGCAGCAGCTTTTCTTCCGGCGTCATTGGGCTCTCGCCCTTCGGCGTGATCTTGCCTACCAGAATATCGCCGGGTTTCACTTCCGCGCCGATATAGACAATTCCGGCTTCGTCGAGGTTGCGCAGCGCCTCCTCGCCGACGTTCGGAATGTCGCGGGTGATCTCTTCCGGACCAAGCTTGGTGTCACGCGCCATCACATCGAATTCCTCGATATGGATGGAGGTGAACACGTCGTCACGCACGATGCGCTCCGACAGCAGGATCGAATCCTCGAAGTTGTAGCCATTCCACGGCATGAACGCGACCAGCACGTTCTGGCCGAGCGCCAGATCGCCCAGATCGGTCGAAGGACCGTCGGCAATGATTTCACCGGCCTTCACCTGGTCACCGACACGCACCAGCGGACGCTGGTTGATGCAGGTGTTCTGGTTCGACCGCTGGAACTTCAGAAGCGTATAGATATCGACGCCGGACTTCGACGGATCGGTCTCTTCCATGGCGCGGATGACGATGCGCTTGGCGTCCACCTGGTCGACCACGCCGGTGCGGCGTGCCGTGATTGCGGCGCCCGAATCCTTGGCCACCACCGATTCCATGCCGGTGCCGACGAGCGGCGCATTGGTGCGGACCAATGGTACGGCCTGACGTTGCATGTTGGAGCCCATCAGCGCCCGGTTGGCGTCGTCGTTCTCGAGAAACGGAATGAGCGCCGCAGCGACCGACACGAGTTGCTTCGGCGACACGTCGACGAAATCGATCTTGTCGCGGGGCACCGTGAGCACGTCGCCGGCATGGCGGGCCGTCACCAGTTCGTCGGCGAAGCCATTGTCCTTGGTCAGCGGCACGTTGGCCTGGGCGATGTGATGCTTGCCCTCCTCGATCGCCGACAGATAGACAACTTCGCTGATGACCTTGCCGTTCACCACCTTGCGGTATGGCGTTTCGATAAAGCCGTACTTGTTGACGCGGGCATAGGTCGCCAGCGAGTTGATCAGGCCGATGTTCGGGCCTTCCGGTGTTTCGATCGGGCAGATCCGGCCGTAATGGGTCGGATGCACGTCGCGCACCTCGAAGCCGGCACGCTCGCGCGTCAGGCCGCCCGGTCCAAGGGCCGACAAGCGGCGCTTGTGGGTGATCTCCGACAGCGGGTTGGTCTGGTCCATGAACTGCGAAAGCTGCGAGGATCCGAAGAACTCGCGCACCGCCGCCGCCGCCGGCTTGGCGTTGATCAGGTCGTGCGGCATGACGGTGTCGATATCGACCGACGACATGCGCTCCTTGATGGCGCGCTCCATGCGCACCAGGCCGAGGCGATACTGGTTTTCCATGAGTTCGCCGACCGAACGCACCCGGCGGTTGCCGAGGTGATCGATGTCGTCGACCTCGCCCTTGCCGTCGCGCAGTTCATGCAGCGTCTTGATGACCGACATGATGTCGTCCTTGCGGAGAACCCGCATGGTGTCGGGCACATCGAGCTCGAGCCGCATGTTCATCTTGACGCGGCCCACGGCCGAAAGATCGTAGCGTTCCGAATCGAAGAACAGGCCGGAGAACAGCGCTTCGGCAGTTTCCTTGGTTGGCGGCTCACCGGGACGCATGACGCGGTAAATCTCGAACAGCGCCTGATCGTAGCTCTCGACCTTGTCGGCCTTGAGCGTATTGCGAATATAGGCGCCGGTATTGATGTGGTCGATGTCGAGAACGCGAAGCTCGGCAAAGCCAGCTTCGGTCAGCGACTTCAGCAGCTTCTCGTCGATCTCGTCGCCGGCTTCGGCGAAGATCTCGCCGGTCTGCTCGTTGACCAGTTCATCCGCCAGATAGTGGCCGAAAAGGTCCTCGTCACGCACCAGAAGGTCCTTGACGCCATCCTCGGCCAGCTTGCGGGCCAGCCGCGGCGTGATCTTCTTGCCGGACTCGACCACAACCTGCTTGGTCTTGGCATCGATGAGATCGACCGTCGGCTTCTGGCCGCGATAGCGCTCGGCGCTAAAGGGTGTTTTCCATCCGTCCTTGGTCTGGTTGTAGGGAACCGTTTTGTAGAAATAGTGCAGGATCTGTTCGCTGTCGAAGCCCAGGGCATAAAGCAGCGAGGTCACCGGCAGCTTGCGGCGCCGGTCGATCCGCACGTTGACGATATCCTTGGCGTCGAACTCGAAATCGAGCCAAGATCCGCGATAGGGAATGATGCGCGCCGCAAACAGCAGCTTGCCCGACGAATGCGTCTTGCCTTTGTCATGATCGAAGAACACGCCCGGCGAGCGGTGCATCTGCGAAACGATCACCCGCTCCGTGCCGTTGACGATGAACGTGCCGTTCATGGTCATGAACGGGATGTCGCCCATGTAGACATCCTGTTCCTTGATGTCCTTGACCGACTTGGCCTGGGTGTCCGGATCGATTTCGAACACGATGAGGCGCAGCGTCACCTTGAGCGGTGCGGCGTAGGTCATGCCGCGCTGCTGGCATTCATCGGTATCGAATTTGGGAGGCTCGAATTCATAGCGCACGAATTCCAGCATGGCCTGGCCGGAGAAATCCGTAATCGGAAACACGGATTTGAATACCGCCTGCAGGCCGTCGTTGATACGACCACCTTGCGGTTCCTTCACTTGCAGGAACTGATCGTAGGATTCCTTCTGAACCTCGATGAGGTTCGGCATTTCCGCGACTTCCGCGATTTTGCCAAAGAATTTACGGATCCGTTTGCGACTTGCGACCGTCTGAGCCTCAGCCATCTTTGTTCCTTTAGATAGTGTTCATTCAAACCAATTCAACGGCTTGCCTGAAGCCTTGCTTCAAGGCTTCAAGAAAACCGTTGTTACACAACCAACAGGTGTATTTCCGGGACCGTGCAAACCGGCCCCGGAAATGTCAAACGCCTACTTCAGCTCGACCTTGGCGCCTGCCGCCTCGAGCTTCTTCTTCATCGCTTCGGAGTCGGCCTTGTTCGCACCTTCCTTCACAGGCTTCGGTGCGCCTTCGACCAGGTCCTTGGCTTCCTTCAGGCCAAGGCCCGTGATCGCACGGACTTCCTTGATCACTTCGATCTTCTTTTCGCCAGCGGCGAGGAGCATGACCGTGAATTCAGTCTGCTCTTCGACCGGAGCAGCCGCGGCACCGCCGCCAGCGGCGGCAACCGCCACCGGAGCAGCCGCCGAAACGCCCCACTTTTCCTCAAGCATCTTCGAAAGCTCCGCGGCTTCCAGAACCGTGAGGCCCGAAAGATCGTCTACCAGTTTGCTAAGATCAGCCATTTCTCATTTCTCTCTTACTTAGTCGGTTTGAACCAATGCACGTTTCGGCAGGCCGTCATGCGGCTTGGTCTTTGGTGGCGTAGGCGTTGATCACGCGGGCGATCTGGCCGCCAGGCGCCTGCAGCACACCCGCGATGCGGGTGGCCGGCGTCTGGATCATGCCGATGATCTTTGCCCTCAGCTGATCCAGCGAGGGCAGTTCCGCGAGCACCTTGACCGCAGAGGCATCCATGATGGTCTTGCCCAGGGTTCCGCCGAGAATGACGAACTTGTCCGTCGTCTTGGCGAAATCAGAGGCGACCTTGGGGGCCGTGACCGGATCGTTGGCATAGGCCAACATTGTCGGACCCTTGAACAGGTCCTTCATTCCGGCTGCGTCAGTGCCATCCAGAGCAAGCATTGCAAGGCTGTTCTTGGCAACCTTAACGGTTGCCCCCGCCTGGGCCATCTTCGCACGCAGGTCGTTGACCTGGTTAACGGTTAGGCCCTTGTTGTGGGCCACGACGACTACACCAGCGGTTGAAAACACCTGGTGGAGCGACGTGACGAGCTCTTTCTTACCAGCTCTATCCACTTGCTCTCTCCTTCTCTGCGCCTTTCAATTGAAAGGGCGCGGGGGGTGGACCAACCGCCAAATACTCGGCCTGCTCAGTCAAGCAGGTGAGGCTCTGGCGGCGCTCACTTGCCTGTCGCCTCCGGTGCGGACACCTGAGGTCAGAAGGTTCAAACCGGACCTTCCCCTTATCGGGGAACGAACCATTTTGATCCCATCTCATGCAGGCTTTGCGGTTTAAGCGGGGATTTGCACCCCCACGCCTGCAATCTCGGACAGGTTAAACCAAGGTTACGAGAACCTTGGCTAACCATCTGGGAAATATTGCTATTTCCCGGATGGAAACTCTCAATTACGATCCGCTTGCGCCAGAAACGCTCGCCAGATCGACTTTCAGACCGGGTCCCATAGTCGAAGAAATAGACACTTTCTTGACATAGGTGCCTTTTGAGCCCTGCGGCTTGGCCTTGACCACGGCATCGACGAACGCCTTGACGTTGCCGGAAATCTGCTCAGGCGTGAAACTCGCCTTGCCGATACCGGCCTGGACAATACCAGCCTTCTCGACGCGGAATTCGACGGCGCCACCCTTGGCGGCGGCGACGGCACTGGCGACATCCATGGTCACCGTACCCACCTTCGGGTTCGGCATCATGCCGCGGGGGCCGAGCACCTTGCCGAGGCGTCCGACCAGACCCATCATGTCCGGCGTTGCGATGCAACGGTCGAAGTCGATCTGGCCCTTGCTGACGATCTCGAATAGGTCTTCGGCACCGACCACGTTGGCGCCCGCCTTCTTGGCTTCTTCCGCCTTGGCGCCCTTGGCGAATACGCCAACCCGCACCTTGCGGCCCGAACCGTTGGGAAGATTGCATACGCCGCGCACCATCTGGTCGGCGTGGCGCGGATCGACGCCGAGGTTCATGGCCACTTCGATGGTTTCATCGAACTTGGCGTTGGCGCTCGCCTTCACCAGCTTGACGGCGTCATCGATGCTATAGACCTTGCTGCGATCGACGTTGGTTTCGTTCTTGGCAATACGCTTCGGTTGCTTGGCCATCGTCTTACTCCACCACTTCCAGGCCCATCGACCGGGCTGAACCGGCGATCTCGCGCGCCGCTGCCTCGACATCACGGGCATTCATGCCGGAAAGCTTCTTCTCGGCGATCTCGCGGCACTGGGCCATGGTCACCTTGGCGATCGGCGGAGCCTTGCCGGGCTCCTTCGAGCCGGCATCGATCTTTGCCGCCTTCTTGAGGAAGAACGACGCCGGCGGCGACTTCATCTCGAAGGTAAACGACTTGTCCTGGTAGGCGGTGATCACCACCGGAACCGGTGATCCCGGCTCCATGGCCTGCGTCTTGGCGTTGAACGCCTTGCAGAACTCCATGATGTTCAGGCCGCGCTGACCAAGTGCCGGACCGATGGGCGGCGATGGATTCGCTTGCCCGGCGGGCACCTGAAGTTTGACGTAACCAACTATTTTCTTTGCCATTCTCTTACATTCCCTCGGTTGAGGTTAGTGGTCCGGCCGCAAGCGGCCTCCCACCGATAGACGCGCAAGATCTCAAGGTCACCGGACCTTTTCGACTTGGGCGTATTCAAGTTCGACCGGTGTTGGCCGGCCGAAGATCGAAACGGCCACCTTGAGCCGCGACCGCTGCTCGTCAACTTCTTCCACGAGGCCGTTGAAGGAAGCGAACGGACCATCGGCAACGCGCACCTGCTCGCCGACTTCGAAATGGATGGTCGACTTCGGACGCTCGACGCCCTCCGCCACCTGGTTGAGGATGCGCGCCGCTTCTGCATCGGTAATCGGCACCGGCTTGTTGTCGGAACCCAAAAAGCCCGTGACCTTCGGCGTGTTCTTGATCAGGTGATAGGCCTGATCGGTCATTTCCATCTTCACCAGAACGTATCCCGGGAAGAACCGCCGCTGGCTCTTGATCTTGCGCCCGCGCCGGATCTCGACGATTTCCTCGGTCGGCACCATGACCTGTTCGAACAGCTCTTCGAGGCCCTTCTGGACCGACTGTTCCTTGATGGATTCAGCCACCTTGTTCTCGAAATTCGAGTAGGCGTGAACGATGTACCAGCGCTTTGTCATGTGTCCCGTCGCTCAGAGCCCGAACAGGGCTTTGTCGACGCCCCATTTGATGATGGCATCAACCACCAGGAAGAAGACCGAAGCCAGCGCCACCATGATCATCACCATGATGACGGTAATCATCGTCTCCTTGCGGGTGGGCCAAGTGACCTTGTTGCCCTCCTCGCGGACTTCCTGCAAAAATTGGAACGGATTGGTCTTTGCCATGTTCTCTTTCAATTACTGGCAGGGGCAGTAGGGCTCGAACCCACGACCTGCGGTTTTGGAGACCGCCGCTCTACCAACTGAGCTATACCCCTAACAGGTTCCTTGCAAACTACTCGACGATTTTCGCGACGACGCCGGCGCCGACGGTCCGGCCGCCCTCGCGGATGGCGAAACGCAGCTTCTCTTCCATGGCGATCGGCGTGATCAGTTCGACATCGACCGTCACATTGTCGCCTGGCATCACCATCTCG
>JANMMJ010000023.1:0-26662 GCA_031373255.1 Hyphomicrobiales bacterium
CGAGATGGTGATGCCAGGCGACAATGTGACGGTCGATGTCGAACTGATCACGCCGATCGCCATGGAAGAGAAGCTGCGTTTCGCCATCCGCGAGGGCGGCCGGACCGTCGGCGCCGGCGTCGTCGCGAAAATCGTCGAGTAATCGGGTTTCAAGATGCAAGCGAACAACATCCGCATACGTCTCAAAGCGTTCGACCATCGTATTCTCGATACGTCGACGAAGGAGATCGTGAACACGGCGAAACGGACCGGCGCCCAGGTGCGCGGGCCTGTGCCGCTGCCCACCCGTATCGAGCGTTTCACCGTGAACCGCTCGCCGCACGTGGACAAGAAGAGCCGTGAGCAATTCGAGGTGCGGACGCATCGGCGTTTGCTGGATATCGTGGATTGGAACCCGCAGACTGTGGACGCGCTGATGAAGCTCGACCTTGCTGCTGGTGTCGACGTTGAGATCAAGCTCTAACGAGCTGTCTGAAGGAGCGAACGCAATGCGTTCAGGATTGATCGCAAAAAAACTGGGCATGACCCGGATCTACACGGAAGAAGGGACCCAGGTTCCCGTCACCGTGTTGAAGGTTGATAATTGTCAGGTGGTCGGACACAGGACCTCCGAGAAGCATGGCTATACGGCCCTGCAGCTTGGCGTAGGCGTGCCGAAGATCAAGCGGCTGACGCGTGCCGAGCGCGGTCACTTCGCTGCGGCCAAGGTTGAGCCGAAGCGCAAGTTGCAGGAGTTTCGTGTGAGCCCTGAGAACACCATCCCGGTGGGCTCCGAGATCACCGTGGATCATTTCGTCCCCGGCCAGTTCGTGGACGTGTCAGGAACAAGCATGGGTAAGGGATTCCAGGGCGGTATGAAGCGCTGGAACTTCTCCGGACTTCGCGCCACCCACGGTGTGTCGGTCAGCCACCGTTCGATCGGCTCGACCGGTAATCGCCAGGATCCGGGCAAGACCTTCAAGAACAAGAAAATGCCAGGCCAACTTGGTTCCGAGTCGGTAACGACCCAGAATATTGTGGTGGTCAAAACGGATACCGATCGTGGCCTGATCATGGTCAAGGGCTCGGTGCCGGGTGTTAAGGGTGCTTGGGTATCGGTTCGCGATGCCGTCAAGCGCAAGCTGCCAGAAAACGCGCCGAAACCGGGAGCCTTCAAGGCGCCGGTTATGGCCGAAGCGGCAGCAAAGGAGTGATGAGACGGTCATGAAAACCGACATTCAAACCATTGAGGCCGAAAAGGCGGGTTCGATTGACCTCAGCGACGAGATCTTTGGTCTCGAGCCGCGCAAGGACATTCTTCACCGCGTCGTGCAGTGGCAGCTCAACAAGCGCCAAGCCGGTACTCACAAGTCCAAGGGTCGTTCCGAAATCAATCGTACCGGCAAGAAACTGGGTAACCAGAAAGGCGGCGGTACCGCCCGCCACGGCTCTCGCCGTTCAGGCATCTTCGTTGGCGGTGGCAAGGCTTTCGGTCCAGTGGCGCGCAGTCACGAAACTTCTCTTAACAAAAAGGTGCGTGCGCTGGGGCTTCGCCATGCGCTCTCGGCTCGCGCCAAGGAAAGCGCGCTGATCATTCTCGACTCGTCAGAATTGAAGGACGCCAAGACCAAGGCGCTTTTGTTGTCGTTCGCCAAGCTCGGTCTCGACAATGCGCTGATCGTCGACGGTGCCCAGGTTAATACCGGTTTTGCCAACGCTGCGCGCAATATACCGAACATCGACGTGCTGCTGCCGGTTCAAGGCATAAATGTTTATGATATTTTGCGCCGCAAGAAGCTCGTGCTGACCAAGGCCGCCGTCGAAGCGCTGGAGGCGCGGTTCAAATGAGCAAGGAACACTTCTACGATATCATCAAGAGCCCGGCGATCACCGAAAAGGGCACGCTTATCTCCGAGCACAACCAGGTGATCTTCAATGTGGCCATCGATGCAACCAAGCCGGCCATCAAGAAGGCGGTCGAAGGTTTGTTTGGCGTCAAAGTGAAGTCGGTCAACACGCTGGTGCGCAAGGGCAAGCTGAGGCGCTTCCGTGGTTTCAAATCGATCCAGAGCGACGTCAAGAAAGCGATCGTAACCCTCGCTGAAGGCGAGCGGCTCGACGTCACGACCGGTCTGTAAGGAGGAGGGGTCACCATGCCACTCAAAACATATAACCCCACCAGCGCCGGTCAGCGCCATGTGGTGCTCGTCGACAAGAGCCAGTTGTGGAAGGGCAAGCCGGTCAAGTCGCTGGTCGAGGGACTGAACAAGTCTGGCGGCCGCGGCAACACCGGCCGTATCACGTCGCGCCGCAAGGGCGGCGGCCACAAGGCGGCTTATCGTTTGGTCGATTTCCAGCGCCGCAAGTTCGATGTTCCCGCAATTGTCGAGCGTCTCGAGTATGATCCCAACCGCACCGCGTTTATCGCGTTGATCAAGTATGCGGACGGCGAGATGTCCTACATTCTCGCCCCCCAGCGCCTGTCGATTGGCGATACCGTCATGTCGGGACAGACAGCTGACGTGAAGCCTGGCAATGCAATGCCGCTGGGCTCCATGCCGGTCGGCACGATTGTTCATAACATCGAGACCAAGCCTGGCAAGGGTGGCCAGTTGGCGCGCTCTGCCGGCACATACGCAATGCTCGCTGGCCGTGATCAGGGTTATGCCATTCTCAAGCTGAAGTCTGGTGAAACCCGCATGGTGCGCGCCGAGTGCATGGCGAGTATTGGTGCCGTTTCTAATCCGGACCACGTCAACGAGATCATCGGCAAGGCGGGCCGCACCCGCTGGATGGGCATGCGCCCGGTTTCGCGCGGCATCGCCCGCAATCCGGTCGATCATCCCAACGGTGGCCGCACCAATGGCGGCAAGCACTGGGCGACTCCCTGGGGCAAGCCGACCAAGGGCAAGAAAACCCGCACAAACAAGCGCACGCGGAAGCTTATCGTCCGCAGCCGCCACGCTAGTAAGAAGGCTTGAGGTAGGGCATGACACGTTCTGTATGGAAAGGCCCGTTCGTCGATGGGTATCTCCTCAAGAAGGCGGAGACGGTGCGCAGCAGCGGCCGCAACACGCCGGTCAAGACATGGAGCCGCCGCTCCACCATTATTCCGCAGTTTGTGGGCCTGACTTTCCAGGTTCACAACGGCAACAAGTTCATCCCGGTTCTCGTCTCTGAGGAAATGGTGGGGCACAAACTTGGCGAATTTTCGCCGACTCGCACCTTCCACAGCCATTCGGCCAGTGACAAGAAGGGCAAGGAAGCCAAGAAATGAGCAAGCCAGCCCGCCCAAGGTCGCTTGAGGACAATGAAGCCAAGGCGATCACGCGCTCTATCCGCATCAGCCCGCGCAAGCTCAATGAGGTTGCTGCCACAATCCGCGGCAAGAAGGTTGACAAGGCCCTGGCCGACCTCAGCTTCTCGCGCCGCCGCATTGCCGGCACGATCAAGAAAACGCTTGAGTCGGCTATCGCCAATGCCGAGAACAACCATGATCTCGATATCAACGAACTCGTCGTTGCCGAAGCTTTCGTGGGCAAGAACATCGTGATGAAGCGCTGGACGCCGCGTGCCCGCGGCCGTGTCGGAAGTATCAAGAAGTATTTCAGCGAGCTGACCATCATCGTGCGCGCTGCCCGTGAAGAAAAGGAAGCCGCCTGATGGGTCAGAAAGTCAATCCGATCGGCCTTCGCCTCGGAATCAACCGCACCTGGGACTCGCGTTGGTACGCCGGCGGCCGCGAATACGGCAAGCTTCTCCATGAAGACATGGCAATCCGCAAGTATCTGAAGGAACAGCTCAAGCAGGCAGGCGTCGCCAAGGTTCTGGTCGAACGTCCCCACAAGAAGTGCCGTGTCACCATCTATTCGGCCCGCCCGGGTGTGGTGATCGGCAAGAAAGGCGCCGACATTGAAAAGCTCCGCAAGAAGGTTGCGGACATGACTAATTCGGAAGTGCATCTCAACATTGTTGAAGTGCGGAAACCCGAGGTCGATGCCACGCTGGTCGCTGAAAACATCGCCCAGCAGCTCGAGCGCCGTGTGGCTTTTCGCCGTGCCATGAAGCGCGCTGTGCAGTCTGCCCAGTGCATGGGTGCCGAAGGCATCAAGATCACCTGCGCCGGACGTCTCGGTGGCGCGGAAATCGCTCGCACCGAATGGTATCGAGAAGGCCGTGTGCCGCTTCATACGCTGCGCGCCGATGTCGACTATGGTGTCGCAACAGCGCACACCGCTTATGGAACCAATGGTGTCAAAGTTTGGATCTTCAAGGGTGAAATCCTCGAACACGATCCGATGGCCCAGGACAAGCGCTTCAACGAGCCCGCAGACCAGGGAAGTGGTGGCCGCCGCCGTGATCGTGGTGACCGCGAAGGCCCGGGCGCCCGGGAGTGAGATAATCAGTCATGCTGCAACCGAAGAAAACCAAGTTTCGCAAGGCCTTCAAGGGCCGCATTCACGGCAAGGCGACAAGCTGCAATTCGCTCGATTTCGGCGCCTTCGGCTTGAAGGCCACCGAACCGGAGCGTTTGACTGCGCGCCAGATCGAAGCGGCCCGCCGGGCTTTGGCCCGTGGCATGAAGCGTGCCGGCCGCATCTGGATCCGTGTATTTCCGGACGTGCCGGTGTCCAAGAAGCCGGCCGAAGTCCGTATGGGCTCCGGCAAGGGTTCGACGGAATACTGGGCTGCGCGCGTGAAGCCGGGCCGTGTGCTCTTTGAGATTGACGGTGTGCCGCGTGCGGTTGCCGAAGAATCTTTGGCGCTGGCCGCAGCAAAATTGCCCATCAAGACGCGCTTCGTGGCGCGGCTTGGCGAGTAAAGGGGATCGAGAGATGAAGCCCGCAGACGTAAGAGCGATGACCGATAGCCAGCTGAAGGACGAAGTTCTGAAGCTGAAGAAGGAACAATTCAACCTGCGCTTCCAGAGAGCGACAGGCCAGGTCGACAATACTGCCCGCATCCGTCAGATTCGCCGTGATATCGCGCGGCTCAAGACGGCGCAGACGGCAATGGCCGCAAAGAAGTAGGATACGGAAAATGCCAAAACGCATTCTCGAAGGCGTCGTCGTTAGCGACAAGAATGACAAGACAATTGTGGTTAAAGTGGAGCGCCGGCTGCGCCATCCGGTTTTGAAAAAGACCGTGCGCCTGTCGAAGAAGTACCACGCCCACGATGAAAAGAATGAAGCGAAGATGGGCGACATCGTGCGCATAGAGGAGACGCGCCCGGTTTCCAAGCAGAAGCGCTGGTCGCTGGTCGAAAAAGTCGCCGTTGGTCAAGGCTAGGCGAGAACGGGTGAACCCATGATTCAACAAGAAACCAATCTCGATGTTGCTGACAACTCTGGCGCCCGCCGGGTTCAGTGCATCAAGGTGCTTGGTGGTTCCAAGCGCAGATACGCATCGGTCGGAGACATCATCGTTGTATCGGTAAAGGAAGCGATCCCGCGCGGCCGCGTGAAGAAGGGTTCGGTCATGAAGGCCATTGTCGTGCGTACCGCGAAGGACATTCGCCGCGCCGATGGCTCCGTCATCCGCTTCGACCGCAATGCCGCCGTGCTGATCAATGCGCAGGGCGAGCCGGTCGGCACGCGTATTTTCGGACCGGTGCCGCGCGAGCTTCGGGCGAAGAACCAAATGAAGATTATTTCGCTGGCGCCGGAGGTGTTGTGATGGCGGCGAAGCTCAAAATTCGTAAAGGCGACAAGGTCGTCATTCTTGCCGGCAAGGACAAGGGCAAGGGCGGAGAAGTTCTCCGTGTAATTCCGAAGGAAAACCGCGCTGTTGTGCAGGGCATTAACGTTGCTCGCCGCCACCAGAAGCAGACTGCGGCCCAGGAGGGCGGCATCATCGCTAAGGAAATGCCGATCCACGTGTCCAATCTCGCTCTTCGCGATCCGAAGGACGGCAAGGCAACGCGCGTTGGCTACAAGACACTTACAGACGGCAAGAAGGTCCGGGTCGCGCGGCGCTCCGGGGAGGTAATCGATGGCTGATACAAAAGACAAGAAAGAGCAGAAGCCGAAGGCCAAGAAGCCGGACGCAAAGTCGGAAGCCCCGAAGGCTGCCGCTGCCAATGCTTCCTTGCCGAAGGATTACGTGCCGAGACTGCGCAAGCACTATGACGACGTGGTTCGTGCCAAGATGATTGAGCAGTTTGGCTACAAGAACCCGATGCAGGTGCCGAAGATCACCAAGATCGTCCTCAACATGGGGATCGGCGAGGCAACGCAGGACGGCAAACTGGTTCAGGTCGCCGCTGGCGAGCTCGAAAGGATTGCTGGCCAGAAGGTCGTGATCACCAAGGCGCGCAACGCCATTGCCACTTTCAAGATTCGTGAGAATCTTGCGATCGGCGCCAAGGTCACGCTTCGCAAGGTTCGGATGTACGAATTTCTGGATCGGTTGATCACGGTAGCACTTCCACGTGTACGCGATTTCCGCGGGCTTTCGGACCGTAGTTTTGATGGCAATGGCAATTTTGCCATGGGCATAAAAGAGCACATCGTGTTTCCCGAAATCGATTACGACAAGATTGATCGTGTCTGGGGCATGGATGTGATCGTTTGCACCAGCGCTAGGACCGATGAAGAGGCCCGCGCGCTGCTCGATGCATTCAGTTTCCCCTTCCGCCGCGCGCAACAGCGCCGGCAGGCTGCTTGAGGTAAGAACGACATGGCAAAGAAGAGCTCGGTCGAAAAGAACAACCGCCGCAGGCGCCTGGTGAAGAAATACGCCGGTAAGCGCGCCCGACTCAAGGCTTTGGTCGATAACAAGGCCATAGGAATGGAAGAGCGTTTTACGGCACAGCTGAAACTGGCGCAGCTTCCCCGCAATTCGGCGAAGGTGCGTATCCGCAATCGCTGCGAAATAACCGGGCGTCCACGCGCCTTTTACCGGAAACTGAGGATGTCACGCTTGGCACTTCGGGAACTTGCCAACCAGGGAATCATCCCTGGCATGGTCAAGTCGAGCTGGTAAGAACGCGCGGACGAGGAGAGAACAGAAATGAGTGTGAACGATCCGATCGGCGATATGCTCACCCGCATCCGCAATGCTGCGGAACGCGGAAGGAGTTCCGTATCTTGCCCGGCATCGCGGCTGCGCGAGCGTGTGCTTGAAGTGCTTCAGCACGAAGGCTTCATCCGCAGCTATGCGACGGTCGAGAAGGACGGTGCCAAGGCCGAAATCGAAATCGAGCTGAAGTATTTCGATGGCGCGCCGGTGATCCGCGAGATCCAGAGGGTATCGAAACCCGGCCGTCGCGTTTACGCCTCGGTTTCGACTCTGCCGACGGTTTACAACGGTTTGGGAATCTCGATCCTTTCGACACCGAAGGGCGTCATGTCTGATGCAGAAGCGCGCGCCCAGAATGTCGGCGGCGAAGTTCTCTGCACGGTATTCTGAGGAAAGCTGCGATGTCTCGTATTGGCAAGAAACCCATTCCTGTTCCGGCTGGCGTAACAGTCAACCTGAATGGCCAGAATGTGGCTGTAAAGGGCCCCAAGGGCGAGCTCAAGGCTTTGCTCGTGGAAGATGTGCTGGCAAAGCTTGAAGCTGGCAGCATCAAAGTCGATCCGCGCGATCAGTCTAAATTTGCGCGTTCGTGCTGGGGCATGTCCCGCACCATGATCGCCAACATGATCAAGGGTGTTACGGAAGGCTATAGCAAGTCACTCGAAATTAACGGCGTCGGTTATCGCGCCGCGGTTCAGGGCAAGGCGTTGCAGCTCAATCTTGGTTATTCCCATGACGTCGCCTATCCGATTCCGGAAGGCATCGAGATCAGGACGCCGAAGCCTACAGAAATTGTGATTTCCGGAATTGACAAGCAGCGTGTCGGCCAGGTCGCAGCCGAGATTCGCGAGTATCGCGAGCCTGAGCCCTACAAGGGCAAGGGTGTAAAATATTCGACCGAACGTATCTTCCGCAAGGAAGGCAAGAAGAAGTAACGGACGTACATCATGGCCAAGAAACCAACACATCTCACGCGGCGCAAGGCCCGCACCCGCAAGACGATCGCGGCGCGCGGCAATCTGCGCCCCCGCCTTTCGGTGTTCCGTTCGAGCATGAACATTCATGCTCAGATCATCGATGACGCCAAGAGCGTCACGGTTGCCGCAGCTTCGACGCTTGAAAAGGAATTCAAGAGTGCTGGCAAGACCGGTGCTGACAAGGCAGCGGCCACGGTGATTGGCAAGTTGATCGCCGAGCGTGCGGTTAAGGCGGGCATCAAGAACGTCGTTTTTGACCGCGGTGGTTACATGTACCACGGCCGCGTAAAAGCATTGGCGGATGCCGCTCGCGAAGCCGGCCTAAGTTTCTAATTCTAGACACAGATATACAGGCGAAAGCACATGGCTAAAGAACGTGGAGATCGAGATCGCAAGGACGACCGTGACAAGGCGGACAGCGAATTTCTCGACAAGCTGGTTCATATCAATCGCGTCGCCAAGGTGGTGAAGGGCGGCAAGCGTTTTGGCTTTGCGGCACTCGTCGTAGTGGGTGACCAGAAAGGCCGCGTTGGCTTTGGTCACGGCAAGGCACGCGAAGTTCCCGAGGCTGTGCGCAAGGCAACCGAGGGCGCCAAGCGCGGTCTCATTCGTGTGCCGCTGCGCGAAGGCCGGACCTTGCATCATGACGTCGACGGCCGCTGGGGCGCAGGTAAGGTCACCTTGCGCTCGGCTCCGGCCGGAACCGGTATCATTGCCGGTGGTCCGATGCGTGCCGTATTTGAGTCGGTCGGCATGCAGGATGTGGTCGCCAAGTCCAAGGGATCGTCCAACCCCTACAACATGGTGCGCGCCACGTTCGATGCGCTGAAAAAGCAGGTTAGTCCGCGTGCCGTTGCCGCACGCCGTGGCAAGAAGGTCAGCGATATTCTGACCCGCCGCCGCGACATGGACGTAGCGACTACGGAGTAGGGCCGTCATGGCAAAGAAAATCACCGTTGAACAGATTTATAGCCCCCAACGCAGGCCCGCGGCTCAGCGCGCGACCCTTGTCGGGCTTGGGCTCAACAAGATGAACCGCCGTTCGACGCTCGAAGATACCCCGGCCGTTCGCGGCATGATCGCCAAGGTGGCGCATCTCGTTCGTGTGGTCGAGTAAGGAACTCAAAGATGAAGCTCAACCAGTTAAAGGACAATGCGGGCGCACGAAAAACGCGTAAGCGTGTCGCGCGCGGCATTGGATCGGGCCTCGGCAAGACTGCCGGCCGTGGCGGCAAGGGTCAGACAGCCCGCTCTGGCGGCGCCAAGGCTGGCTTCGAGGGCGGACAGATGCCGATCTACAGGCGCCTCCCAAAGCGTGGCTTCAACAAGCCCAATGCTGTGGCATACAACGAGATCACCCTCGATAAGGTGCAGCGCGCCATAGATTCGAAGAAGCTTGATGCCGGCGCACCCGTCACCAAGGAATCACTGGTCGCAGCGGGCGTCATTGCCAAGCCATATGCCGGTGTCAGGCTGATCGCCAAAGGCGAATTCAAGGCCAAGGCGGCATTTGAAGTTTACCACGCGACCAAGGGTGCGATAGCCGCGGTCGAAAAGGCAGGGGGCAGCGTAAAGCTCCTCAAGCCGGTCGAAGCCGAAGCAGCAAAGTGATTTGAAAGTGCTTTTCGGGGAACCCACATAGGGCGTCTGACGGGCACGAGGACACGCAATGGCATCTGCGGCAGAACAATTGGCAGCAAACATTAATTTCGGAGCCTTTGCGAAGGCCGAGGATTTGAAGAAGCGCATCTGGTTCACCCTGGGTGCGCTCATTGTTTATCGGCTCGGCACATACATCCCGATTCCGGGCGTGGATGCCGCGGAGCTTGCCAAGTTTGCAGCCCAGAATGCGACGGGAATTCTTGGCTGGGTGAACGGGCTGGCCGGCGGTGCGCTTGGCCGCATGGCGATCTTTGCCCTGAATATCATGCCCTACATTTCGGCCTCGATCATCATTCAGCTGATGACCACGGTTTCTCCTCATCTTGAGCAACTCAAGAAGGAAGGCGAGCAGGGCCGCAAGAAGATCAACCAGTATACGCGCTATGGCACCGTATTCCTGGCAGCCTTGCAGTCTTATGGCATAGCGGTTGGCCTGGAGGGCCAGGGCAGTGTCGTCACTGATCCGGGCTTGTTCTTCCGGGCAAGTACCGTGATTACCCTGACGGGCGGCACGGTGTTCCTTATGTGGCTTGGTGAGCAGATAACATCGCGCGGCATCGGCAACGGAATTTCGCTGATTATTTTCTCCGGTATTGTCGCCAATCTGCCTTTCGGCATCGCAAGCATGCTTGAGCTTGGCCGCACCGGGCAGATTTCGAGTTTCCTGATTATTGGCGTCATTCTCATGGCTCTGGTGGTCGTCGCCGGCATTGTGTTTGTGGAGCGGGCCCAGCGGCGTCTGTTGATTCAATACCCGAAGCGCCAGGTGGGCATGCAAGTGTTCCAGGGCGACAAGTCCCACTTGCCGTTGAAACTCAACACCTCCGGCGTGATCCCGCCGATATTTGCTTCCTCGCTGCTGCTTCTGCCGATCACGGTTGCTAATTTCACCAAGGGCCAGGGCCCTGGCTGGCTCAATTCGCTGACGGCAATGCTGGGTCATGGACAGCCGCTGTTTCTGGCGCTCTATGCCGCACTGATCATTTTCTTCGCATTTTTCTACACGTCGATCATGTTCAATCCCAAAGAGACGGCAGAAAACCTCAAGAAATATGGCGGGTTCGTACCAGGTATTCGTCCAGGCGAGAGGACGGCTGAATATATCGATTATGTTCTGACGCGCATCACCATGATCGGCGCAATCTACCTTGCTATTGTGTGCTTGCTGCCGGAGTTCCTCATCGGCTATGCCGCGCTCCCGTTCTATTTCGGCGGTACATCGCTACTGATCGTGGTGAGCGTGACCATGGATACGGTTGCCCAGATCCAGGGCCATCTTCTGGCGCAGCAGTATGAGGGGCTGGTGAAGCGTTCCAAGCTTCGGGGGATGAAGCGTTGAACATCATTCTTCTGGGGCCGCCCGGAGCCGGAAAAGGCACTCAGGCCAAGCGGCTCGAGGACCGTCATGGCATGAAGCAGCTGTCGACCGGAGAAATGCTTCGCGCCGCCGTCGCCGCCGGTACTGATGTCGGCAAGAAGGCCAAGGCGGTGATGGAGCGCGGCGAATACGTCTCGGACGATATAGTCGTTGCTATCATCGCGGATCGCCTCGAAGCGGACGATGTCCGCAAGGGCTTTATTCTGGATGGATTCCCGAGGAACACCGCTCAGGCGGAGTCTCTGGATCGAATGCTGGGCCTGAAGGGCCTTAAACTGAATGCCGTCATCGAGATGAAAGTCGATGACGAGGCGCTGATCGAGCGGCTGACAGGCCGTTACACCTGCGCAAAGTGTGGCAAGGGATACCATGATCGCTTCGAAAAACCGGAGCGCGAGGGAGTTTGCGACGTGTGTGGCTCCACCGAGTTCACCCGTCGCGCTGATGACAAAGAAGAGACAGTTCGGGAGCGTTTGACCGTCTATAACAGGCAAACTGCACCTATGGTCAACTATTACAAGGCCAAGGGCGCGTTGCGGACGATAGACGGGATGGCGAACATCGGGGAAGTCTCGCGTCAGGTTGAAGAGGTGTTGAGCGGCGCGTGACGATCTGAGCTTTGGAAAATGTTCTAAAATGTTGACGCGCAAGCGATTCCACCTTAGAACGGCGCCAATTCAGGTCGACAAGCAGGCTGGCTTCGGGAGGCGTCCTCCTGAGGAGCGGCCTTGTGCCTTTGGGCATATTCGTTCGAAGAGTTTTGAAAGCTGTATGGCACAAGGGCTAAGCTCTTGTATTGCTGAGGAGAAATAGGCGTGGCCCGTATTGCAGGCGTCAATATTCCAACCAACAAGCGCGTTGTTATCTCATTGCGCTACATTCATGGCATCGGACCCGTTAATGCAGTCGAGATTTGCGACAAGGTCAAGATTCCCCATGCCAAGCGCGTCAATGAGCTTTCGGATGCAGAGGTTTTGGCCATCCGCGAAGTGATCGACCGCGATTATGTCGTCGAGGGCGATCTGCGCCGCGAAGTGTCTGTCAATATCAAGCGCCTGCAGGACCTTGGCTGCTATCGCGGCCTGCGTCATCGCAAGGGCCTGCCTGTTCGTGGTCAGCGCACCCATACCAACGCCCGCACCCGCAAGGGTCCTGCGAAGGCGATTGCAGGCAAGAAGAAGTAATTCGGAAAGTAGATCGAAATGGCCAAAGAACCAGCCCGTCCGCGCAAAAAAGAGCGCAAGAATATTTCCTCTGGCGTCGTCCATGTGAACGCCTCGTTCAACAACACGATGATCACCATCAGTGACGTTCAGGGCAATGCCATCGTTTGGGCGTCGGCCGGCAAGCTTGGCTTCAAGGGGTCGCGCAAATCCACGCCGTACGCCGCCCAGGTGGCCGCGGAACAGGTTGGACGTGCCGCCATGGAGCATGGCATGCGCACCGTCGAGGTTGAGGTTTCTGGTCCGGGTGCCGGCCGTGAATCGGCCCTGCGTGCCTTACAGGCTTGTGGCCTTCAGGTAACAGCAATCCGTGACGTTACGCCAATTCCGCACAATGGCTGCCGTCCGCCAAAGCGCCGTCGGGTCTGACAATTTTGTAAGTGAGTAGCGGTGGGGTGAAGCACCTTCCCACCGTAAGAACAATTCCGGTGTCCGCCGTTTTCACGGGATAAAAGCATGCAGGTTAATCAGAAGAACTGGCAGGAACTCATCCGCCCCCATAAGCTTGAAGTACAGCCGAGCCGCGATCGCCGCCGCGTCGCCACTCTTGTGGCAGAGCCGCTGGAGCGCGGATTTGGCACGACGCTGGGTAATGCTCTTCGTCGCATTCTGCTGTCATCGTTGCAGGGTGCCGCTGTGACTTCGGTCCAGATCGATGGCGTTTTGCACGAATTCTCATCAATTGCCGGCGTGCGCGAAGATGTGACGGATATGGTCCTGAACATCAAGGAAATCGCCATTTCGATGCAGTCGGATGGGCAGAAGCGTTTGGTTCTCCGCAAGGAAGGCCCGGGCGTGGTCACCGCTGGCGATATCCAGACGACGGGCGATATCCAGATACTCAATCCGGGACATGTGCTCTGCACCCTTGATGACGGCGCGGAAGTGCGCATGGAATTCACCGTGCAAAGCGGCAAGGGTTACGTGCCTGCCGAGCGCAATCGGCCCGAGGATGCGCCGATCGGTCTGATACCTGTCGATTCGATCTACAGCCCGGTGAAGCGCGTCTCCTACCGCGTCGAGAACACTCGCGAAGGCCAGGTGCTTGACTACGACAAGCTGATCATGACCGTCGAAACCGACGGTTCCATGTCGCCCGAGGACTCGGTGGCTTATGCGGCCCGCATTCTCCAGGATCAGCTGTCGATCTTCGTGAATTTCGAAGAGCCCTCAAAGGCAGTCGTCGAAGAAGCCCGTCCGGAACTCGAGTTCAATGCCGCACTTCTGAAGAAGGTGGACGAACTTGAATTGTCGGTGCGCTCGGCCAACTGCCTCAAGAACGATAACATTGTCTATATTGGCGACCTCATCCAGAAGACCGAAGCCGAAATGCTTCGTACGCCGAATTTTGGGCGGAAGTCGCTGAACGAAATCAAGGAAGTTCTCGCGCAGATGGGATTGCATCTGGGTATGGAAGTGCCGAACTGGCCGCCGGAGAACATCGACGAACTCGCCAAGAAGTTCGAAACCCATTACTGAGTTTGTTTGAAGGAGAAGGCTCATGCGTCACGGTTTCAGGGGCCGCAGGTTCAATCGTTCGGTATCACATCGCGGTGCGATGCTCGCCAATCTTTGCGTTTCGCTGATCAAGCACGAACAGATTGTCACGACCTTGCCAAAGGCCAAGGATTTGCGTCCGGTCGTTGAAAAGCTGATCACTCTGGGCAAGAAAGGCGGTCTCTCGGCACGCCGTCAGGCCATTGCTGAAATTGGTGACGAAGCCCAGGTCAGGAAGCTTTTCGACGTGCTGGCCAAGCGTTATCAGGACCGCAAGGGTGGATACACGCGTGTGCTCAAGGCGGGTTTCCGCTATGGCGACTCGGCACCGATGGCCGTCATCGAATTTGTCGACCGTGATGTGAACGAGAAGGGCAAGGACTCAGGCCCGAGCATGAAGACTGGCTCTGATGAAAGCGCCGAAGCTCAGGCCGCCTGATCTGGTTGCTGACCGTTTTGTATTTGAATGGCCGGGCCAAAAAGCCCGGCCATTTGCATTTATGGGTCAGGCCTTGAAGACCTGCCGAACGTGAACTGTTTCATGTCCGCCGTAGCCATTGAAACGCGTCATCGTGGCCGAGCCATAGGCGCCGAGCGCACCGAATTCGATAATATCGCCTTCACGAATGTCTGCCGGCACCGCCAGCTGCATCGGCAGCTTGTCCAGTGGATCGCAGGTCGGGCCATAAACTGTCACCAGCCTGGACCGGTCCTCGACGGCGACGCCATCGCGAATGACACGATGCGGCGGCTGCAGTTCCGGGACCTGCCACACTTCCATCAGAGCGCCATAGACGCCGTCATTCAGGAAGATTTCGCTCTTGCTGTCTCTGAGCAGCTTGACCTTGGTCAGGAGCGACATGCATGAAGCGGCCATGCCACGCCCGGGTTCGCATTCGAGTTTTGGCATGGTGGCGGCACCGAAGGCCATTTCAGTTGCCACGCGAATGACCGAGAAAAACTCAGGCAGTTCATTACCAGTCTTGCTCTGTGCGTAACGCGATGGGAATCCTCCGCCAACGTTAAGTGTGCCGAGTGTGATACCAGCTGCGCGTGCTATCCTCGCCGCTGCGTGGATATGGCGGGCATAGGCCTGCGGATCCTTGCACTGGGAACCCGGATGGAACGTGAGAACCGGGACAAACCCTAGGCCTGCCGCCTGCCGGAGCAGATCAGTCGCTTCGGTTTCGCTCACTCCAAACTTGGACGAGAAGTCATGCGCCGACGATCCAGTCTCGCGCGGCAGCACGAAGCGAACCGCGATTTCCACTTCCGAACGGGACTCCACGATTGCAGCGATCTTCTGCAATTCTTCCACGCAATCGACCGCAAAGCGGCGGCAGTTATGGCGTTCAAGGGCAGCTTTGATCTCCGCGGCAGATTTGACCGGATTGTGGTAATGAAATGTCGCCCCAGGCGCGAGGCCCGCGACAAGATCCATTTCCAGCACCGATGCCACGTCCCAGACCCGGAGGCCGGTAGAATGGAGCGTTTTCACAACGTCAGCAGAACTGTTGCTTTTCACCGCAAAGGACACTTCACCCGGAAACCCTTCAATGAAAGTGCGGGCTTGCGCCACGAGTGTCGTCGCACTGAAACAGAACATGGGAGCCTCCGTGGAGACTGCCATCGAAACCTCGGCGGCGTCGCGATAGAGCGCGGGAACCGGCAACTGCCGGGCTTTCGAGCGGTCAAAACGCAAAACGGTCGCAGCGGTCATCGGATACTCCTTGAGGTCCCAATTACGCCAATAGAATTGATATGGAGTTGCGACGATTAAAATCCTGCATTCTGCTGCGAATCGCCGGAATTGACGTCAAAATGACAAGAATTTCGGCAGAATGACGAAGATGAACCTGACCGCCAAAGATCAGGAGTTGTTAATGCTCCTGAAGACCAACGCCAGGGAGCCGGTTGCCGCCCTGGCACGCAAACTCGGCATATCCCGAACCACGGTTCAGGACCGTCTAAATCGGCTTGAACAGAGCGGCGTGATCGCTGGATATGCCGTGCGCCTGTCGGATGATGCCGACAAGGGTGGCATTCGAGCGTACGTCACAGTGGCGGCAGAGCCTCGCAGGGCAGCTGACGTGGCGCGCGCGCTCATGAAGATCCCGCAAATCGATGCCCTGCACACGGTTTCTGGAAAATTCGATATTATCGCGCTTGCCAAGACCGCACATGCAGAGGAAATGGACCGCATGCTCGATCACGTCGGCGCTATTCCGGGCGTGACGCGCATCGAGTCGGCCATTATCCTGTCGACGAAATTGGACCGGCGATGAGTATGGAGGCTCTTCCGAAATTGCGTAACTTGACTGCATCGTTGATCGTTGTGGCGCTCGGCTGGCAGGTCCAACCGGCTCTCGCCGAGAAATCGGCACCCGAGAGTCATCAGGCAATCCAGCTTTCCTTCGCGCCTGTGGTGCGCGAAACGGCCCCCGCTGTGGTTAACGTCTACGCCCAGCGGCTGGTTTCGCAGCAGAGCCTTGGACCGCTTTCCGATCCATTCTTCCGGCGCTTCTTCGGTGAGAATGGTGGCTTCGGCGCTCCGCGCGAACGCGTTCAAAACTCCTTGGGTTCTGGGGTTATCGTCGATCCACGCGGTTTCATCGTAACCAACAACCACGTGATCCAGGGCGGTACGGACATTCGCGTTGTCCTGGCCGACAAGCGTGAGTTTGAGGCCAAGCTCCTACTGGCCGACGAACGCACCGACCTTGCAGTGCTCAAGATCGAACCCGAAGACGAAAATTTGCCGTCACTCAACATGGGCGACTCGGACAATCTGGAAGTGGGAGATCTCGTGCTCGCTATTGGCAATCCGTTCGGTGTCGGCCAGACCGTCACCAGCGGCATTGTATCGGCTCTGGCGCGCACCCAGGTTGGTGTCTCGGACTACCAATTCTTCATTCAGACCGATGCCGCAATCAATCCCGGCAATTCCGGCGGTGCGCTCGTCAGCATGGGAGGAGAACTTGTCGGCATCAATACTGCAATCTTCTCGCGATCCGGCGGGTCGATTGGCATCGGTTTCGCTATTCCAGCCAACATGGTGCGGACCGTAGTTGAATCGGCGGAGCAGGGCGGCAAGGTCAAGCGGCCGTGGACCGGTGCCGAGTTGCAGGACGTCTCATCCGACCTTGCCAAGACCCTGGGTCTGGCGCGGCCCGAGGGCGCATTGATTGTGTCGCTCCACGCACAAAGCCCGCTCCTCGCTGCGGGATTGAAGCGGGGTGACGTGATCCTGGCACTCGATGGCAAGCCCATCGAGAACGCGCGTGAATTCAGTTACCGCGTTGCGACCTCACCAATCGACTCGTCGACAATCGTCGAGTATCAGCGCTCCGGAACGCGCATGGAGGCGCGCGCCAGGCTCATCCAGGCGCCTGAGACCACGGCGAGAGAGACGACACTCGTACAGGGCAAGACGCCGTTTGCCGGCCTCATGGTCGCCAACCTGTCGCCCGCAGTCGCAGAAGAATTGAATCTTCCGGCCTCGTCGTCAGGCGTCGTAGCCGTTGACATCAAGGGTGGTCCGGCGCGCCGGATATTCCGAAAGGGCGACATCCTGATGGAAGTGAATGGCACGCTTATCGACAGTGTCGGCAAACTTTCTGCAGCGCTGCAATCAGCTGAGGGATACTGGGAGTTTGCCATTAACCGGAACGGCCGTGTCCTGCGGATGCAGCTTGGCGGCTGATGAGCAATCTTTTCCAGGCCGCCGGGTTTGACAAGGAAGCACCGCGGCCGCTGGCAGATAGATTGCGCCCGCAGACTTTGGCCGAGGTGGCGGGCCAGGATCATCTCACCGGGCCGGAAGGCGTGCTGACCAGGCTGCTGGCGGCAGGTCGGCTACCCTCGATCATTTTCTGGGGCCCTCCAGGAACCGGCAAGACCACCATAGCGCGTTTGCTCGCGGGCCAAACCGGCCTTGTCTTTGAGCAGATGTCGGCAATTTTCTCAGGCATTGCCGATCTTAAGAAGGCCTTCGAACAGGCCCGCATCAGGCGCGAGCAGGGCCGCGGCACGCTGCTGTTCATTGACGAAATCCACCGTTTCAACCGTTCTCAGCAGGACAGCTTCTTGCCCTATATTGAGGATGGCACGATCACCCTGATCGGGGCCACGACGGAGAATCCTTCGTTCGAACTCAATGGGGCCTTGCTCTCCCGCGCCCAGGTCCTGGTGTTGAATAGGCTCGATACCGATGCATTGGCGAAGCTCGCAGGCCGTGCCGAGATGTTCGAGAAGCGCCCATTGCCGCTCCAGACGGATGCACTGGATGCCCTGCTGGCCATGGCTGACGGCGATGGCAGGTATTTTCTCAATCTTGTCGAGGATATCTTTGCTGCCGTTCCCCAAGGTGCGGCGACACTCGATCCGGCACAACTCTCACTGATCGTCCAGAAGCGGGTTCCTCTCTACGACAAGGCCCAGGACGGCCATTACAATTTGATTTCGGCCCTGCACAAGTCGGTACGGGGGTCCGATCCCGATGCGGCACTTTACTATCTTGCCCGGATGCTGGGTGCTGGCGAGGATCCGCTCTTCATCGCACGCCGCCTGGTGCGCATGGCGATTGAGGATGTTGGGCTTGCCGACCCCCAGGCCGTGCAGCAGGCTCTGGCTGCCAAGGATGTTTATGATTTCCTCGGCTCGCCTGAAGGCGAGCTGGCGCTGGCACAGGCGACGATCTATATGGCGACCGCGCCCAAATCAAACGCCGCATATACGGCCTTCAAGTCAGCCACGCGACGCGCCAAGGAGACAGGTTCTCTGGTGCCGCCCAAGATTATCCTCAATGCGCCGACACGCCTGATGAAAGAGCAGGAATACGGCACGGGCTATCGCAATGATCACGATGAGCCAGAAGGGTTCTCGGGGCAAAACTATTTTCCCAAGGGCATGGGCCGGGAGAGTTATTATTCACCGGTTGAGCGTGGATTTGAGAGAGACATCCGGAAGCGGCTGGATTACTGGGCAAGGCTTCGCAAAGAGCGCCAACCTGATTAACGCCGCTCTGTTTTCCTGTTGCGCAACACATGCTCATGGTTTGCGTCATAAAGTGCTGAATCGCGAAAATCATGGGCATCGAGCACCCGCCCCACGAGTATGAGCGCCGTTCTTGTAAGTTTTGCCTCGCGAACCTTCTTGGCGATCGTTGAGAGGGTTCCACGGATGATTTTCTCGTCGGGCCATGTAACGCGATACACAACCACCACTGGACAATCGGCCCCATAATGCGGCGTCAGAGCCCGCTCAATATAGGCGAGGTTGCGAATGGAGAGGTGGATCGCAAGCGTCGCCTTCGAACGCCCCAATTCCTCCAGCGTCTCCCCTGGAGGCATCGCCGACGCCTGCATGGTGGTGCGAGTTAGGATGATACTTTGGGCAATCTCTGGGAGCGTGAATTCGGTCTTGAGCACCGCGGCCGCCGCGGCAAATGCAGGCACTCCGGGGGTTACATCATAAGGAATCGCAAGCTGGTCCAACCGCCGCATTTGCTCGGCAATCGCGCCATAGAGGCTGGGATCACCCGAATGAACGCGCGCAACGTCCTGGCCCCTGTCATGGGCCTCCTGCATTTCATCGACAATCTGGTCCAGATGCAGTGGAGCCGTGTCGACCACACGGGCGCCGTCCGGCGCCGATTTGACAATTTCTTCTGGCACCAGCGATCCGGTATAAAGACAGACCGGGCAGGACTGGATCAGTCTGAGGCCACGAATCGTGATCAGATCGGCGGCACCCGGCCCTGCGCCAATAAAATGGACAGTCATGCCTTGCCTCGCTTCTTCGCGTAGCCCCTTGGCGTATATGCATAGGTTCGGCCATCGCCCCTCTTGAAGGATTTGGATTGGGATGAACCGACCATCACCAGCGTGAGCATGTCGACATCTTTTGGGTCGAACGACGACAAGGGCAAGATTTTTAGTTTTTCTTCCGGGCGCCCGAGACTGGAAGCAATGACGACTGGGGTATCAGTGGGCCGATGTGCGCTTAGTATGGCCATCGCCCGTTCCAGCTGGTCGCGCCGTTTGAGTGAGCGCGGATTATAGAAGGAGACAACAAAGTCGCCCTCGGCCGCCGCCGCTATGCGCTTCTCGATAACTTCCCAGGGCGTGAGCAAGTCTGACAGGGAGATGCAGCAGAAGTCATGCCCGATCATTGCGCCTGCTGAGGCCGCAGCAGCCTGGAACGCAGAAATTCCCGGAATGACCTCAACAGCAATGCGGCAGGGTTCGAGGTCTATGATCTCGAAAACAAGTGCCGCCATGGCATAAATTCCAGCATCGCCAGAACAGACAAGCGCGACGTGTTTTCCTTCCTTGGTCAATCCTATCGCGTGGCGCACTCGGTCTTCCTCCGCGCCGAGCGGAAACCTGTGTTCGACTTGCCCATACTTCTGCTTCTGGATGAGGTCGAGATAGAGATCGTACCCTACCCAATCGGTTGCAACGTTGAGCGCGGCGCTTGACGCTCCACTCTGAAAGCTGCGCTGCCCGGGCCCGATGCCCACGACACTGAGTCTCCCCGCCGGCCGTCCGCGCAACTCTTGAATCACGTTTGGTGAACGGGCTATGGCGCACGTAGCCCGCTTGCTTTTGGTCTTGGTGACGATAAGTCTGCCGCCTTCACCGGCCGCTGCAAGAGCTGCAGCTTCGCACACGCTGGATATGCCAATTTCGTCTTCGACGATCTTGGACGGGTTTGGAACGATAGCCGCATAGGGTGCCAGCTGTTGTGTCGAAAAATATCTGACGGGCAATCGGGAGACATGACGAATGGCTGGCTCGTCTTCCTTGATGTCGATTGTGGCAAAGCAGGCGATGGACTTCTCGCTGAGCTGATGCCGCTCAAGCGTTTCATGCACGAGTTGGAGCAGCTCACCAGGATCAGTGCCACGCTCACATCCCAATCCCACGGCAAGCGTCTCCGGATGGAACACCAGTGTGTTATCGTTGCCTTCAATCAGGCTCTCGGTCACAACAATAGTTTTGCTCGCTGCGTCCGATTGTTGAAGTGACGAAAGCCAGGGCGCGTCACCAACAACGTTCACCAACTCTCCGCTCAGCAACCATGTTGTGAAGGACTTGGCATCCACGCGGTTTTCTAGCCAGTAGCCGGGAGGCGGCTCGTCCAGGGACAGGCCGAGGGATACATCTCCAGCCGTAGTAATTGCAGCGTGACCACCGATGAGGGATGCGATCCTCCTGGCGAGTTGGTTGGCGCCATGATGGCCTCCGAGAAGCGGCACGACCGAGGATCCATCTTCAGCAACAGATATAACAGGGGGGTCATTTAGTTTACTCGCGAGGATTGGGGCGAGGGACCGGATAAGTATGCCGCTTGCGCACAATCCAACAATCATTCGTCCATCTGAAAATATCTGCTGCAGGTGGCCGCTTGCCTTCTCGAAGCCGAAATCGTGTCCGGCAATGCTGTGTGGGGCATGGATTTCACAGGGCATTTGCTCAAGTTTCTCGATCTCCAGCTTTAGGCGTCTGGCCATTGGCATGGCAGACGCTGTCAGAACGAAGATAACGGGGATCACCATGCCTCCCGCCCGGCATAGACAAGTATGGTCGAAAAGTACGGAAGCGCGTCCATCTTCACGTCTTTGACAGCAATAACTTCTTCATTGGAGGCGCTCGCTCTGATGACTGCAATCGCCGAGGAAAGCAGGTCCAGTTCCAATAGTGCCGTGCGCACTTTCGCGAAATGTCGGCCGACTTTGATTATTGCGGCAGACTCCGTTGCCCGGAGTTCGTCGCGCAGCCGCTGAGGCTCAAGCGTGGCCGGAACCACTTTGAACACCTCATTGCGCGCTGCCAGTGGACGGCCAATTGCCGCAGCCGAGGCCGTAACAGAAGCGACACCGGGTACGACCAACGCCGGGTGCTTTGGTGCAAGTCTGGAGTAGATGTACATGAAGCTTCCATAGAAAAAGGGATCGCCTTCGCAGAGCACCACCACATTTCGGCCCAGTACAAGATGGCTGGCGATGAGATTGCAGCCGTCATCATATGCCTTCTCTGCTGGTGCCCGCTCGGGACGCATCGGCACATCAATCGCAATTTCTATGACGTCTTCAGGCAGGAAGGGCTTGGCGATATCCCTTGCCATGCTCTCGCCCCCGTTCGCTGAAAGGTAAGCAATCACCGGTGTGGTCGACAGGAGACGCCAGGCCTTGACGGTCAAGAGCTCTGGATCGCCGGGTCCCACGCCGACGCCATAGAGCGTACCACTATTCACCATGGCTTCATCGTTCGCCACTGGAGCACGGCCATGCGCGGACGAAGTGCCCGGAGGCGTCCCACATGGGTTAGATGTGAAACTTCCATCCGCACCAGATCACCGCCGAATTTTTCCTGGAGGTCGACAAGATGGAGTTCGCCCTCAAGGGTGACGACATTGGCAACCATCCGACCCCCTGGCTTGAGCGCGGCCCAACTCTCCTCAAAGGCACCGGGGATCCCCATTCCGCCGCCGATGAAGACCGCATCTGGTTGGGTTTGGCCTGCGAGACTGCCCGGCGCCTTTCCCGAAACAATTTTCAGGCGCGGCGTGCCAAGCCGGTCGGCATTGCGGCTGATCATCAGCAAACGGTCTTCATCACATTCGAATGCGATGGCTTCGCAGCCGCGCGTTGATCTCATCCACTCGATGCCAACGGAACCGCAACCTGCGCCCACATCCCACAGCAGTTGATCAGGGGCTGGTCCGAGGGCCGCAAGGGTCGCGGCGCGAACCTCTCGTTTGGTGAGCTGCCCGTCATGCTCGAAGGCTTCGTCGGCCAGGCCCGCGAGCCGCGACCAGATCAGTGCTGTTGGCGAGGCCACACACCGGATCGCGACCGTGTTCAGATCGGAATATTGTTTAAGTTCAGCGTGTTCGGCGACAAAGCTCGACTTCTGCTCAAACTCCCCGCCCATGTTCTCGAGAACAGTGACGACACTTCGGCCAAAACCACGATCGACCAGCCTTCGGCAAATCTCCGGTATTGTCGCTGCATCGGCCGTGAGCACGATAACCTTGGCGCCCGGCTGTATGGAGGATTCGACATTGGCGGCGTGCCGGCCATGCAGCGTCAGCGTATCGCAATCGGGCAGCGACCAGCCCATGCGCGCGGTGGCAAGTGAGAAGGCCGACAGATGCGGAATGATTTCCATTTCGGCAAATGGGATAAATTCGAGAAGCTTGCGCGCAACGCCGTAGTTTAGTGGATCGCCGGTGGCGAGAAGCGCTGTCCTGCGTCCGATCAGCGATTTCATTTCATCGACAACCTTGAAGAACGGCTGCGGCCACAGGTGTATGTCAGCCCTGGTCTCAGGAAGAAAGGCCAGCAGCCGCTCGGAGCCAATGATTACTTCGGCGTTCAGGATTTCATCGCGGGCGCGATGCGAAAGACCGTCAAAACCATCTTCCCCCATGCCGATAATTGTCAGCCACTTGCTCATGGCGTCAGCCCCTTGGTGAGGGCGTTGACAACCGCTGCTGCCATCGCCGAGCCGCCGCGCCTGCCGGGAAGAGTCGCAAAGGGAACCCAGCGTGAATCGCGCAGCAACTCGGCCTTGCTTTCCACCGCGCCGACAAACCCAACGGGAAAGCCGATAATGGCCGCAGGCTTGGTGGCGCCTGCGTCAATCGCTTCCAGCAGGGCAAACAGCGCCGTGGGCGCATTGCCAATCACAACGATTGAGCCCTCAAGATACGGCTCCCACAACTCCACCGCCGCTGCGGATCGCGTCGTCTTGCGCGCCAGTCCGATCTCCCGTGCGCGCGGATCGTTGAGCGTGCAGATCACGTCCGTCCCGCGCGGGAGTTGTCTGGAGATGATGCCGTGCTTCACCATCTCGGCATCGACGATGATAGAACACCCGGCAAGCAATGCCGTCTTGGCGGCAGTCACGAAGCCAGTTGAGAAACGGAGTTCATTGGCGATATCGGTCATGCCGCAGGCGTGGATGACCCGTATGGCGATTTCCTGCACTGCAGGCTCCATGCCCGAGAGATCGGCCTCTGCCTGTATCGTGGCAAACGACTGGACATAGATCGCTTCGGGGTCGCGCAAATATTGCACTATTTCCGCCTGTACATGCTGAAAGGTCCGAGCGGATGATCGGCATGGGGGTAGGGCGCGTGCGTGTGGGTATGGCCATGCGCGTAGTCTTGACTATGTCCATGTCCATGCGAAGCAATGGTCCCGATTCCCTCGACATGATGGTGATGGCTCTCCTGTGCAGCGCCAACCTCAGCTTCGAAGCCCAGAACCTGCGTGCGGTATTTGCACATCTGGCAGTTCATCGCGGTATCGCCGGTCACGATCTGCGCAATCCGCTCGACGAAGGTTTCGATCACGGCAGGATGGTCGTTGAGATAGGGAGCCTTGATGAACTCGATGCCGGGATGCTGTGCTGCCACTGTGTCGGTAGCATCGTAGATGCGCTGCACCAGGATGCCCGTGAACAGGAAATAGGGGAAGACGATAAGTCGTTTGTATCCCAGCCGCGCAGCGTGCTTGAGCGCCGGTGCCACCAGCGGGAAAGTCACGCCGGAATAAGCCGTTTCCGCCCACCCGAAGCCAAATCCCTCCCAGAGAAGTCGCGTCACCTTTGCGACATTCGAATTGGCATCGGGATCGGATGCACCACGGCCAACGACAACAAGCAGCGTTTCATGCCTTCCGATGTCCGCGCTGGCAGCATCCAGAGCCTCCTGGATACGATCTGCTGCAGCCCGCATCATTTTGGGATCGATGCCCAGTTCCTTGCCATATTCGATCCTGAGATCGTTCTGCGCGCCATAGGTGTTGAGGACTGATGGAATGTCGTTCTTGGCGTGGCCGGCCGCGAACAGCATCCCCGGCACGGCCAGAACCCGGTTCACGCCTTGATCTTTCAGCCGGTTCAGTCCGTCACGAATGATTGGCGTGGCAAACTCGAGATAGCCATACTCGACAGGGTACTGCGGAAGTCGATCCTTAAGATGCGCCGAGAGTACAGCGAATTCCTGCACGGCCGCGGTATCGCGGCTGCCGTGTCCGCAAAGCATTACACCGAGTTTCTCAGTCATTTCAAAGCGCCTTCCGAAACACGAGCGTCTGCCGGCGAGAGAGGCCGGCCCGGAAGGCAGCTCCGGCATTGGCCCCCGATTGGGTCAGCCGCACCGGAATAGCTTTCAGTCCCGTCATGGGGAACGCTGCAACAGCATAGGGGTTAAGCGCCACGCACTGGATGGTCAAGGACCGCAACGACATGTGCTTGTCAGAATACGCCAATTTAAGTCATACTTGAGGTATGCGGTGGTTTGTAGTTCCCTTCTTGATGTTCTTTGCCTGTCCGGGAATGGCACAGCAATGGGATCGGTATGTGAATCCACGATTTGGCACGGTTATGTCGATACCGCCCGGATATATTGTCGAAATGGAATCGGCCGATGCCGATGGCCGGCTCTACGTCTCGCCCAACCGGGATGAATCCCTGTTGGTGTGGGGCTCTCACCTTATCGACCAGACCCTGCAGGAACATTTTGAGTCACTGATCGCCGATGACGAAGCCTTGGGCTGGTCCATCAGTTACAAGGCAAAGGGTGACGGCTGGCGTGTCTATTCCGGCAGCAAGGAGCACAGGATCATTTACGCAAAGATTTTGGCATCCTGTGAGGGTAAGCAGGCCCAGCACTTCAAGTTTGAGTACGCCGAGTCAAAGAAGCTGGAATTCGATGAACTGGTGACGACACTTTCCAATTCTCTCAAGTCGAGAAAGGGCATCGACTGCCCATAGCGTTCAGAACTCAATGCCGGCCTGAGCTTTGACGCCGGACCGGAATGGATGCTTGATCAATTCCATCTCGGTGACCAGGTCGGCAATTTCGATCAGTTCGTCCTTGGCGTTGCGCCCCGTCACGATGATGTGCTTGTCTTCGGGCCTGTGACGAAGCACGTCGAGGACGTCAGCGAGTGGCAGGTAGTCATAGCGCAGCACTATATTAAGTTCATCGAGCAGCACCATACGATAGTTCGGATCGGCAATCATCTTCTTGGCTTCCTCCCAGCCTGCTTTTGCATGCGCCACATCGCGTTCGCGGTCCTGGGTTTCCCAGGTGAACCCTTCGCCCATCGCCTTGATCGTCACCAGATCGGGGAATTTTTCCAGAACCGTCCGTTCACCCGTTCCCCAGGATCCTTTGACAAATTGAATGACACCGGCGCGCATCCCATGGCCGATGGCGCGGAAAACCATTCCGAAAGCCGCGGTTGATTTCCCCTTGCCCTTGCCCGTGTGGACGATAAGGAGGCCCGGTTCCTTTGTTTTTCCAGCCATGATCTTGTCACGCGCCGCCTTCTTCTTCACCATCTTTTCGTGATGCCGCGCACCATCGTCTTCGGTCATTGCGAAAGCTCCTTCAAAAGCTGATAGGCTGAATTCAGGCGCGGCACCCACAATCCTCGAGCCACCGCCTCGTCGAATCGCTGGGCAATCTCCTTGAGGGCTGCGGGATTGTTTTCGGCGATGAATTGCTGTGTTTTTTCATCAGCAAGAAACGCATCGAACGCTAGATCGAAATGGTGGGTTTTGACAGCCCCCGTCGTCGCGGCAAATGCGAACATGTAGTCGACAGTAGCTGCAATTTCGAATGCGCCCTTGTAGCCATGGCGCTTGACCCCCGCGATCCATTTCGGATTGACCACGCGCGAGCGCACCACGCGCCCGATTTCCTCATCTAGGGTCCGGATCACCGGCCGTTCCGGCCTCGAGTGGTCGTTGTGGTAGACGCGTGGCCTCCGGCCTGAAGCCTCTTCGACGGCAGCGCTCATGCCACCCTCAAACTGGTAGTAATCATCACTGTCGAGAACATCGTGTTCACGATTGTCCTGGTTGTGGACCACGGCTTCGATGCGGGCGAGCCTCTGCCGGAAA
>JANMMJ010000273.1:0-11168 GCA_031373255.1 Hyphomicrobiales bacterium
GTGACCGTGGTCGAGGACGAAGCATTGGCAGCGCGGCGGACAAATCTCGGCATCACTGAAGATTTGGCGGGCTGCCACACGGCGGTTGCCGAAGGCTTGATCCTCGAAGGGCATGTCCCACCCGCCGATGTGCTGCGGTTCCTGCGCGAGCGGCCCGCAGACGCAATCGGCCTTGCGGTGCCGGGCATGCCGACAGGATCACCGGGCATGGGGCCGGAGGGAAGCGGGCCTGCCTATGAGGTCCTGCTGCTGCGGAAAAACGGCGCTCCGGAAACCTATGCCCGTCATTGACAGTCGGCAATCCAGCGCTGCGGTCCAGATGCTATCATTGCCGCGAATGACAAGGCTATAGTGGTATTTTCCCGCCACGGGTGATTCCTTGGACCTTACGATTGTCCTGGCCGTGATCCTGGCGGCTCTCCTGCATGCAAGCTGGAACCTGATCGTCAAGATGAACCTTGACCGGTTCCTGGCGCTGTTCCTCATCCAGACCCTGATGGGGGTACTTGGCGTGGGGATGCTGCTGGCCTTTGCTTTTCCGGGACCGGCAAGCTGGCCGTACGCCTTTGCCTCGGGCGTGCTGCACACCGGGTACAACCTGTTCCTGGCGCGAAGCTACAAGACGGGCGATCTCAGCCAAGTCTATCCGATTGCAAGGGGAACAGCGCCGCTGATGACCCTTGCCGGAACCTGGGCGCTGGCGGGAGAGGCCGTAACGCCCTTGACTGCCGTTGGCATCCTGGTTCTGGTGCTGGGTATCTGGGCTACTGCACTTGGCAAGCACAAAAGCATCCGCCTCGACGGCATGACGCTTTTCTTTGCGCTCGGGACGTCAGTATTCGTGGCCGTTTACACGATTGTGGACGGGCTTGGGGCAAGGGCCTCTGGTTCGGCTTCCGGCTATGCAGGACTGGTCTTCGCGCTTGATGCCGTCATGCTGCTCGCGACCGGGGTTGCCATGCGCGGGCCCGGCATCATCCGGGAAGTGGCGCCATTCTGGAAAAACGGCCTGATCGGCGCTGCCTTTTCGGCGTCTGCCTACTGGATCGTGATCTGGGCGATGTCCGTCAGCCCCATTGCAGCGGTGGCGGCGCTGCGCGAAACGAGCATCCTGTTCGTCATGCTGATGTCGTTCTTCATCCTGAAGGAACAGGTGACTGCGGGACGGGTGATCGGGGCAATCCTGATCGTGAGCGGGGCGGTGGCGCTCAGGCTGGCGTGAAGAGCCCGGCATAGCGCTGGCGCAAATTGGCCTTCTGAACCTTGCCCATGGCGTTGCGCGGCAGTTCATCGACGACAAGCACGCGTTTCGGCACCTTGAATTTGGCAAAGCGGACGGCCAGTGCTGCGATAATTTCCTGTTCCGGCGGCAGCGGCGCCGCTGCGGTGACAACGGCTACGACAGCTTCGCCGAAATCGGGGTGGGGCACACCAAAAACAGCCGATTCGATCACACCCGGCATGACATCGATTTCGGTTTCGATCTCCTTTGGATAGACGTTGAAGCCACCAGAGATGATGAGGTCCTTGGCGCGGCCCGAAATGGTGACGCGGCCTTCCCGGTCGATGGAGCCGACATCGCCGGTTATGAAGTAACCATCGGGACGGAACTCCTCCCTGGTCTTTTCAGGCATGCACCAATAGCCCTTGAAGACATTCGGCCCCTTGACCTCAATAACACCGGGCTCACCTGGAACAGCTGCGGCGACACGGACGGCGACATCAGGCAGCGCGAATCCGACGGTGCCCGGAACACGACTGCCCTCGTAGGGGTTGGACGTGATCATTCCCGTTTCGGTCATGCCGTAGCGCTCGAGAATGACGTGGCCGGTGCGGGCGTGAAACGCCTCATGGGTCTCGGCGAGAAGCGGGGCAGAGCCCGATATGAAAAGCCGCATGCTGCGGCAGGTGCCGGCGGTAAAGCGCGGGATGGACAGCAACCGCGTGTAGAAGGTCGGAACACCCATCATGGCCGTCGCGCGGGGGAGTGCCGCGATGATCGCTTCAGCGTCGAACTTCTCGAACCAGACGATCTCGCACGGGCTAAGGAAGGCCGTGTTCAATGCGACGAATAGTCCATGGACATGAAAGATGGGGAGTGCGTGGATGAGCACATCGTGCTTCGTGAAAGCCCACAGCGTGTTGAGTGTGCTCGCATTCGAGTAGAGATTGCCATGGGTGATCATGGCCCCCTTGGAGCGGCCGGTGGTGCCGCTGGTATAGAGCAGGCCGGCAAGATCGTCGCTGCCGCGCGCCACGGTTTGGTGGCGTTCATCCATGCGGCTGGCAAGTTCACTGAGACTGCCAATGCCATTGGCATCAAGGTTGACGACCGATGTCACCTGGTGACGATCGCCACAGGCGCGCATGTCGCGCTGCCGGGCCGGATCGCAGACAATCAGTTTCGGTTTTGCGTCGGCGATGAAGTATTCTGTTTCGGCCGCGGTGTAGCCAATGTTAAGCGGGTGGAAGACGGCGCCGCATTTCAGCACCGCAAGATAGAGCAGGACATTAGCGAGAGATTTTTCGACCTGTGCGGTGACGCGATCACCGGGCTCAACACCGAGAATCGTAAGTGCGTTGGCATAGCGCGACACGGCGGTACGCAGCTCGCCAAACGACATGAGCGCTTCGCCCGATTTCGAACGGAACGCGACGCGGCCAGGTGCCTCCGCGAACCGGGCATCGAGCAGCGTGAAAAGATTGTGGTCAGCCAACTGGGGATAACTCCGTCAGGCACGCTCCCGTCATAAGACCTTCAAAGTCCATGGCCAAGACTCATCCTGCAGCCCGGAGTGAGTGTGTGCGTAGCGTACCGTGACTGCATCACCCTACTTGACAGCCATGCCGGATCCCCGCGCCTATCCCCAAGCCCCTCGGGTGCGCCCTCCCGGCATGGCCTTTTTTCATTTCAGAAAATCGGCCATGCGCTTGAGCGCTTCGTGGATGTCAGCCTCACTGGCGGCGTAGGAAATGCGCAGGTAGCCCTTGCCATTGGCGCCAAAACTTTCGCCCGGCAAGGTGGCGACGAAAGCCTTTTCCAGCAGGTCGCGGGCCAGCACGCCCGAGTCGCGGCCGGTTCCGGTGATATTGGGAAAGGCATAGAAGGCGCCACCGGGCAGGCGGCATTTGACGCCTGGGATCGCGTTGAGCCCTGCGACCACGATATCGCGGCGGCGCTCGAAACTCTGGCGGAAGCCTTCGATCTCATCCATCGGGCCGGTAATGGCGGCAAGGCCCGCCATCTGGGTTGCGACACTGGTGCAGGAATGATCGACGGTGATCAGCTTCTTGACGTGGTCGATCAACTGCCTTGGCCAGACACCAAAGCCAAGACGCCAGCCGGTCATGGCAAAGGTCTTGGACCAGCCATCGAGCATGATGGTGCGATCACGAAGTTCCGGGAAGGTCAGGAAGCTGGTGAACTCCGAACCCTTGAAGATCAGGTGGCTGTAGATTTCATCCGACAGGATGGCAAGCTGGGGATGGCGCAGCAGTCCCTCGGCGAGTTTGCGCATTTCACCGGCATCGACAACGCCACCCGTCGGATTAGCCGGGGAATTGACAATGATGAGGCGGGTCTGCGGGGTTATGAAGGAAAGCACTTCCCCGGAATCGAAACCGAAATCATTTTCCTCGCGGATTGGATAGGGCACAGGCTTTGCACCGCTCGAACGGATAGCATCGCGGTAGGGAGGAAAACCCGGATCGGGGTAGAGGATTTCAGCACCGGGGCCGCCAAAGAGCTGGCAGGCGAAGTAAAAAGTCACCTTTCCGCCGGGCACGATGACGACTTCCTCCGCAGCGACAGGCACCTTGAAACGGCCGGCGACATGCGCCGCAACGGCGTTGCGCAGTTGCGGCAGCCCCTGCGGCGAGGAATAGCCGTGAGGGCCATCGCGAACGGCCTTCTCGGCAGCGAGAAGGATATGTTTCGGCGGGGTAAAATCGGGCTGGCCAATGCCGAGGTTGATGACCGGATGACCTTTGGCGCGAAGCGCCGTGGCCCGGTCCGAGACCGAAAATGCCATTTCTTCTTCAATGGCGGTTACGTTGGGATTTAGCTGGAGCATCAGGTCACATCGTCAATGGCGGGATCAAGGAAATGGCTGACATTGCGCCCGCCATGGCCTGTCTCTACAGCGTGGAGGAACTGTTTCGCAACTGCTTCGGCGAGCGGTGTGCGAAGACCGAGAGGTTCAACAAGTTCGAGATAATAGCCGATGTCCTTGCCGGCATTGGCGATGGAGAATTTATAGCCATCGAAATCGCCATCGAGTGCGGCCCCCACCATCTTGCGCAATACGCCGGAATTGCCGGACCCATTCAGCATGACCTCGTAAAGGTCCTTCCAGTCGAGATGCGATACGCGCGCGGCGGCAAAGGCCTCGGTCACGAGGGCAATCATGCCGGTCACTAGGAAGTTGGAAATCAGCTTGGCGGCGTGCCCCGCTCCCGGTGCCCCGAAGTGCCTGATCGTTGTGGCGTAGCAGCGCAGAATGGGTTCGATGGCGGCAAAGGTTTTGTCATCGGCACCGCAGAGGATTCCGGCCTCGCCCTTCAGCACCTCGCCCGGGCCACCGGTCATCGGCGCATCGGCGTAACCGATGGCCGAGCGCGCCAGTTCGCGTGACAGGCGGCGGGTGGTTTCGGGGTCGGTCGTACCGGTGTCGATTATGATCTGGCCGCCGCGAAGATGGGGCTTCAGCCCGGCGATGGTGCTTTCGACGACATTCGCCGTCGACAGGCACAGTATGATGATGTCGGAGGCATCTGCCAGCTCGCCGAGCGATCCGGCTTCTCTGGCGCCAAGGCCTACGAGATCGTCGACGGGCTTGCGGTTGCGATGCGCGATGACGGTTACGTCATGATGATTTTTCATCAGGTTGACAGCCATGCCATGGCCCATCAGACCAGCGCCAACAAGACCAATACGCATGTTTGCCTCCCTTACCCCGCATGCTAACGTCCGCGCCCTGAAAGCGGGAGTCCAGAATGACGGTTCACAAGAATTATATCGGCGGCGAGTGGGTTGCGGGAAAATCCGAGCGGGAGAACATCAATCCGTCGGATGTCAGCGACGTGATCGGTCTTTATGCGCAGGCCGACGCTGCTCAGGCCGATGCCGCGATTGCCGCAGCAAAAGCCGCCTTTCCCGCCTGGAGTTCAGCCACGCCGCAGGTGCGGGCCGATGCACTGGAAGCTACCGGAAACGAGATCCTGGCACGGAAGGACGAAATTGGCCGGATGCTTGCCAGCGAGGAAGGAAAACCGCTAGCCAATGGCGTGGCGGAAACCATCCGTGCGGCGCAGATTTTCAAGTTCCATGCGCAGGAGGCCCTGCGGCAGGAGGGTGTTTCAATCGCATCGGTCAGGCCCAACGTGGAGGTGACGCTGACGCGGGAGCCACTCGGCGTTGTCGGGCTGATCGCGCCGTGGAATTTCCCGATTGCAATTCCGGCATGGAAAATGGCGCCGGCACTTGCCTTCGGCAATACCATCGTGCTGAAACCCGCTGACTTGGTACCCGGCACGGCATGGATGCTGATCGAGATCATGTCGCGTGCCGGATTCCCCAAGGGGGTTGTCAATCTGGCGATGGGACGGGGCTCCGTGGTGGGGCAGCGGCTCCTCGACTCGAAGGACGTCAACGCGATCTCGTTTACCGGGTCGGTGGAGACGGGCGCCAAGGTTGCAATGGCATGTGCGGCACGCGGCGCCAAGTTCCAGCTCGAAATGGGCGGCAAGAACCCGCTGGTGGTGCTCGACGATGCCAGCATCGATGCGGCGGTAGCGGCATCGATTGACGGTGCGTTCTACCAGACAGGGCAGCGCTGCACGGCGTCCTCGCGGCTGGTGGTGCAATCAAAGATCCACGATGCGTTCGTCGAGAAAATGGTGACGGCAATGAAGGGACTCAAGGTCGATCATGCGCTGAAGGAAGGCACGGTCATCGGGCCGGTGGTTGACGAAAGCCAGCTGCAGCAGGACCTCAAGTACATAGACATTGCGCGCAAGGAAGGCGGCGAACTGGCGTGGGGTGGCGAACTGCTCAACCGCGACACTAAGGGCCATTATCTTTCACCCGCGCTTTTCACCAATACCAGGAACGACATGCGGATCAACCGCGAGGAAGTGTTCGGGCCGGTTGCCTCGGTCATCAAGGTCGATTCCTATGAAGAGGCGCTCAGTGTCGCCAATGACACGCCATTCGGCCTGTCATCGGGAATTTTCACATCGTCGCTCAAGCATGCCAGCCATTTCCGCAAGCATTCGGCAGCCGGCATGGCGATGATCAACCTGCCGACGGCGGGCGTCGACTACCATGTGCCGTTCGGCGGGCGCAAAGGTTCGAGCTATGGCGCGCGCGAACAGGGACGTCACGCCGTCGAATTCTATACGACAATCAAGACGGCCTATACGCTGGCGATATAGCGGCTTCAGTCCTGGGGTGCGGGAACGGGCCGGGATATGCCGAGGCTGCGCTCACGGGCAAAGACGTAAAGCCCGCTGGCAATGACGATGGCTGCGCCAAGGAGCGTCCACATATCGGGGCGATCGCCAAACACGATCAATCCGAACAGGATCATCCAGATGATCTGGGTATAGACGAAGGGGGCCAGAACCGAAGCCGGTGCGAGGCGATGAGCCTGCGTCAGAAGAAGATGGCCGATGAAGCCGAAAATGCCCATGGCCAGCAGAAGCAGCCACTCAATCCCGTGTGGCATCCGCCAGACCCAGGGCAGCGGAAGTGCGGCAAACAGGCTTCCCACGATGCAGACATAGAGCAGGGACGTTTCGGCCCGATCGGTGCCGCCCACCTTGCGGGTGCCGATATTATAGATGGCGCCGCAGAAGGAGGCGGCCAAGGAAAGAAGCATGGCCCAGTGAAATCCCATCGTGCCGGGGCGCATGATGATGAGCACGCCGAGAAAGCCCACGATCACGGCAGCCCAGCGGCGCGGCCCCACCTCCTCACCGAGGAGCATCACTGAAAGGCCGCAGACCCAGAGCGGAATGGTGAAGGATATGGCAGCCGTCTGCGCCAGTTGCAGATAGGTAATCGCCATGAAGTTCAGGAGCGTCGAGGCGAGCAACATGAGGCCGCGCAACACGTGGAGCGGCAAATGGGAGGTGCGCAGAAGAGGCGCGCCGCCGCCCCGGAGCAACAGGACAACAGCCATCAGCAACGCAAGAAAGTAGCGGAAGAATACCGCAACCGGCTGCGGCACCGTTTGCATGGCATATTTCGCAGAGGCGTCGAGCAGCGCGAAAAGGCAGATTGCCACCAGCATCAGGACGATGCCTTTGATCCGGAGGCTCGGGTTCATCGCCTTGTTGTGACGAGGCTTGCCAAAGCGGTCAAGGCGCGTGAAGATTTGGCAGATAGTGGAGGAATGCATGGCTGCAGGAACGGCCGATGGTGTGGCCAAAGGCAAGACCGTCATCAGGAATATCGGATTGCTGATCACCGGCGACATGAACGCGCCGCTGTCGGATGCCGATACGATTGTATGCGTCGACGGAGTCATTACGGCAGTGGGCAAGGCCAAGGACGTCGACAGCAGCAATGCCCAGATGATTGTCGACGCCAGGGGCACGGCGGTGATGCCGGGACTGATCGACAGCCATGTTCATCCGGTGTTTGGCGACTGGACGCCGCGGCAGAACCAGATTGGCTGGATCGACTCGTTCCTCAATGGCGGGGTGACCAGCATGGTCTCGGCCGGAGAGGTGCACCTGCCCGGCCGGCCCAAGGACATCATTGGGCTGAAAGCCCTGGCAATCACGGCGCAACGCTCATTCTCGGCGTTCCGGCCGGGCGGCGTAAAGCTGCATGCCGGTGCTCCGGTTCTTGAGAAAGGGATGGTGGAAGAGGATTTTGCCGAACTGGCGCGGGCCGGCGTGACACTTCTCGGCGAAGTCGGACTGGGATCGGTGAAGGCCGGCTACGAGGCCAAGGAAATGGTGGCCTGGGCCCGCAAGCATGGCCTCCAGTCCACCATCCATACCGGCGGCCCGTCGATTCCGGGTTCCGGCCTGATCGACAAGGATACGGTGCTTGAGGCGGACGCCGACGTTATCGGCCATATCAATGGCGGGCACACTTCGCTTCCGGAAGCGCATGTGTGCGAATTGTGCGAGGTTTCCAAGCGGGCCATCGAACTGGTCCACAACGGCAACGAGCGGATCGCCATTGCCGCGTTGAAGACCGCACTTGCCACAAGGAACCTGCACCGCGTCATTCTCGGCACCGATTCACCCGCGGGGTCCGGAGTGCAACCGCTCGGCATCCTGCGCATGGTGGCGCTGCTTTCCGGTCTCGGCGGGCTTCCTGCCGAGCTTTCGATCGCCTGTGCCACGGGAAACACGGCGCGGATGCGAAAGCTGGATTGCGGCCTGATTGAGGCCGGGCGGCCTGCCGACCTCGTGTTCATCGACCGGGCGCAGCACACGGCGGGATCGACTGTGCTGAAGAGCATCGAGCTTGGCGACCTTCCGGGCATCGGCATGGTGATGATCGACGGCATCGTGCGCTGCGGGCGAAGCCGCAACACGCCGCCCGCCGAACGCGTGCCGGAAGTGGTGCAATAGTGCCTTTTCCAAATGAGGAGACCTTAGTGGATTACATTGAACGCGGCGGCCGGCCCCGGACAATCGCGGAAGTGCAGCAGTGCATGAAGGGGTTTGCCACGGACGCAAACGTGAAGCGCGGCCTCGCCTATGTTCCGCACGCCACGGATATCTTCATTTCACCCTATGCAAAATGCGGCACGACATGGATGCAGCAGATCGTTCACGGGCTGCGTTCCGGCGGATCGATGGCGTTTGACGAGATAACCGAAGTGACGCCATGGCTCGAACTTGCGCATGACATGGGAATGAACCCGGACGCGCCGCAGTTTGCCCGGCCGCATGTGTTCAAATCGCATCTCGGCTGGAAGGACATTCCCAAGGGCGGGCGCTACATCATCGTGTTTCGCGATCCCATCGATGCCATGGTGTCGCTGTATCAGTTCTTCGAAGGCTGGGTATTTGAGCCCGGCGCCATCGCGCTTTCCGATTTTGCCGAATATTATCTCGGCAGGGATGACAGCAAAGGAAGCTACTGGGGGCATGCCCGCTCATGGTGGGCCGAGCGGCAGCGGCCAGAGGTTCTGCTGGTGTGCTTCGAGCACATGAAGCAGGACCTGCCGGGTATCGTCGAACGTGTTGCCGACTTCGCCGATGCTTCGATCAGCCCGGAGGTTCGCGCCATTGCGACGGCACAGGCCAGCCTTGAGTTCATGAAGCGCCATGAACGGCAGTTTGACGATCACCTGGTGCGGCAGTCGCGCGATGCGGTCTGCGGGCTTCCGGCGGGCGGGCATTCGTCGAAGGTGAAGGGTGGGCAGGCTGGCATCGGCAAATCCCTGGTGACAGACGAGATCAAGCAGAAATTCGCCGTTCGCTGGCGGGACGCGATGCAAGATCAGGGCTTGGCGTCATATGACGACTTGCTGCAACAGCTGCATCCGTAAATTCAGAAAGCCGGCAAGAGTTTCACACCCAATTCCCTGAAGGTCCGGCGGGTGTCATCAGCAGAACCATTGAGATCGATGGCGCGGCAGGCATTTTCGATCACCACGGTCTCGAAACCCTGGGCCAGCGCATCCTCAGCGGAATAGCGCACGCAGTAATCGAAGGCGAGGCCGACGCAGAAGACACGGCCAAAACCGCGCTCGCGCAGGTAACCGGCGAGTCCAGTGGGCGTGGTGTGGTCATTCTCGAAGAACGAGGAATAGCTGTCGATGGCTTTCCTGAAGCCTTTGCGGATGATGAGTTCGGCGTGAGGAATTTCGAGATCATGGCGGAACAGGGCGCCAGCCGATTCCTGGATGCAGTGCTCGGGCCACAAGGTCTGCGGACCGTACGGCATGGCGATCTTGGTGAAGGGCTCGGCACCTTGGTGACTTGAGGCAAAGGACGAATGGCCTTCCGGATGCCAGTCCTGGGTCAGGATGACGTGGTCGAATTTGCCGGCGATGGCATTAGTGACCGGTACAACCTCATCACCTCCCGTTACCGCCAGCTTGCCGAGCGGGCAGAAATCATTCTGCACATCGATGACGATGAGCGCATCCCTATCCTGATTGACCTTCATCATACCCCCTCCAACGTCAGCGCTTGCGGACCATGGTGACGCCATCGCCGATGGGGACCATGGAAAAATCGACGCGCGCATCCTGCCTGATCTTGGCATTGAGGGCGCGGAAGGCTTTGGTTTCCCTGTCGGTCTTGGCGGGATCAGCCACATCGCCGCCCCACAGCACATTGTCGATGAGCATCAGGCCACCGGTTTTCAGCAGTTCGAGGCCGCCTTCGTAGTAAGCATCATACTGTTCCTTGTCGGCGTCGATGAACATCATGTCGAAGCGGCCAGCCTCGCCTGCCGCCAGCAACTCGCCAATAACTTCGCGGCCGGGCTTCAGGTGCAGTGAAATTTTGTCGGCGATGCCGGCTCTCGCCCAGAATTCCCGGGCGATGGCGGTCCATTCTTCGCTGACATCGGAGGCCAGGATGCTGCCGCCATGGGGCAGGGCCAGCGCCATGGCCAACGCGCTGTAGCCGGTGAAGGTGCCGATCTCGAGAACGCGGCGCGCTGCCGTGAGCCGCACCAGCATGGCCATGAAGGCGCCCTGCTCCGGGGTGATCTGCATGACAGCCATGGGAAGCGACGCGGTGCGCTGGCGCAGTTCCGCCAATACCGGAGCTTCGTCGTAGGCAACATTCTGGAAATAGGGATAGAGCCTGTCGTCGAGGACAATATTGAATTTAGCCATGGATGCTTGCCTGCCTTCACTCGCGCTGCCATCGTAGAATGGACAATTGGAAGGAGGGACGCAACATGTTGCAGGCTCTTGGCACAACGGCGGAAGAACGGCTTGCGTCGCTCGGGCTGACGCTGCCGAAATCGGCAGGTGCGGTTGCCAACTACGTGCCGTGGGCGATCAGCGGAAACATGCTCTATACATCGGGGCAATTGCCTTGGATCGAAGGCGACCTGAAATTCAAGGGCAAGATCGGCAAGGACCTGACCGCCGAGCAAGGCTATCTGGCCTGCCAGCTCTCGACGCTCAATGCCATCAGCCAGTTGAAAGCGGCGCTGGGCGATCTGGAAAAGGTGA
>JANMMJ010000289.1:0-3708 GCA_031373255.1 Hyphomicrobiales bacterium
TTTCCGCCTCGCGGTCAACCCGCGGCCAGAAAAATCCAGTGATGGCGCTCCAGATCAGACTCAAAATGCCTATCATCGCTGGCAAACTTCGCCCAATATTCTCTCATTGGCGAGTCAGATTCGATTTACGGTATGGACAGGTCGCACGCCGGGTCTTTCACCAGCGCCTCGATACGCTTCAGATGGGCGAGGCCTATGGGAAACACATGGCCATATTCGTAAAGTAGAGCCCGCAGCGCGTTCACAAGTTCGGTGCGCTGATGGACAAGGCGCTCGCGGCCTCGGAACAGCACGGCCTTGGCCTGCTGCTCCTCCGTCTTCGGAGTGACAAACCGCATCTCGGGTTGGCGTGCGGCCGTCACGATCGCCTCAGCGTCGGCCGCGTCATTCTTCTGACGCTTCACAAAAGGCCGGACATATTGCGGCGCGATCAGCCTGGCTTCGTGGCCAAACGCTTCTATCTCCCGCGCCCAGTAGCTGGCACTGCTGCAGGCCTCAAACACGACCACGCAAGGCGGCTGCGCCGCCATGAACATCCGGAACTGTTCCCGCGACAGCTTCTTGCGGAACATCACATGCCCCGTCATTGTTGCTCCATGTACCTGGAAAACACGCTTTGCCAGGTCCACACCAATCATCGTATCCTTCATCTCGCCGTCCTCTCCGCTTCGTGGCCATCGGGCCACCATTTGGCACGTTACGATGCCGCATGGGGAGGGCGGCAACCATCCCATCTGATTTAATCGCTGCGCTTAGCAAATCTCTGTGACTTTGATTTCCTGCACCGAAGGCAAAGCCGAAATAGTAGAGATGCCTAACAAACCAGGCACTTTACATGCTTTCCTGACGAAGTTGGCAAAGAAGGAAGTAAACCTGCGCTCGCTTAGCGGGTTCGGCAGCAAGTCAGGGCGGAAATCCTACCTGGTGTGGACACAGAGCTAGCTCCGGTGTCAGTTTTCCTGGTGGGTTGGCTGTGTTCGTGATCTGAAGCGCCGTCAGACACCGGATGCAGTCACTACCTCTCCGATGTATGTTTGAGCGTCGAATCAACGGCAGGAGAATTCAGAATGAACATTCGGCTTAGCGCACCGACGACCATTATTTTTGTGATTTCATTGGTTATCTCAATTTTTGCTGCACTTGCTGCCTTGGGTAGCTTCGCAATTATTCCGATAGCTTCAGTCTGGCTGATGGCAATTGCCTATGTTGTGCTCGCCGCGGGCTGTTTGATCAAAGGCGCGTGACGCGACCGCTTTCTACCCAACTGCCGTCTATATGCGGACGGTTCGACTGCTCAAACTGCAGAATTCTGGAAGGATCAGATTCATGTCCGGATAATTCTCACTTGCCTCAGAAACTGAATACATGCAGCTCGACTGGGGCCGGGTCGGCTCTCATTGCAGCTCGTCGCGTACAGGCGCAAAATACTTGACAATCGTCGATGCCAGACTAAATCCCGGCAAGGTCCATGACTTTAATAAACATGTGGACCAAGAAGAAGTGATTATGGTCATTGCGGGTCACGTTGAGCAGTGGCTCGAAACTGAGAGACGGGTTCTCGGCCCTGGTGACTCGGTCTTCATTCCACCCAACACCGTCCACGCCTCGTTCAATATCGGTGTTGGCGAAGCACAGATCATTGCGATGTTTGGACCTTCTGTTGGTGAAGGTGGATTGGAAACGGTCGATGTTGCAACAGAAAAACCCTGGAATACACTGAGGAAAATCACTTGAGGTGCGTCTAATCAATCGCTCTTCAACCTCCTCCCTAACAGGAGTCGATATTGTCCGCTGGTAGAGATTATGACCTCTTGATTGTGGGTGGCGGCCTTGCTGGTGCAGCGTTGGGGCGTTGCATGGCCTTAGCCGGCAGAAGCGTCCTGATTGTTGAAAAGAGCCTTGAGTTTCGCGACCGCATTCGCGGCGAGGTTCTGCTGCCTTGGGGTGGCGTTGAAGCCATGGATCTCGGCATTCATGAGCTGCTGCTAAAAACCTGCGGACAGGAATTGCCGCGCGAGTATTTCATCCGCGGTGGCGTCGAACGCCCGCCACGAGAGTTTCACAATACCGCTCCCCAGGGAAATGGGATCGTCAGCTTCTTTCACCCCGAAATGCAGGAGTTCCTGCTCGCAGAGGCGGAGCGTTGTGGTTGCGAGGTCTGGCGTGGCGCCAACGTCAGCGCCATCGATTTGGACGGCCGACCCCGAGCGAAAATTGAGACAGATGGTGGCCAGAAGGATGTCGAAGCTCGTCTAATCGTCGGAGCTGACGGTCGTGATTCTTACGTGGCAACTCTCCTGGGCTTTAAGCGTGAACGGGATCCACCACAGTTGTTTTCCGGAGGGTTTCAGCTGAAGGGCAACATCCCGACAGACCGTGCGTTGTATTTTTACCAGGATGGGACAACCGGCCGTGGGGCAATCCTGGTAAGCAACAAGCCAGGCAATTATCGCGGCTATATTTTCCATCATGTTGATGCCTTGAAACGTCGATGGTCAGGCGAGCGCGATTATGCCGCGGCAAAGGCACACTTCATCGAGGTCGGTGCCCCCCGCGACTGGATTGAGGCACTAACGCCGCATGGTGTGCATGCCACTTTTGACGGTGCACATCAGTGGATCACCCATCCTGTTCAGGAAGGATGTGTGCTAATTGGGGACGCTGCGGGATCCAGCGATCCTGTATGGGGGTGTGGGCTTTCCAGAACACTACGAGATGTTCGTCTTCTCCGGGACCGGCTTTTATCTGACAATGATTGGCTCAAAGCCAGTGATGCGTATGCGGTCGATCACGACGATTTCTTTCACCGTCTGCGCCGCGCGGAACATGTCAATGCGACTCTATTCTTCAGCATGGGCGAGTATGGCGATGCACTGAGGCGTGGTGCCTTTGATCTTTTGCAGAAATACCCCGAACTAGCGCCCGATACCGCAGGATTGGGGCCAGATACGAACTGCACAGACGAGTCTGAAAAGGCGCTACTGGGTTTCGTGCAATGGAGGGGTGCCACAGCAGTCATGGCACGGGTTAACTAAATGTTCAGTTCCGGCATTTGATGGATTGGGCTTAGATTGAATCTTTCGGGCTGATTTGTCCAGCATTTACAGATGAACTCGAATGGAGTTAGGCCCTTCGATGCCTTGAGACGTCTAGCGAAGTTGTATGCGTTGACGAAATCGGAGAGATGCTGGCGCAACTGATCGTGGTTGTCATAATGATAGCGATGAACGGTCGCTTGTTTGGTGGTTCGGTACATGCGTTCGATTTGGCCATTGGTCCACGGATGCTTAGGCTAGTGAGTCTGTGGTCAATGTTGTGAGTGGCGCATCCACTCTCAAAGGCATGGCACCTGAACAGCTTTCCTTCTGCTCGCATCTTCCTGATATCGACAGGTGTCCAGCTCTCGCCAGTTGGATCGGTGAACTGAATGCCATTGTCGGTGAGAACCGTGTGTATCTTGTATGGGACGGCGGCAACGAGATTGTCTAAGAATTGTTTTGAGATGGCTGTTGTCGCTTTCTGATGAAGCTCGACATAGGCAAACTTGCTGGTCCGATCAATGGAACGAAGAGATGCAGCTTGCCTTCCGCCGTTCTCACTTCGGCAATGTCGATATGGAAATAGCCAATGGGATAGACCTTGAACTTCTTCTTCGGGGTCTTGTTGCCTTCAACATCCGGCAGCCTTTCAATACCGTGACGCTGAAAG
>JANMMJ010000305.1:0-6310 GCA_031373255.1 Hyphomicrobiales bacterium
GCCTTGGCAGACGGTGACAGATGAGCAGGGCAGGTGGGCAGGGACAGTTGCGGGCGAGGCTCATGGGCGTTGAGGGGACGCTTGCCAGGGTTGCCGTCAATGATCTTGAGCTGGGTTGGCTTGGGGCGGCGGCCTCTCATGATCGGAGATCCTGTACGACTGAAAGTGCATTGAACAGGCGCCTCAATAGGTAGGAACGGGTAAGCGAAACCAATGTGAAGATGGCGCCGATCAACAGATTGTCTCGAAGCGTGGCTGCCAGACCAAACAGGGGGAACACCATCAGTTGCGTTGCCAGCGCAATACCGTAGCCCATCAGGATGTTTGCCACGGCTTCCACAAAGGACATGGCGCGGGTCTGGCTCATGGCTGCAGCCGTGCCTCCCTGACCTCGGCGAAGCTCGCATTTTCCCCTGCGAGTCTTGCCTCCTTGCCGGCGAAGGTCTGCCAGCGCTCGATGATCACATCGGCATAGGCGGGGCTCAGTTCGAGACCATAGCAAACCCGCCCGGTGGTCTCGGCGGCAATCAGTGAAGTGCCCGAACCGAGAAATGGATCATAGATCGCCTGGCCTCGTGAGGAGTTGTTGAGCATCGGGCGGCGCATGCATTCGACCGGCTTCTGGGTGCCATGGACGGTGCTGGCATCCTGGTCGCGGTTGGCAATGGACCACAGCGTGGTTTGGGTCCGATCACCTGACCAGTGGCCCTTGGCCTTAGCCCTCACTGCGTACCAGCAGGGTTCATGCTGCCAATGGTAGTCGCCGCGGCTCAACACCAACCGGTCCTTGGCCCAGATGATCTGTGAACGAATGGCAAATCCACATGCTTCCAGGCTCTCGGCAACTGTCGTTGCGTACAGTGCGCCATGCCAGACATATGTGACGTCGCCGGGGAACAGCGTCCAAGCTTCCCGCCAGTCGGCACGGTCATCATTGAGCACCTTGCCGGTCCGCCCGGTTGCCGATGCTCCGGTCGCGTTGCGCCAGGCAGGTTCGTAGCTCACCCCATAGGGTGGATCGGTGACCATGAGATGGGATGTCACGCCGTCGAGAAGCAGCGCAACTGCTCTGGCATCGGTGGCATCGCCGCAGAGAAGCCGATGGGCGCCGAGCTGCCAGAGGTCGCCAAGCCTGCTGACGGGATTGTCGGGAAGAGGTGGGATTACATCCTCTCGGGGATCAATGTCCCCCTGGGCCATGAGATCGTCGATGTCGCCGGCGGTGAAGCCGAGGTCCGCGAGGTCGACACCCAGATCACTCAACTCGCCAGCTTCCGATGCCAGCAGGTTCATGTCCCAGCCGGCGCGCTCGGCGAGCTTGTTATCGGCAATGACGAGGGCGCGCTTGTCACGCTCGCTGAGATGTGAAAGCTCGATCACCGGCACGGTCGCAAGTCCGAGTTTTCGGGCCGCCATGATCCTGCAATGGCCAGCGAGGATGCCGTTTGAACCATCGACGAGGACCGGGTTGGTGAAACCGAAACTTCTGATCGATCCGGCAATCAAGGCGATCTGCTCGCCGCTATGGGTTCTGGCATTGCGGGCAAAGGGAATGAGCGTGTCGATGGCGCGCCAGTCGATCCGCAACCCCAGCCCTGACATCAGAGCCGCAAGATCCGGTTCTGTCGGATCGGATCGGGCCCGCACCTGGTTGGCGGTGGTCGTCATGCGTTCAACACCTTGGGGCTGCCGCGCAAAAGCCGCTCAGGCCGGGCTCGGCCAGTCATCGAAAGCTATGATGGAAGCACATGCTTATTGACTTGCCTGGATGATCGTTCAGAGCCTGTATGGGGCCACAGAGAAAGGAAAGCCCCATGGTCCGCCGCACCTCCAGCAAGACCGCCCTTGATGCCTACATCGCCCGCAAGCTCGAGATCGACCGCATGCTCGAACGGCTCAAGGTGGTCAGCGATGATCACTTTGGGGCGGAACCCGACCAGATCCATTGGGGTCATGTCGGGACACTCGCCTCCTATGCCGAGCTCCTCAAGCGCATCACCGATGCCGCCTTTCAGGAAGGTGAATGCGCGGTTCGTTGACCGCTGGCCGCTCCTTCTGCCTCGACGCCCCGTCACCTGATGATGCTCGGGGCTTGCGGCGGTAACGGACCGGCAATGGTTGCCGCGTCCGGTACAGGAGAAAGCCTCATGCCGAAACTCACCGATACTCAGCTCGTCGTCCTCTCCGCCGCCAGCCAGCGCGACAGCCGCCTTGTTTTGCCTCTTCCGAAGACCCTCAGAGGCGGAGCGGCGCGGAAGTCGATCGAGAGCATGATAGCCAAGGGCCTGGTCGAAGAACGCGACGCCAACGTCGTCCGTGGCGATCCGATCTGGCGGAGAAACGGAGATGGCCACGGCTTGACACTCGCCATAACCGACACCGGTTTGGCCGCCCTCGATGGCGACACGCTGCCCACAGAAGCCGGGTCGGGGCGGCAGGGACGAAAGGCGGACAAACCCAAAGAGGCCGCCCAGCTGGGCCGTAAGGAGTCGCGCGGGGCGACTGTTGGGATAGCAGATCGCGAATTGGCAGTCCGAGACGGAACCAAGCAGGCTCGCCTGATCGCCATGCTCAAACGGCCGAAGGGAGCGACGATCATCGAATTGGCCGAGGCGCTGGGCTGGCAGGCTCACACGGTTCGGGGCGCCTTGGCTGGAGCCTTGAAGAAGCGGCTCGGCCTTGCTGTCACCAGCGACAGCGACAAAAAACGCGGGCGCGTCTACCGCATCGCCTGATCTGATATTCTCACGCGCATTGGAACCGCCGGGCAAGTGCGTCCGACGGTGTCCGTTGTGGCCGAGGCCGCGATATCGGACTCCAAAGCCGGAATAATGGCCTGCATAGACCGGGTATCGAGCTGGAAATCGCCCTCCTGTGGCCAACCGAACTCCGCAGTTGGTCCACTCATTTGGCCTCTTATCCGTGACAATCATTCACCGAAATGCCCGTCATTGCGAAGTATTTGCGTGGAGCGGAGCGGGAATACCCGGTCGAGAAATTCGCGGTATCTGTGAGCGAGGGAGGGCGCCGGTCCCCGAATCAAAAGATGCCGGACATCTGAACGCCCCCCCGCTGCTTTGACGAAACCTGATCCGCTGTTCATGCAAGCAATCATAACATGATCATAAACTATTGTAATCATGACATTAAACGACACTATGCGATATCAGGCGACAGATACGTGGCCCGAAGCCGTTTCCGCTCGTCCAGACAACAACCACTCCTGTCAATTCACCGCAGCGGTGAGACTCGAGATCAATTCCCGCGCGTGATCATCTTGCCTTCGCAGGGACATCCAGCTCACCGGCCGCCTTGGCAGATCGCCGCTCGATGGCTGTTTGCTACTTCGTTGCCGTCACACCGTCACATGTCACGGCCCTTTGCGATTCGGAACTTCGCGTCGGCGCCCTCGCATCGTCCATCTTGCGGGCGCCAGCTCCCGGCGCAACGCCCGCAAGATGTTACGCGTCACTCGCTCTCCGAATTCTGTTCTTGCAGCTGCTTCATCTTCGTCACGTGTCGGCGCAGTTCCCTTGCCGTCGTTTGCTGCGACCCAGCCGACATACCAGGCTCGGATCGCATCACGGGGAACCCGCAAGTTGCTTCGTTTGCCAGGCGATTCCGAAGGTTTCCCGAAAACCAGAATCTGTGTGATCGTCAGGTTGGGACCTGTCGCCGTCGATGTCTTGCTATCGAGGTCGAGGTCATTCCAGCGCTCGGGCGCGATCGCCTGCCGCGGACTGTCGAGGGCAGCATTGCTGCTGAAGCCCCTGGCCAGCAGGTCGCCATTTCTCAACTTCCGCTCAAGCTTCTCTTCAAGCTGCTCTTTCAGCAATTTCCAGTGATAATGTTCGCTATCGAAGCGTATGAGTTCCTCGTCGGGCCAGTCGGGATCACGATTGTGCTCGTTGCCGTAGCCCATCAGGTCAAGCTCGTAGAATTTCTCGGCCGATGCCTTGTCGATGAAGTGATACAATGCCTCGTGGGATGGTACGCCCTTCCTGACATCGCGGCGCGCGTACCACGGCCGGCGATCGGGTCTGATTCCCCTCTTGATTTCCTCCGCGTTCTCCCATGGACGCAGGTCCGCCAGGTACTGCTCGATCTGGCGTCGGCCCAATTTTCTGGTTCGGGATCTAGGTTCTTCAGGCATTCCGCAAATTGGGCCAGAATCATATTGGCCATCACATGCCAATTTTGCGGCCAATGGCTGAACGAGGCAAGTCTTGCGCAATCTAGTCCACAGGTTGCCAGGTCATGCACTGCCATCTCTCCGAAACCACACTTGCTCGACGCTGGTCGATCAGCCGGCGCACCCTCCAGCGCTGGCGTCAACTCGGCATTGGTCCGAGTTTCATCCGCCTGCGCCGCCGCATCGTCTACACCCAGGCCGAGGTCGAAGCCTTCGAGGCGGCCCATGAGGTCAAGGCAACCACTGCCAGGGAATTCCGCCATGACGGCTGAGCGCATTGCCAGGGCGCTTGGGGGCCGCAAGACTGGGGCATGCTGGATGGCTCGCTGCCCGGTCCACGGCGACCACGATCCCAGCCTGTCGATTCGCGAGGATCGTGGCAAGGTTCTGGTTCGCTGCCATGCCGGCTGCGAGCAACGCGACGTGATCGCGGAACTTGCCAGACGCGGCCTGTGGAACCGCCGGTCGGCTCTGCAGACCTGCGGCAAGCCAGGGATCGCCTGGCCTCGGTCCGGACCGTATCATCGGGACGACAACCGGACCAACACGGCCCTCTCGATCTGGCACACCTGTGTGGGTGCTCGTGACACGCTGGTCGAGTCCTATCTTGCGGGACGTGGCCTGAGCATGCAGCTGCAGCCTTCGATCCGCTTCCACCCGGGACTCAGGCATCCGTCCGGTGGAAGGTGGCCCTGCATGGTTGCCCTCGTGACACTGGGCGTCGGCGAGAAGCCGATCGCCATCCATCGCACATATCTTGCTCGCGCTGGCGGTGGCAAAGCGCCGGTCGATCCGACCAAGATGATGCTCGGTCCCTGCCGCGGTGGCGTTGTGCGTCTGGGGGTGCCCGGCGACGTGCTGATGGTCGGGGAAGGCATCGAGACCTGCCTGGCCGCGATGCAGGCAACAGGCAAGTCGGCATGGGCGGCACTTTCGACCTCCGGGCTCCGGGCGCTCGATCTGCCGCGCGCGGTTCGCGAGGTGATCGTGCTCGCCGACGGTGATGCGCCCGGCGAGGCGGCGGCGCGACAGTGCGCCAGGCGATGGCAGCGCGAGGGACGAAGGGTTCGGATTGCCCGGCCGCCGCGCGGCATGGATTTCAACGATCTGCTCAACGCCAGTACCCCCGTCTTGTCGGAGGGTGGGCAATGAGTACTGACATCAGGCTTGAACCCAAAAACCTGGTCCGCGACGCCATCGAAACTGCCGAGGCCATTGCCGATCCTCTCGCCGGGCTGGCCGAGCGGACATCAGCCGATCCGGGCACCCCCTTCACACCGCAAGCGCTGGAGGCGCTCGCGGCGCTGAAGCAGGACAATCGCGCCGCCTTCGAGGCGCTGCGCTCGCAATTGAGGAAGTCTGGGTGCCGTGTGACGGCGCTCGACGACGCCATCGCCGAGCAAAACGGCGATCAAGGCGGGCGTGGACCGAAGCAGGCTGATATCCTGATCGATCTGGCGCAATCCGCCGGCTTGTTCCACACACCGGACGGCAGTGGCTACGCCGACCTCGACATCAACGGCCATCGCGAGACCTGGCCGATCCGCGCCAAGGGCTTTCGCCGCTGGCTTGCCCGCCGCTTCTTCGAGGATGCGGGGGGTGCGCCGAGTTCGGAAGCCCTGCAATCGGCGCTGAACGTGATCGAGGCCAGGGCGCATTTCGATGGGCCGGAACGGCAGGTCCACATCCGCATCGGCGGGCTCGGCGGCCGGCTCTATCTCGATCTTGGCGATGAAGCATGGCGCGCCGTCGAGATCGACGCCACCGGCTGGCGCATCGTCACCGATCCGCCCGTCCGATTCCGCCGCGCCTCCGGCATGAGGCCGCTGCCAATCCCGGTGGGCGGTGGTTCGATCGAATCCTTGCGCGCCTTCCTCAATGTCCAGACCACCGGCGACTTCGTGCTGGTGGTCGCCTGGGCGCTCGCCTGCCTGCGCAATCGCGGTCCCTATCCGGTCATGGTGCTGTCGGGCGAGCAGGGTTCGGCCAAGTCCACTTTCTCGGCGATCCTGCGGGCGGTGCTCGATCCGAACACCGCGCCGCTTCGCGCCTTGCCGCGCGAGGATCGCGATCTTTTCATCGCCGCCAGCAACGGCCATGTGCTGGCCTTCGACAATG
>JANMMJ010000053.1:0-3349 GCA_031373255.1 Hyphomicrobiales bacterium
GGTGCCGCCGATCACCGTGCCCATCATGCGCAGCGGGAAATTCTCGCGCGCCAGCACGGAATAAAGCGGCATGACGCCCGCATAGATGAAGCCGAATATCGCGGCCACCACGTAGAACGCGCCGAGATCGCGCACGAAGAAATAGGCGAGCGCGCCGAAGGCTTGCAGCAACAGGCCGGTGACCAGAACATGCTTGGCGCCGAAGCGGTCGCCAAGGATGCCGAAGGCAACGCGGCCGCCCATGCCGGCGAGCCCTTCCACGCTGTAGATGGTGACGGCGGCGATCAACGGGATGCCGCAGCTGATGGCATAGCTCACCGTGTGGAAAATCGGGCCGGAATGCGTGGCGCAGCAGAAGAAGTTGGTGAGCATCAGCACGATGAACTGCGGCGAACGCATGGCCTGCGAAACCGACATGCCGGGCTGCGGCCCGTCATCCGCCAATTGCGCCGCACCCGGATTTTCGAGTGCCGGTGGACGCCGCACCAGGAGTGCTGCCGGGATCATCGCGACAGCTGCAATAGCGGCGATGATGAGGAGCGAGGTGCGCCAGTCGTAGATCGAGACCAACCAGGCCGCGAGCGGCGACATGGTGATCGGCGCCATGCCCATGCCGGCCGACACGAGCGATACGGCAAGGCTGCGATGCGTGTCGAACCAGCCGGTGACGCAGGCCATCATCGGCGCGAAGATTGCGGCGACGGCGCTGCCCACCAGCAGGCCGAAAGTGACCTGGAACGCTAGAAGCGATGTGGCCCGGCTGGCCAGCACCAGGCCTAAGCCCAGCATGACCGAACCGATGAGCACCACGGTGCGCGGCCCCCAGCGGTCCGACAGGGAGCCCCACACCATGCTGGCCAGCGCCATGGCGAGAAAGCCGATGGTCATGGCGCTGGAAACGCCGGTGACCGACCAGCCGGTGTCGCGCGAGATGGGGAGCAGGAACACCGGCAGCGCGAACATGGCGCCAACCGCCATGCAGCCCAGGAGGCCGCCCGCCGCAACGATCACCCAGCGATAGGATGTGTCTGTCATGGACATGCTTCTCACGCCGGAATCCGGTCGCCATATTCCTCGTGGAGGCGGCTCCAGCCATCCCAGAAGGGTCCGGTCCTGGTGCCGCTGGTGATCGCCGCCAGCACGTCGAGATGCATGTGCCAGCCAGCCCCGATCTTGAGCATGATGGCGCGTTCCGGAATGTTGCTGTGCACCAGCGTGAGCAGCACCTTGCTGCCCTTGGGCTCCAGCGTGATGGCAACGCCGCCGGTGCTGCCCCAGGCGAAGGCCAGCTTGCGCGGCGGATCGAGTTCGGTGATGCGGCTCTCCATGCTGTGTTCCTCGGAGGCACCGGCCGGCCGCGGACCGGGCGTGCAGTTGAGTTCTCCATTGCGCCAGGTGAGCTTGAAAGGAGCGCCCACCTTCATTTCCATGTCGCCGGAGGCCAGCCACTGGCGCCGCAATTCGCTCTCGGTCAGAAAGGCCCAGATGCGCTCGATGGGGCCGGGCAGCAGGCGCTGGATGGTGAGCGTCGCGGGTTCGCTGTGGGTAGCATAGGCGTCGAGTGTTGCGGCTTGGGTCATGGGTCTTGTCCTTCCTTGGGTTTGGGGGATTGTGCGGCATCCTGCTCGCGGAGGAGCTTTTCGAGGGCATCCAGACGGCTGGTCCAGAAACGTTCGTAGAATGAGACCCAGTCGGTCAGCGGCCGGAGGCCGCCGGGCTGGGCGCGATAGAAGACATTGCGGCCCTGAGCCCGCTCGGCGACAAGGCCGGCCTGCTTCAGGCTCTTGAGATGCTGGGAGATGGCGCCTTGCGTGACGCCGCTGCCCCGCGTCAGGTCCGCCACGCTGATTTCATCCGCCGTGGCCACACGCTCGAAAACAGCCCGCCTGGTGGGATCGGCCAGGGTGCGCATGACGGTGTCGATGGGAATGGTTTCGATCATGACCATCAATTAGCAAGAACTAATGCATTAGTCAAGACTAATAGATAGAAATATGACCGCTGACCCAAAAATTATCCCTTCCCCAGCTTTGCTGGGGAAGGGGTCCGAAGGACCGATGGGTTGTTTGGGCTGGAGCCGGACCTGCGGCGCGATCCCTTCCCCGCTTCGCGATACTCCCCCATCGAGGATGGGGGAGTAAACGTTGCGCCTATTCGGCCGCCGGCAACACTTCCTGGGCCTGCCGCGCCTGCTCTTCGAGGATCAGCGTGTCGCGCTTGTCGGCAACCTGCCTGAGCCTGGCCAGCATGCCGCCGGGGCCCGCCGGAATGAGGCGGCCGACGATGACATTCTCCTTGAGGCCTTCCAGCGTATCGATCTTGCCCTGGACGGCTGCCTCGGTGAGCACCCGGGTGGTTTCCTGGAAGGACGCCGCCGAGATGAACGACCGGGTTTGCAGCGAAGCCTTGGTGATGCCGAGCAGCACCGGCACGCCCGAAGCGGGCTTGCGGCCATCGACCAGGACTTTCTCGTTCTCCTCGTCGAGTTCAAGCTGGTCGACCTGCTCGCCCACCAGAAGCGTGGTTTCGCCTGCGTCCGTGATCTCGATCTTCTGCAACATCTGCCGCACGATCACTTCGATGTGCTTGTCGTTGATCGACACACCCTGCAACCGGTAGACTTCCTGGATTTTGTTGACGAGGAACGAGGCCGGCTCTTCCACGCCCTTGATCGCCAGGATGTCATGCGGCGCCGGATTGCCATCGAGCAGGTATTCGCCCTTCTCGATGTAGTCGCCTTCCTGAACCGGCAAGTGCTTGCCCTTCGGGATCAGGTATTCGACCGGCTCGGCACCGTCCTGCGGCACGATGCGGATGCGCCGCTTGTTCTTGTAGTCGCGGCCGAATTCCACCCGCCCCGAGATTTCCGCGATGATTGTGGGTAACACAACTGCGAAGTACCTCTGGCTGCTTGCCCATCTCACTAGCTGCCTCTAGAAATATCTGGTTCGTTAAAATATTGGGGGTCGGCGTGCCTGAATACGATGGATTAACTGACGAGGCGGAACCGCTTGCTGTAGGGCAAATAGTTGTAGCGGCCGGCACTTCTGACAAGCAGATTGAACGACATTTTGAAACGGGACGGCTCAGAGTTGTTCAGGAGAAGAATGACATTTTCTTGTCTCATGTAATCCAATTTATCAGCGGTGAAGGCAACACAATATGGGGCAATCTCCAGCCCGAGTATCAGCGCCGCCTGCGTTGGGACTGACCTGCCACCGATCTTTCATCCAGCAGCTTTTAGAGTCTCCGGCGTTTGTATGCCCGGTTGGGCTGGGTATGCAACAGGCTGGCATGCGGAGCCCCGTAGGGGCGTAGCATGGCAGCCTGTTGCGGTGAATTTTTCGGC
>JANMMJ010000100.1:0-2014 GCA_031373255.1 Hyphomicrobiales bacterium
AAACTGCACCACAAGAAAGGAAATCGCCATGATGCCGAGGATGGTCGGGATCATCAAAGCCAAGCGGCGGACGATATAAGCGCCCATCAGCGAAATTCATCCCGGTGCATTCTGGTTTGATGGCGTGGGGGCAAGCGCATGTTTCCGGTCTGGAGCAATTCAGCAGTGATTCGCATTTGGCATTTGGAATCGAGACGCAAGTTCGGCGCAAGCATAAAACGATCCGGCGGCTATTTGATGCGCGCCGCCTTTTCCTTGTCGTACCACCACACATCCGGAAAGCCGAACGAGAACTCCGGCAATTTGTCAGGGCGGCCGAACCTGTCCCAATAGGCGTAGCGCTCGTTGCGGGAATACCATTGCGGAATGACGAAATGGCTGGCCAGAAGCACGCGATCGAGTGCGTGCACCGCTGTGACAAGCGCTGCGCGGTCGGGCGCAAAGATCACCTTGTCGATGAGCGTATCCACGGCCGGGTCGGTAATGCCGGCGAAGTTGCGCGAACCTTCGCGCGCGGCGGAAGCGCTGCCCCAGAATTCGCGCTGCTCGTTGCCCGGTGACAGGGTCTGACCCCAGATGGTTCCGATCATGTCATAGTCAAATTTTCGCAAGCGCTCTTCATGGGCAGCGCTGTCCAGCATGCGATAGTCAAGTTTGATGCCGATGCGCGCCAGATTTGTCTGGAAGGGGAGAACATAGCGCTCCCCGACGGGAGAATTGTCGATGTACTCGATCGTGAATGGCGCACCGGTTTTGTCATTGACCAGCGTATCCCCTTTCAATGACCAGCCAGCCTCCTTCAAAAGCCGCAAGGCCTCGCGGAAATTAGCGCGTATCCTGGTGTTGTCGCCACCGACTGGGTTCTCATAGGGCTTGGTGAAAACCTCGTCTGGAATCTTGCCGCGCAATGGCTCCAGCAAAGTGAGTTCTTGCGCGGAAGGCAGTGCGGAGGATGCAAGGTCGGTGCCGGAGAAGTAACTTGTCGCCCGCTGGTAAATGCCAAAAAAAGCGTTTCGGTTAGTGGTTTCGAAATCGAAGGCATAGTTCAGTGCCTCTCTGACGCGCGGATCCTTGAATTTCTCACGCCGCATGTTTGGCACAAACGCCTGCATGACGCCGGTGCTCTTGCGGGGAAACTCCTCGAGTTTGATGAACCCTTTTTCGCGCGCTGGAAGGTTCTCGTACCCCGTCGCCCAATTCTTGGAGGAACGCTCGAACCTGTAATCATAGGCATCACTCTTGAAAGCCTCGATCATGACGGTCTCGTCGCGATAAAGGTCATATCGCAGTTCGTCAAAATTGTTCTTGCCCACATTGACGTTGAGTGCGGCGGCCCAATGATCTGGCACACGCTGATAAGTGACGAAACGCCCCGCCTCGAAGGCCTTCACCCGGTACGGGCCTGATCCCAGCGGCGGCTCCAGCGTCGTTTCGCCGATACTGCGCTGTTTGCCATTGGTGTCCTTTGCCTCCCACCAATGCTTGGGAAGAACAAGAAGTGCGCCCATGATGTGCGGCAGCTCGCGGTTGCCCTTCATATTGAAGGTGAATGTCACTTCGCGATCACCGGTCTTTTCGGCTTTGACGACATTCTGGTAGTAGAATTTGGCTTGCGGACTGTGCTCGACCTGCTTTTCAAAGCTCCAGATGACATCATCGACGCTCACCTTCTGTCCGTCGTGCCATCTGGCCGCAGCGTTCAGACGAAAACTGACGGACGAAAAATCATCGGGGTAGCGGGTCGCCTCAGCCAGCAGCCCATACTGGCTCGATATGTCGAGTTCGTCCAATGAAGGGGCCATGAGGGTCTCGTAGACCTCACCCACCCCCGGCGCGGTCTCGCCCTTGGGCAGGATCGGATTGAAACTGTCGAATGAGCCGAGCGTCGCCTGCCTTGCGGTTCCGCCCTTGGGCGCATCCGGATTCACGTAATTGAAATGGGCAAAACCGGCCGGATAGCGCGGCTTTCCGGAAAGCGCCGATCCGTGGACCCAGTCTTGCGCCAGCACGGGCA
>JANMMJ010000117.1:0-38339 GCA_031373255.1 Hyphomicrobiales bacterium
TTTCCGACCGGCTGCGCTGGATGACGGCCGACATCGCCTATGACGGCAACAGTCCCGCCGGTTTGAAAAATGCCAGCATCGGGGTGCTGGCGCCCGCCGATCCTGAAATGCTGGGCGTCGGCCATGACCGCGATGCAGAAGCCATCAGCCTGCTTGGCGGCACCCCCGATGAAGGCGAATTCCTCGTCTCTTTCGAGCGGCTGTCGCGCCTTGCCCGCATCCGCAAGACGGGCGATGTCTGGTCCCCGGTCAGCGCCTATTTGAAGACTCCGGATGAAGTGAAGTCGTTCGGCGCCAACACGGGCTTTGAGGCCGCGACAGTCATTGCCGGCGGGCCCCAGAAGGGCACGATCGTGGCGATTGCCGAGAATTATCCCGATGCACGGGGCCATCATAGCGGCTGGCTCTGGGTCGATGGCGAGCCCCTGCCCTTTGCCCTCACCGTCACACCCGGCTACGCCATCTCCGATGCCGTAAGCCTCGACAACGGCGCACTTGTGGTTCTAGAACGCCACGCCAGCTGGCTTGGCAGTTTTGCCATGCGCCTGCGCTATATCGCTCCCGGCAGCATTAGGCCCGGCACCGTGGTCGAGGGCGAACTCCTCATGCAGGCCGAAGGCAGCGAGGAGATCGACAACATGGAGGCCATATCGGTGCATCGCAATGCAGCGAACGAAACCATCCTCACTTTGATGTCGGATGATAATTTCAACTATCTGGAACGCACCATGCTGCTCCAGTTCGCCTTGCCTGAGACCTACGCGCGGCGCTGAGCGCGCATTGCGAGGAGACCGGCGATCGCCAGCACCGCGAAGCCTGCCCCCGAGAGGAATGTTCCGGCCGCACCAACCTGATCCCACAAGGCGCCAGCAATGACGCTGGCCAACAGGAGCGCCAGTCCGGTGAGCAGGTTATAGAGGCCAAACGCCGTGCCGCGCAGGTCGTCTGGCGCTGCATCGGCAATCATCGCAGCAAGCAGGCCCTGGGTCAGGCCCATGTGTAAGCCCCACAAGGCGACACCCGCCGCAATGCCCACAAGCGATCCACTCAATGCCAGGACGATATCGGCGATGACCAGAACCACAAGACCTGCGATCAGGACTGCCCGGCGCTCGACCCGGTCCGAAAGAATTCCCGCCGGATAGGCGGAGAGCGCATAGACGACATTCATCAGCACCAGGACGGCGGGAATGAGAAAGATGGCAAGCCCCGCCGACTGCGCCCGCAACAAGAGGAAAGCCTCGCTGAACCGGGCCAGCGTGAAGATGACTGCAACCCCGGTGACCAGCCAGAAGGCCTGGCCGAGCCGCGCAATTTCGGCCCACTGCAACGGCCAGCGCCGTTTGCGAGGCGCAGGCGCGCGGCCGGGCTCGCGCACCGCAAGAACGATGAGCCCGAAGGAGATAAAGGCAGGGATGACCGCCACCCAGAAAACCAGACGGAAATCATTCGCCGATATCCACATCAGTACGATGGCAAGCAGCGGGCCGGCGAACGCTCCGATCGTGTCGAGGGATTGCCGCAGGCCGAAGCTGGCGCCGCGAAGCTCAGGCGGTGCGATATCTGCAATGAGGGCATCCCGCGGTGCCCCCCTGATCCCCTTGCCCACCCGGTCGACGAAACGCGCCGCAACCAGCCATGACACGCTGCCGGCCAGCGGAAAAACCGGCTTCGTCAGCGCCGCCAACCCGTAGCCAAGCGCCGCCAGCAGTTTCCGCTTGCCCAGCCAGTCGCTGAGTGCTCCCGAAAAAACCTTGGTGATCGCCGCCGTGGCCTCGGCCACGCCCTCGATCAGGCCGACCATCAGCGCCGATGTGCCGAATGCCGTGATCAGATAGATCGGCAGCAGCGCATGGATCATCTCGGACGAGACATCCATGAACATCGAAACGAAGCCAAGCGCCCAGATGCCCTTGGGGATCCCGCCCCACGCCGAGCGCGGAGTGCTCCTCTCATCATTGCCGGTCATCAGCGACCATAGACTGGAAGTTCTGGTCCGGCCACGCCGGACCGGCAGAAATTGCATCACGCACGAGCAGTCTCACGTCTTGAGTAACTGCCACACTTGCCCGATGATCGCGCCGAACAAGGGAGTCTTTACGTGACGATGCGCGACATTCTGGATCTCGACCGCTATCCGCTGGATCAGCCGGGAACACCCGCCTGGAATGAACTGGTGCAGCACTGCCGCGCCGATCTGGGCCGCGATGGCATGTTCAATCTCGAAGGTTTCGTGCGCGAAGAGGCCCTCGCCCGCGCCATGGCTGAAATTGCCCCGGTGATGAACACGCTCTCTTTCGTCCACAAGCGCTCGCACAATATCTATTTTCGCAAGGCGGTCCCGGGGCTCAGCCCGGATCACCCGGCGCTGAAACGCGTCGAGACGGTGAACCACACAGTCTGCGGCGACCAGATCGGCGAAAGCGTGCCCGCCTGGATCTACGAGTGGCCGCAATTCGCCGTGTTTCTCGCCGCCACCATGGAGAAGGAAGCTCTCTTCACCATGCGCGATCCCCTCGCCCGCGTGAACGTCATGTCATACCGCGATGGCGAGGCCCTCAACTGGCATTTTGACCGCTCGGAATTTACCACCACGCTGCTGTTGCAGGCGCCAGGCGAAGGCGGCGAATTCCAGTATCGCTCGGACCTCCGGACCGCTACCGACCCGAACTATGACGGCGTGGCGCGCCTCCTCAATGGCGAGGACGATGAAGTGAAGACACTCAGGCTCAGCGCCGGTACGCTCAATGTCTTCAAGGGCCGCAACACCCTGCACCGCGTCACGCCCTGCAAAGGAGCCCGCGAACGCTACATCGCGGTATTTTCCTTCTACGAGCGGCCAGGCGTCATGTTCACCAAGGAAGAACAGATCGGCTTCTACGGCAGGACGGCATGACAATCGGCAAACCTGCAGGACAACGCCTGGTGCTGGGTTGTTGCCGCCATTGAGCGCGGCTCACCAGCTGGGATCGCGGCCTTCGAGAGTATCGTCGAGAACGGCCGGCGGCTGGCGCCGGAGGACACTATAGGGCTCCACGTAAGCCAGAATGAAGGCGCGGCCCAGGAGCCCGCCGATCGCGGCAAGCGCTGCACCTATGCCAAGTTTCGGTAAGTGCAGCCGTGGCAGGCTGGGGCGGCGGATGCTGATCGGGGTGGTGATGAAGATGTCGGTCATGGTGTCCTCCTGTGAGTGCGAGAATGCCACCGGTTGCCGCTCAGGTCCCTGGCGCGGACCTGAAGAGTTCTGAACAATGCTGAAGTTCGCTTTCAGAAGCGGCTTCGGTTATCGTTCACTCCGGGGTTGGAAGCGTGGCGAATGGACGTTCAGTTCGGGCACTATCGGTTGAAGAGCGCAGAACGGCTGCTGCTGGGACCGCAGGGACCGGTGGAACTTTCGGCGCGGTCCTTCGACATTCTGGTGATGCTGCTGGAAAGGCCGGACGAAGTGATCGGCAAGGCCGGGCTCTTCGATGCGGTCTGGCCCGGCCTGGTGGTGGAGGAGAACACCCTGCAGGTCCATATTTCGGCGCTGCGCAAGGCGCTTGATCCCGGGATGATCATGACGGTGCACGGACGGGGCTACAAATACGCCGGCCCGCCACCCGTTGCGGCATCGGCTGCTTCGGTCGTGGACGATGCCCCGGCGGCGCCCAGGTCATCCATCGCCATCCTTCCCTTCGACAACATGAGCGGCGACAGGGAGCAGGATTATTTCAGCGACGGGATCACCGAAGACATTATCGCCGAGCTCGGCAAGTTCAGGGAATTCCTGGTCATTGCCCGGAATTCTTCCTTCCGGTTCCGCGGCAAGGCGAACAATGTGGCCGAAGTGGCAAGGCAGCTCGGCGTTCAGTATGTTGTCGAGGGCAGCGTGCGCAAGATCGGAAACCGGGTCCGGGTGAGCGTGCAGCTGGTCGACGCGTCTTCCACCGCCCATGTCTGGGCAGAGCACTACGACCGCGAACTCGACGACATCTTCGCCATCCAGGACGAGATCACCCAGATGATTGCGGCCCGCCTTGCCAGGCAGGCAAGAACTGCAATCGCCGCCCGCGCCAGGACCCGCCCCACCGGCAACATGTCGGCCTATGATTGTTACCTGCGCGCACTGCAACTGGCGAGGGTCTATGACACGGTGCTCCAGGCAGAACCGTTGTTGCGGCAGGCCGTCGGGCTTGATCCGGGGTTTGCGGCGGCGCACGCCCTGCTGAGTTTTGTCGAGTCCATAAAATACTATTGGGACGACCGGAAAAGTCGTTTGGAGTCCGGCCTGCAAATGGCAAGGACCGCCCTGCAACTCGATCCCGAAGAGCCTTATGGGCATCTCGCCGCCGGCTTTGCCCTTTTATATCTGCGCCGCTTCGGGGAAGCGGAAGTGAGCCTCGACCACGCCGTGGCGCTGAACCCCAACGACCCGTTCATTCGCACCATCCGTGGCCTTCTGCTCAACTACACTGGACGGCCGGACCAGGCGCTCAGCGAAGTGGACGAGGCCCAGCGGCGTGACCCGTTCGCCGTTGGCTGGTTCGAGGATTTTCTCGGCATCGTCCTCACGACGGCCGGCCGCTATCGCGAGGCCATCGCCAGCTACGCCAAGATCGCCAGCGTGCCGCCGTGGTCGCTGATCTATCTGGCGATTTCTCATGCCGAACTGGACCAGTTGGAACCGGCGCGGGCCGCCCTGGCGAAGCTCAAGGCCTACCGGCCTGTTTCTCTCGAAGAAACCCTCGAGATTGACGACTGCTTCGAAGATCCCGCCATATTCAATCGCTACCGCGAAATCCTGCGGCGCATTGACAACGAGGAATGAAGATCGAGGGGCTGGCGCGAGCCATGCGAAAGACTGGTGCGGGCGGTGGGAATCGAACCCACACGGGATTGCTCCCAACGGATTTTAAGTCCGTAGCGTCTACCGTTCCGCCACGCCCGCGCTTGGTTGGCCTTATTGCGGGAATGCCGCAACATCGCAAGGGCCTCGCGTCCGCCCTGCGCTTTCTGCTAGCCTCGCCTCCGGTCGCGATATCTTGCTGAAACAGGGGATTGATGTGCCATGCCCAGCAGCTTTTCCAGTCGCCTGGCGCGCCATGATGATCTGCCAGCACTCAAGTCTCTGATGGATGCCGCCATTGCCGAATTGCAGAAGCCTTTCCTGACCGAAACCGAAATTGCCGCGAGCCGCACCATCATGGGTCTCGACACGCAGCTTGTCGACGACAGGACATATTTCGTGATCGAAGACAATGGCGCTCTGGCTGGCTGCGGCGGCTGGAGCCGGCGCGCCACGCTCTATGGCGGCGACCAGTCACCCGGCCGGAGCGCCGCCCTGCTCGATCCCGCCGAGGAACCGGCCCGGGTCAGGGCCATGTATACCCATCCCGAATTCACCAGGCGGGGCGTCGGCCGCCTAATCCTCTCGCTATGCGAAGATGCGGCCCGCGCCGAAGGTTTCCGGCAGGTGGCGCTCATGGCGACGATGGCGGGTGAACCGCTCTACCGCGCCTGTGGCTACACCGTGACCGAACGCCTGGCCGATGATCGCGGTGGCGCCCCTGTGCCTCTGGCGCGCATGATCAAGGATCTCTGAGCGCGGCTCACACCTTCTTGCGCGGCGTCTTCAATCTTGTCCGGCTCTCCGTCCATGCTGCCTGGAGGGCCGAGGCGAGTTCGCTCTGCCCGGCATTTGCGAGATTTACGGTGGTGAAACCCATCCGGCCCCAGCCGCCGGGTACTGGCGAGAACACATCGGGTTCTGCCGCGCACATCATCGCCTGAAGATCGCGATTGAGTTTCACATTGAGCAGCCCATCGGCGGCGCGAAGCGAGGCGAAGATTGGGCCTCCGGCGCGAAAGGCTTCACGGTCGACATGCGGAGCAGCACCCGTATCGGGCATTGCCATGATCATGGCGCGCGCCTCTGCAGCGCTGAGCCCCATCGGCTTCAGCCCCGGCCGCCTTCCCCGATGGGCGGGGTGAATTGCAGGCCCATGTCCCATGGCAGGTAGATCCACGTATCCTGGCTGACCTCGGTCACGAAAGTATCGACCAGCGGCCGCCCGGCCGGCTTGGCATAAACGGTTGCAAAATGTGCTTTCGGCAGCATCTCCCGCACGATCTTGGCAGTGGCGCCCGTATCGACGAGGTCGTCGACGATGAGAACGCCTTTGCCCTGCTCCTTGCCGGCGATATCGGGGTGCACCCGCTTCAGCACGTTGACCTCGCCCTGCTTGTCGTAATCGTAGGAGGCAATGCAGACGGTCTCGATCACCCGGATGCCAAGTTCCCGCGCCACCACCGCTGCCGGAACCAGCCCGCCCCGCGTGATCGCCACGCAGGCGTCAAACGGCCCTGCCCCCGATAGCCGCCACGCCAGCGCCCTCGCATCGCGGTGAAACTGATCCCAGGAAACCGGAAAGCTTTTCTGCCACTTTTCTTCCATGTCCCCCTCCAGGATTAACAAACTCCTTATGCCTTGCCATGCCTTTGAGCGCAATAAACCGCTAACCATCAACTGTTGGTTCATCTTTTCCCGCCACCATGCCGTCGAATCTGCGTCTTCCTCACGAGGTTATTCATGAATGCGCCGGGCGCCCTGATGCATGAGCTCATCAAGGCTTTCGAAATCGCCAATGTCGAGCTTCTGGTGCTGTCATTGCCCGACGCCATTGTGACAAATGTCACGGCAGCGGCAATCCGGCGCTGGAACTGCCGGCGTGAGGATGTCGTCAACAAGCAGCTGGCAAAATTCGGCACCGGCACATTGTCGGCCCGCTACATCCAGCAGGACGAAGACTCGACCCAGCAGAAAATCGAAATCGTCTACGCCCCGCCACTGGGCAGCGTGAAGAGCAGCGTCTTTACCCCGCAGAACTGGCGCGATGGCGAGACCGACTACATGGTGCTGATCGGCCAGCACAGCGAGCAGGCCCAGGCTGAGGAAGCCATCCAGAACGAACAGCGCCTGCACCTTGCACTGCGCTCTGGCGGCTACGCCGTCTGGGATTTCGACTATCGCAGTGGCGAAACCACCAATTCGCCCGAGATGTACGATCTCCTCGGCATGGTGCGCGACACCAGCGGCCTCGACTTCATCACCTTCAATGAACGTGTGCATCCCGACGACAAGGGCAAGACGCTGGACGAAAAAATCCGCACCGCACCCTTTGGCGCCGATCTGTTCCAGACCAAGTACCGCGTGCGCGCCGAGAATGGCGATTACATCTGGATCGAATCCGTGGCCGGCATCATTCGCGATCCGATTGACGGCAAGCCGTCCAAGGTCGTTGGCCTGTGCCGCAACATCAACGAGCAGATGGTGGTGCTCGAGAAGATCAGATTGTCGGAACGCAACCTGAAGCGCTCCCAGGCCGCTGCCAGGCTCGGCAGCTTCCTGCTCAAGACCGACAACAACACCTCGAAGCTGTCGGCCGAAATGATCGCCCTGCTCGATCTGGAGGAAGCCATCGTTCCCCCGACCCTGGCGGCGTTCGAAGCCATGGCCGACGATATCGACCGCGACCGCTTTCGCGAGGCGGTGGAATTCGCCCGCATGGGCAAGAAGATTTCGGGGCTCGAGATCGCAGTCAAGCTCAAGTCGGGCGAAACCCAGTGGTTCCAGTGCAACATGGAGCCGGAAAACGGGCCGGACGGCCGGGTCACCGCTGTGTTCGGCACTTGCCAGTCGATCACCGAGAGAAAGACTCTCGAAAAGAAATTCCTCCAGGCCCAGAAGATGGAGGCCGTAGGCCAGCTGACCGGCGGCATCGCCCACGATTTCAACAACCTGCTCATGGTTGTGATGGGCAATCTCCAGCTTGTCGAACAGCTGGTGAAACCCGACGAGCGCGCCACCAAGCGTATCCAAGCGGCGATGGAGGCAACCGAAAAGGGTTCGGAGCTGACCAAGCGCATGCTGGCCTTCTCGCGCCAGCAGACCCTTCAGAACAAGGAACTCACCGTCAACAGTCTTCTCCTCAAGAACCACGACATGCTGCGCCAGGCCGTGGGCGGCATGGTGGAAGTCAAGATCATGCCCGGCAGCGACATCTGGCCGATCAAGGCGGACCAGACCATGCTGGAAACCGCCGTGCTCAATCTCTGCATCAATGCCAGGGATGCGATGAAGCCGAAGGGTGGCAGTGTCATCATCGAGACCCACAACAGCATCATCGAGCAGAGCTACGCCGAGCATAACGAAGACGTGCACGCCGGCGACTACGTGGTGATCGCCGTGACCGATACCGGCTGCGGCATCCCGAAGGAAAATATCGAAAAGGTCTTCCAGCCGTTCTTCACCACCAAGGGTCCGGAGGCGGGCTCCGGCCTTGGCCTTTCGATGATCTACGGCTTCGTCAAGCAGTCGGGCGGCCACATCAAGATCTATTCGGAAGTGGGTCATGGTACTTCGGTGAAGATGTTCCTGCCGCGCTCAAGGCCGAACGTACAGCTGAATCCGGAGGCCATCACCGCCCACCTGCCCCAGCCGGTGAATAAGGAAACGCTCGAAGGTTTCCGCCAGGCCGTTGCCGCCGCTGCACCGATCGCACCCTTGCCGGCAAAAACCGTGGTGCTCGTGGTCGAAGACAATCCCTCGGTCCGCGAAGTCGCCGCCGCAATGATCGAGGAAATGGGTTACGAGACGCTGCAGGCGTCAAGCGGGCCTGAGGGCTTGCGCATTGTCGAAGGCCGGGCCGATATCACCCTGCTTCTTTCCGACGTCATCATGGCTGGCGGCATGAACGGGCCCGAACTTGTTTCCCGTGCCCTCAAGATCAGGCCCGATCTCAAGGTGCTGTTCATGTCGGGTTATGCGCCGGGTTCGGTGCGCCAGATGCAGGACCTGCCCGACACAATCGATCTGGTGAACAAGCCTTTCACCCGCACCGATCTCACCGAAAAAGTGAAGCGCACGCTGGCGGCCTAGGACCAGCCGCGGGCCTTCCCCGCCGCTGTCAGCGCCTGTGCCATGGCCTGGACTTCCGCCAGTGCTGCCGCCAACGCCTCCGGCTCGCGCGAGCGCAGCACCAATTGCGCCGCAAACCCCGACTGGCCTTCAAAAGGGTACGACCCGATGATCACGTTCGGATAGCGCGACTGGATTTCACCCAGCGGCTTGGCGATGTCGCCTTCCCCACCCTGTACCGTCACGGTGCTGGACTGCATGGCAACGCCCCGCGTCAGCCGGGGCGCCACATGCTCCATCATCGCCTGCATGATCTTGGGGATCCCCGCCATGACGAACACGTTGCCGATCTGGAATCCAGGCGCCTTCGACACCGGATTATCGATCAGCACGGCGCCTTGGGGCACCCGCGCCATGCTGAGCCGCGCCTCGTTGGGCTCCCGGCCGATTTCCTTGAAGTAGGCCAGCAGCGTCGCCATCGCATCCGGATGATGCTCAACCGGCAGCCCGAAAGCCTTTCCGATGGAATCGGCGGTAATATCGTCATGCGTGGGACCAATTCCGCCAGTGGTGAACACATAGGTGTAGCGGCTGCGGAGCGCATTCACCGCCGCCACGATCTCATCTTCGACATCGGCGACGACCCGCGCCTCGCGAAGATCGATGCCGAGTGCCGTGAGGTAGTCGGCGATATAGCCAAGGTTCTTGTCCTTGGTCCGGCCAGAAAGGATTTCATCGCCGATCAGCAGTACGGCAGCGGTTGGGGATTGCGTGGTCAAGCGGCGGGCCCTGTAGTGGCAACCGGACATTTCCGGCCAGAGATGTGGTATCAGCTTCTGGCTTTCAAATTCAAGCATGGCCCCGAATGAAATTTTTGTCCCCGCTGGTGCGCGGCAAACTCCTCAGGCGTTACAAGAGGTTTCTCGCCGATGTGATTCTGGACAAAGGAGAATCCATAACCGCAGCCTGTCCCAACACGGGCGCCATGACCGGCCTGACCACGCCAGGGAGGACCGTCTGGCTGTCGGTTTCTGCCAACCCTGCGCGGAAATATCCCCACACGTGGGAAATGGTGGAGGTGGAGGGATTGGGCCTTGTCGGCGTCAACACTGGCCATCCCAACCGCATTGTTGAGGACGCTCTCGCGGCCGGGCTCATTCCGGAACTGGCAAGCTACGCCACCTGCCGCCGCGAAGTGAAATATGGCAGCAACAGCCGTATCGATCTGCTGCTGGAGGATGGCGGCCGCCCCGCCTGCTACGTTGAAATCAAGAATGTTCACCTGTTCCGGCAAAGCGGATTGGCGGAATTTCCCGATTGCGTCACCGAACGCGGCGCCAAGCACCTGCGCGAAATGGCCCGCATGGTGCAGCACGGCCACCGCGCCGCCATGGTCTACCTGATCCAGAGCGGCTATCCCGAGCGCTTCGCCCTTGCCGGAGACCTCGACCCTGACTATGTGAGGGACTTTAGGCATGCCCGCAACACCGGGGTTGAGGCTTACGCCTACTGCTGTAAACTGACACCCGAAGAAATCGTGCTCCACCGCGCCGTGCCGCTAGAGGATCCTTGAGCAACCCATGACCGAGACCCTGGAATTTCAGGAAGCAAGAGCCGGCCAGATCAAGCTGCATGGGCTGGAAGCGTTCGAGGGCATGCGCCGCGCCGGCCGCCTCACCGCTGAAGCCCTCGATCTGCTCGTCACCTGGGCCAAGCCCGGCATTGCCACCGACCGTCTCAACGACCTCGTCATCGAATTCGCCAGGGATCATGGCGCCGTGCCTGCACCGCTCCACTATCGCGGCTACACCAAGGCAATCTGCACCTCGATCAATCACGTGGTCTGCCACGGCATTCCCAACGACAAGCCGATGCGCGAGGGCGATATCGTCAACATCGACGTGACCCTGATCCTCGATGGCTGGCATGGCGATGCCAGCCGCATGTATGCCATCGGCAACATCAATCGCAAGGCTGAGCGTCTGATGGAAGTAACCTATGATTCGCTGCTGCGCGGCATTGCCGTGGCCAAGCCTGGCGCCCATCTCGGCGATATCGGTCATGCCATCCAGTCCTTTGCCGAAAGCGAGCATTTTTCCATGGTGCGTGACTTCTGCGGCCATGGCCTTGGCACGGAATTCCACGCGCCGCCAAACGTCTTGCACTATGGCCGCGCCGGTGACGGCATTGCACTGAAGCCCGGCATGTTCTTCACCATTGAACCGATGATCAACGCGGGGCGCGCCCATGTGAAAATCCTGAGCGACGGCTGGACCGCCGTGACCCGTGACCGTTCACTTTCCGCCCAGTTCGAACACACCATCGGCATCACCGAAACCGGTTGCGAAGTCTTCACCCTGTCTCCTGCTGGCCTCGACTACCCGCCGGGCTACAGGGCCTGATCTATGCCCGAGGGCAAGGAGAAGGAAGCTGAGACACCGCATTATCTCGGTCATCGGCAGAGGCTGAAGGATCGCTTCATGCAGGGCGGCGCCGATGCCCTCCCCGACTATGAGCTTCTGGAACTGGTGCTGTTCAGCGCCCTTCGCCAAAGCGACACCAAGGAGCTTGCCAAGCGCCTGATTGCCAGTTTCGGCAACTTCGCCGAGGTCATCAACGCCCCGCCTGAGCGGCTGAAGGAAGTGAAGGGCGTGGGCGACGCCGTTGTGACCGAACTCAAGGTCGTGCAGGCCGCAGCCGTGCGGTTGATGAAGCGCCAGATGCCACGGCGCGTGGAGCTTTCGTCATGGGCAGCCGTCCTCGATTACTGCCGCGCCAGCATGGCCTATTCCGAGCGCGAGCAGTTCCGCATCATCTTCCTCGACAAGAAGAACCACATGATCGCCGATGAGATTCAGGGCGAAGGCACGGTGGACCATACGCCGGTCTATCCGCGCGAGGTCATCAAGCGTGCGCTTGAGCTTTCAGCCTCCGCCATCATCCTTGTTCACAATCATCCGTCTGGCGATCCCACCCCCTCCTCCGCCGATATCGACATGACCAGGCGCATCGCCGAAATCGGCGAAAAATTGGGCGTCATCCTGCACGACCACATCATCGTCGGCCGCAATGGCCACACCAGTTTCAAGGGTTCGCGGCTGATCTGAATCGGGCTTTTTCCGGCCTGATGGCTTCATTGCAAAACCCCCTGATTCATGTGAAGGATAGGTGCTGCTCATTGGGGTGATTGCATGAAAATGAGGGAAACGAGTGCCGCCGCCCGCCATGTTTCAGCGGAGCACGCCGCATCCCTTGTCCGATCCGGCATGTGGCTCGACTATGGCACATCGCTGTGCCAGCCCGACGTGTTTGACAAGGCACTGGCAACCCGCGCCGCAGAACTTCGCAACGTGAAGATCCGGTCATGTCTTTCGGTCAGGCCGCGCGCCGTTCTCGAGGCCGATCCGGAGGGCGATCACTTCTTCTGGTTCAGCCTGCATTTCTCCGGCTACGACCGCAAGAAGCACGATGCCGGGCGATGCAATTACCTGCCGCTCAATCTTGGCGAAGTGCCGGACTACTATCGCCGCTTCATCGATCCTGTCGACATTGTGATCTTCAAGGTTTGTCCCGTCGACGCGCATGGCTTCTTCAATTTCAGCGCCGCCAATCTCTGGCATCGCGCCGTCATCGAGCGCGCCCGTATTGTCATCGTCGAGGTCACCAACAGCCAGCCCTATGCCGAGGGCGTTGAGAACGGCATCCATATCAGCGAGGTCGACTACATCATCGAAGGCGATCATCAACCGGCCGCCGAATTGCCGAACCCGCCGCCGGGAGATGTCGACCGCGCCGTGGCGCGCTACATCATGAATGAGATCGAGGATGGCGCTTGCCTGCAGATCGGCATCGGCGCCATGCCCAACGCCGTCTGCACCCAGTTGCTTGAAAGCCCGGTCCGCGACCTTGGCATTCACACAGAGATGCTCACCGATGGCATGGCCGATCTCTATAACGCCGGCCGCATTTCCGGATCGAGGAAGACCCTGAACCCGGGCAAGATCGTCTATAGCTTCGGGCTTGGATCGAACAAGCTCTACAATACGCTGGACCGCAATCCCGACCTGTTGTGCTGCCCGGTCGACTACACCAATCCGCCGCACATGATCATGCAGAACGACCGGGCCGTATCGATCAACAACACCACGCAGATCGATTTGCAGGGCCAGGCGGCATCCGAGTCGGACGGCCACCGCCACATCAGCGGCACCGGCGGCCAGCTTCAGTTTGTGCGCGGCGCCTACGCCTCGAAAGGCGGTAAATCCTTCATGTGCCTGTCCTCCACCTATGACAAGAAGGGGACGCGCAAGAGCCGCATCGTGCTCAATCTCACGCCCGGCAATGTCGTCACCACGCCGCGCTCCGATGTCATGTACGTCGTCACCGAATACGGCATGGTCAACCTCAAGGGCAAATCCGTGGCCGAGCGCGCCAAGGCGCTGATTTCCATCGCCCATCCCGATTTTCGCGAGGAGCTCGACCGGGAGGCCCATGAAAACCGGCTGGTGCCGCGCGGCGTGTCTTTCGTGCGCCAGCACGAAGACGCAGGCGCAGAGCCATGACGACGGAAGCAACCTATGCCGCATCCGGCGGAATAGCGGCCATCACCCTCAATCGCCCCGAAAAACTCAATGCGTTTACCGAAGGAATGTTCTTAGCTTTGCGCCGCGGCCTCGACGCGGCGGAACAGGACGATACCGTCCGTGTGCTGATCATCACGGGCGCCGGCCGCGCCTTTTCGGCCGGGCAGGATCTGACCGAAGAACTGCCGCGCGGCGCTGACGGAAAACTGGATCTCGGCATGCGGCTGGAACGCGACTTCAATCCCCTGGCCCGGCGCTTGTGGTCCTATCCCAAGATCACCATCGCCGCCGTCAATGGCCCCGCCGCCGGCGCCGCAGCCAATCTGGCCATGTCCTGCGACATCGTTCTCGCGGCGAAGTCAGCGTATTTCCAGCAGGCCTTCGTCAACATCGGTCTTGTTCCCGATGCCGGTGGCACGTGGCTCCTGCCTCGTATCATTGGCAGCAAGCTGGCTCTGGCCCTATCGCTCACTGGCGAAAGGCTCCCGGCGGATGAGGCGAAGGACATGGGCCTCGTCTTCAAGGTGTTCGAAGATACCGGGTTTCTCGAAAGCGTGAACGCATTCGCAGCAAAATTCGCGCACGGACCGGCTGTGGCCTATCGCCTGATCAAGCAGGCATTCCGTCATTCGATGGATAATGATTTCGAAGCACAGCTTAAACTGGAAGCCAGCCTGCAGAACCAGGCTGCGGCAACACAAGATTTCATCGAGGCCCGCGCCGCTTTCAAGGCGAAGCGCCCTCCGGCTTTCACCGGCAGTTAGGCAGGCAAACATGTCAGCCCCACGCCGCATTGGCTTCGCATTGCTGGGCATGCTGCTCGGCCTGATCGCCGGTGGCATATTGGGCCTTCTCGGCGGCCTTGGTTTCACCCAGCTTGCCGGCACTTCAGGCTTTGAAGGCTATTCGGGCTTTGTCGTAGGCTTCTGGATACTGGGCGGCATGGCCGTCGGCCTCGTGGCCGGACTGGTCATCGGGATCAGGAAGTCGCGTTAGCGCAGCCGCGCCAAAGCTTCCGGCGTATCGAAATCGGCGAGCACCGCGTCCGAACCCATTGTCACCTCGACAACTTCATCGGCGAGTTGGTCCATCAGCGCGCGCGCGCCCCTGTCGCCGGTGAGCCTGCTCATCTCGCCAAAATGCTGCCGCGCCCACAACACCGGATTGCCGCGCTGGCCATCCGCCACGGGAACGCAGATCGAGCGGTGTTCCGCTGGGTTGAAGGCGGAAATCAGCTTGTTGATGTGATGAGGCGCCACCAGCGGCATGTCGGCGAGGCAGACCACAACGCCATCCGTCTCGGCGGGCAAAGCGGCGAGACCGGCGCGAAGCGACGTCGACAATCCTTGCGCATGATCGCGGTTGTGGGCGAACACCACATCGAGTCCGTCCAGCGCCGACTTCAGTTTTTCAGGCTCGTGCCCCGTCACCACGATGACCGGGCCTACCCGCGCCGCCAGCACCGCCTCGGCTGAGCGCCGCACCATGGCAGTGCCGCCAACATCGGCAAGCAGCTTGTTGGAACCCATGCGACGCGACTGCCCGGCGGCAAGCAGGATCGCCGCGATCCGTGCCGCCGTCTGCACCTGGCTCCGCCCTTCGCGCGGCAAGGGCCGAGTCGGGATTTCCTTGAGGAGACCGCCGGCACCCATGTCCATGATGTCGGTGGCGGAGACATTGATCCCCGCCATCAGCCGCGCCAGCACCCAGTCGAATCCATTGAGCTTGGGCGAACGCGCACAGGATGGCACACCGATCACGGGCACGTGGCTCACCTGGCCAAGCATCATCAGGTTGCCGGGATCGACCGGCATGCCAAGATGAACGACCTCGCCCCCCGCCGCCACGACCGCGGCCGGGATGACATCGCCCCGGTCGACGATCGCCGATGCGCCGAACACCAGCACCGGATCGTGACTGCCACGCCTCAGGTTTGCGACAGCATCCCTGACGGCGGCAATCGAATGATCGCAGACAATGACGTCGCCAAGTGTCCCGCCCAGCGCTTCCAGCCTTTCCCGCATCGCCGTTTCCGATTTCTCGATGAGCGACGGCTTGGTCTGCGGCAGCTTCGTGATGACCAGTCCTGCACGCTTCGCCTTGAACGAGGCGACCTGCACCAGGGGCGCATTGCCGATGATGGCGCGGGCCTTGTCGACGACATCGCGCGGCACCGCGAAAGGAATGACCTTCACCGTCGCCACCAGTTGCCGCGCCTCCACCACATCGAACTTGGCGACCGTCGCCAGTGTCAGACTTTCATGCAGCCGGTTGAGCTGCCTGACCCGCTCTTCGTCGATGAGGGCGACACCCGCCGTTTCCGCGTGCAGGTTGGCGCGCCCGGTGAAAGGCTCCTGTGCCGGTGCACCCGGTCCGGAAATCGCCTGCGCGATCAGCATTGCGGCCTCGTCCTCGGGCACATCACCGGTCTCGAAACGTGCCGCGAAGACCTTGGCCACACCACTCGCCTTGAGCAGCGTGATATCGGCGGCGGAGACCAGCCGCCCCTTCTTGAACATGCCAGCCGTGTGCTTGACCGAATGCGCCAGCACCGCGCCAAACGCGTCCTCGACGGGAACCTCGCCAAACTTCATCTCAGCTTCCAAGCCGCAGGCAGCGCGTCATTTCCGCCATGATCGATATCGCGATCTCGGCCGGCCCCTTGGCGCCGATGGCTATGCCGATAGGGCCGTGAATGCGCGCCAGCCTGTCCTCGCCGAATCCCATGGCCCTGAGCCGCTCGATCCGCGTTGCATGTGTTTTTTTCGATCCGAGCGCTCCGATATAGAACACATCGGATTTGAGTGCCGCGGCGAGCGCCGGATCGTCGATCTTCGGATCATGCGTCAGCGCCATCATCGCGGTGCGCTGGTCGAGGCCTGTTTGCGGCAGGATTTCGTCGGGCCATTCGGGGTAGAGTTCGACGCCGGGAAATCGCGCCCCTGTTGCAAAGGCGCCGCGCGGATCGATGACGCTGATGTCGTATCCTGCGGCTTGCGCAAACGGAATCACTGCCTGGGCGATATGCACCGCACCGATGATCACCAGCCGCAGCGGCGGATTGTAGATATTGACGAAACACTCCCCATCCGGGCCCTGATGCACGCCCGCCTGATCGAAACGAAAGGCCTGGTCCAGGATTGAAGCCAGCGGATCGGCAGCAGCATCGGCGCGTGGTACAATCCGCTGTACCCCACTCGCGATATCGGTCACCAGTGCCACGGGGCTTCGATTGCTGCGCGCCTGAAGCAGCCGGTCGAGAACATCCCGCTTCATGCGGAAAGCGGCTCCACATAAACGCGGATCTTGCCGCCGCAGGCGAGGCCGACCTTCCAGGCCGTTTCGTCGGCAACGCCAAAGGCCAGCGTTTTGGGCACGCCCGAACTGATCACATCCAGCGCTTCGGTGACGACCGCGCCCTCGACGCAGCCACCCGAGACCGATCCGATGAAATTCCCGTCCGCATCGATCGCCAGCTGGCTGCCGACCGGCTGCGGCGCCGAGCCCCAGGTTTCAATGACGGTTGCGAGCGCAACCTGACGGCCGCCCTTCAGCCAGCCGGCGGCCTGGTCGAGAATGGTCGGGTCGGGTCCGGGCATGATGTTCTCCTAGTGAAGGCTCTTCCTGAGCCATTTGCGCGGATCATGCTCCGCCAGCATGGGTGCCGCAAGCGTGTGCGCCAGGTCGGCAAGACTTTCGAGATTATGCACCGGGCGGAACTCGTCAACATGCGGCATCATCGCCCGGATGCCCCCGGCCCGTGCCTCGAAGCCCTCATACCGCAGCAGCGGATTGAGCCATACAATGTGCCGGGCCTGGCGCTTGAGGCGGGCCATTTCATGGGCCAGCAGGCCGGAGTCCTCACGGTCAAGTCCGTCCGTCATGATCAGCACATGGGCGTTCTGGGTGAGCACCCGCCTTGCCCATTTATAGTTGAACTCCTTGAGCGAGGTGCCGATCCGGGTTCCGCCCGACCAGTCCTTGACCGCGGCCGATACCTTGTTCATCGCTTCGTCGATATCGCGGCGCTTGATCTCGCGCGTGATGTTGGTGAGCCGCGTGCCGAAGAGGAATACCGTCACCCGGTCGCGGTCGTTGGTGAGCGCGTGAAGAAAATGCAGGAACATCCGGCTGTAATTCGAGCACGAGCCGGAAATGTCGCAAAGGATGACCAGTGGCGGCTCGCGCACCTGCCGTTCCTTGCGCTCGAGGTCGATGAAGTGCCCGCCGAGGCGGAGGCTGCCTTTCATCGTGCGGCGCATGTCGATGCGTTCGCCGGGACTGGCGCTGCGATAGCGCCGCGTGCGCATCTCCTGGCGGTTGAGCCGCAGCCGCGCGATGGCCCGGCGCGCCTGTGCCTGTTCGACCACCGTCATCTGTTCGAAATCCTTGCGCCGCAATTGCTCATTGGCCGATGCCGTGAAAGTTGCGTCGAGATCGAGTGCATCGGGCTTCTGCGCCCGGCTGCTCTGCGTCTCCGTCTTGTCGAACATGGCTTCGGCCAGGCGCCGGAAGCCCGCTTTCTTGGCGGCCTCTCCGGCTGGCCGCGTGATCTGCTGAAACATCAGCTGCATTAGCTGTTCCAGCATTTTTGGTTTTTTCCAGAACACGTGGAAGGCTTGGTCGAAGAGTTCCTTGTGCTCGCGCCGCTTCACCAGGATCGAATGCAGGGTCCAGTAGAAATCTTCGCGGGTGCGGAGACTGCCGCATTGCGCCGCATCAAGCGCATCGATGACCGCACCTGGCCCCACCGGTAATCCCGCCTCGCGCAGCACCCGGGCAAAATGCATGATGTTCGCGGCAAGTTTGCCCGAAGGGACCGGAACATTGGAGTTGGCGGCGACAGGCTGCATCCTCAGACATGCGCTCTTGTGCGGATTTCATCCTTGATCTGGTCAAGGATGCGCTTGGCCTCGGAGCCTTCCATGCGGACGATGTCGTCCTGGTATTTGAGCAGCACGCCCAGCGTATCGTTCACCGTCTGCGGGTCGAGGGTTACCGAATCGAGCTCATGCAGCGCCGACACCCAGTCCAAGGTTTCGGCCACACCCGGCGACTTGAACAGGTCGCCGCCACGCAGCGCCTGCACGAAGCCGACGACCTCTTTGGCCAGCGCTTCGGGCGCTTTCGGCCGCTTTGCCTTGATGATGGCAAGTTCGCGCGCCGCATCGGGATAGCCCACCCAGTGATAGAGGCAGCGCCGCTTCAGCGCATCATGCACCTCGCGCGTCCGGTTCGATGTGATGATAACGATTGGTGCTTCTTCAGCCTTGATCGTGCCGAGTTCCGGGATCGTCACCTGGAAATCCGACAGCACCTCAAGCAGGAAGGCTTCGAAGGCTTCGTCGGTGCGGTCAAGTTCGTCTATCAGCAGCACCGGGGCCTGGCCCTTCGGCGCGTCGAGAGCTTGCAGCAGCGGCCGCTTGATCAGGAAGCGCTCGGCAAAAATGTCGCTGGAAAGCCGCGCGCGGTCGATGGCGCCCGACGCTTCCGCCAGCCTGATCTCGATCATCTGTGCCGAATAATTCCATTCATAGACGGCCGAATTGATGTCGAGGCCCTCGTAGCATTGCAGCCGGATCAGTTTCCGTCCCAGCGCGTCGGCCAGGACCTTGGCAATCTCCGTCTTGCCGACGCCTGCTTCGCCTTCGAGAAACAGCGGCCGGCCCATGCGCAGCGCCAGGAACACGACCGTCGCCAGGTCGCGCCCGGCCACGTAGCCTTCGGAGTTCAGCAGGGTGAGCGTATCGTCAATGGAGTTGATCATGCGGTCTTCCTCGGCGCGGCGGTTGTCGTGTCGCCCGTGTTGGGTGTGCCGGTAGGTTCGATCAACAGGAGATGCACCTCTCCATGAGCCACGGGGCAGTGTTCGATGCCTTTGGGAACGACGAACATTTCCCCCGGTTCGAGTGTCACTGTCCGGTCCCTGAGCTGGATGTCCATTTTCCCTTTGAGCACAAGAAAGAAATCGTCCGTATCGTCATGCTTGTGCCAGACGAACGGCCCCTCGGCCTTGACGACCATCACGTCGAGGTCGTTGAACGTTGTGACCGTCCGCGGCGAGAACCGTTCCTCGAATGTCGCGAGCTTCTCGGCGAGATTGATCTTCGTGTCCATTCCGGTTCCGTCCATGCATTTCAATGAATCTTAATTTATAGCGTCTTCCAGATCGAGAATCTTCACAGGCTTTGGGAGGGGTTTGCCGCGCTTGATGTCGTAGATTTTCACGAGCCGCCCGAACGCGGCCAGCAGGCGGCCATAGGCATCCCATCCCGCCCAGTTGGCAAGGACGATCTCGTCCGCCCCTGCCACGTCCTTGCCGTCTGTACCATTCAGCACATAGTCGAACATGTCATATCCGCTGGCGACTCTAGGCTTGAGAGATCGTGTCAGCACCGGCCAGCCTTTGGAGCGCGGGCCAAGCGGACAAGGAAGATCGATAACCCTCGGCGGTTTGAAATGCTCCTTGACCTGGTCAAGCTCGGCCGCACTGAGGCTTCGGGTGTTCCGCACAACACCGTAACGCTCCAGCTTCGCTTCGTCCGCTGCAGTATCCGGTGTATCGAACAGTACGAGTTTGCGCTGGTTCAGAAACAGCCCGCCGCCGCCCCATGTCGACCCATTGGGGCAGAACACCAGCGCCTTGAGCCACGGTGGCGCGCAAAGGGCGGTCCATGTCGCAGGCTCCACCATCTTGTCGGTCTTGCGCCCGCGCATGACGAAATAGACCATCAGCTTGCCATCCGGCGAGACATCGCAGCGTTCCGGAAGAAACCGTCCGTAGAATCGCGAACCCTTGACCAGCCTGTAGCGATATCCGCTGCCGTGCTGCCCGTAGTTGAATTGCAGCACATGCGTGGTCAGCCGGCTCTTGCGGTACAGGATGACACCGGTTGGCGCCGCCTTGGCGAGTAAAACGTAACTTTTTGGCGTCGATGGCGTCATGGCGCTCCAAAACAAAGGCCCGCGGGCTTTACGCCCGCGAGCCCCGTTCAGATCTATATGGGCGAACTACTTGGCCGATTCAACCGCCCGCCGCGCCATCACCGTGACAAGGTGCGCCCGGTATTCAGCCGAACCGTGCATGTCACTGTTGAGGCCCTTGGATTTGACCGTAATCCCGGAAAGCGCATCCGCCGAGAATTTCTTGGCCAATGCAGCTTCCATCTCGGGCACCCGGAACACCCCGGGGCCAGCTCCGGTGACCGCCACGCGGACCGAACCGTCCTTCAATTGCGCCACGAACACGCCCACCATGGCATAGAGCGAGGCCGGGTTCGGAAACTTGGCATAGCCCGATTTTTTCACCATCGGGAATTCCACCGCCGTGATGATCTCGTCATCCTTGAGCGCGGTCGAGAACATGCCGGTGAAGAACTTGTCGGCCGCTATCTTGCGGGCGCTGGTATGGATCGTGGCGCCCAGAGCCAGCGCCGCGGATGGGTAGTCTGCTGCAGGATCATTGTTGGCGATCGAGCCGCCGACGGTGCCGCGATTGCGCACATGCGGATCGCCAATGCCGCCCGCCAGTTTGGCGAGGCCGGGAATGGCTTTCTTCACGGCCTTGTCGGCCGCCACATCGGCATGGACGGTGCCTGCGGCGATGGTGACGGACTTCGCCCCCACCTTGGCGCCTGAACTCTTCAACCCGCCGAGATCGATGATGTCGCTTGGCGCCGCCAGCCCCTGCTTCATTGTCGGCAGTAGTGTCATTCCGCCTGCCAGGAATTTGCCATCCTTGGCCTTCTTCATGGCCTTGACGGCATCCGCCACTTTGGCGGGACGATGATATCCGAAATTTTCCATCTGTGTTTCCTCCCGCGCTTACTCGGCGGCCTTCTTCATGGGCTGCAGGGCCTGCCAAACCACATGCGGCGAAGCAGGCATTGAAATTTCACGTACACCGATGGCATCGGTGAGCGCATTGATCACCGCCGCCGGAGCGGCGATGGCCCCGGCTTCGCCGCAGCCCTTCATGCCAAGCGGATTGGACGGGCACTTTGTTTCCGTGAAATCCAGCTTGAAGGAAGGAACGTCCGCGGCGCGCGGCATGCAGTAATCCATGAACGAGCCGGTCAAGAGCTGGCCCGACTCCTTGTCATAGACGCAGCCTTCGGTCAGTGCCTGGCCGATGCCCTGGGTGATGCCGCCATGCACCTGCCCCTCGACCACCATCGGATTGATCAGGGTTCCGAAGTCGTCAACCGACGTATAGCTGACGATGGTGGTGACACCCGTGTCCGGATCGACTTCCACTTCGCAGATGTGGCAGCCCGCCGGGAACGTGAAGTTCGACGGATCGTGGAAGGCGCTTTCCTTGAGACCGGGTTCAATCTCGGACGAGTTGAACTTGTGGGCCACATAGGCGGCAAGCGCCACCTCGCCGAACGCCATCTTCTTGTCGGTGCCCTTGATCGAGAACGTGCCATTCTTGAACTCGACGTCGCTCTCGGCGGCTTCCATCACCGCCGCCGCAACCTTCCGCGCCTTGGCCTCGACCTTGTCGAGCGCCTTGGAGATCGCCGTCATGCCGACAGCTCCCGAGCGCGAACCGTAGGTGCCCATGCCGAACTGAACCTTGTCGGTATCGCCGTGGACAATTGCCACGCTGTTGATATCGACGCCGAGCCGCTCGGAAACAAGCTGCGCGAAGGTGGTCTCATGGCTCTGGCCATGGCTGTGCGAACCCGTCAGCACTTCCACCGTGCCGACCGGATTGACCCGCACTTCGGCCGATTCCCAAAGGCCAACACCGGCGCCGAGCGAACCAACCGCCGCCGAAGGTGCAATGCCGCAAGCCTCGATGAAGTTGGAGAAGCCGATGCCGCGCATCTTGCCGCGCTTGGCCGCTTCGGCCTTCCGCGCCGGGAAGCCCTTATAGTCGGCAATATTAAGCGCCTTGTCCAGCGAAGCGCCGAAGTCGCCGGCGTCGTAGCACATGATCACCGGCGTTTGATGCGGGAAGCTGGTGATGAAGTTCTTGCGGCGGAATTCCGCCGGATCGGCCCGAAGCTCGCGCGCCGCTGTCTCGACGAGGCGCTCCACCACATAGGCCGCTTCCGGCCGGCCAGCACCGCGATAGGCGTCAACCGGCGCGGTGTTGGTATAGACCGCGTCCACTTCCGCGTAGATGTTGGGAATGTTGTATTGGCCCGACAGCAGCGTGGCATAAAGATAGGTCGGCACTGAGGAAGCGAAGGTGGAGAGGTACGCCCCCATCGCCGCCTTGGTATTGACCCGCAAACCGGTGATGCGGCCATCGCGGTCCGTTGCCAGTTCGGCATGGGTGACGTGGTCGCGGCCATGCGCGTCGGCCAGGAAGCTCTCGGTGCGCTCGCCCGTCCACTTGATCGGACGGCCGCCGATTTTACGCGACGCCCAGACGCAGGCGACTTCCTCGGCATAGATGAAGATCTTGGAGCCGAAGCCCCCGCCGACATCGGGTGCGATGACGCGCAGCTTGTGTTCGGGTGCAAGTCCATGAAACGCCGAGATCACCAGCCGGGCCACGTGTGGGTTCTGGCTTGTCGTGTAGAGCGTGTAATGATCGGCCCCGGCATCGTAGGAGCCGATCGCGGCGCGCGGCTCCATGGCGTTCGGGATCAACCGGTTGTTGATGATGTCGAGCTTCGTCACATGATGCGCGCTCTTGAACGCGGCAGCGGTCGCGGCTTCATCGCCGATCGACCAGTTGAACACCCGGTTGTCACTGGCAACGTCGTGCACCTGCGCCTTGGTTTTCATCGCAACGGCGGCATCCACATTGTGTGGCAGCACGGCGTAGACGACACTCACCGCTTCGGCAGCGGCCTTGGCCTGATCCTTGGTCTCGGCAATGACGATGGCCACATGGTCGCCGACATAGCGGACCTTGCCCTGCGCCAGCACCGGATGCGGACCCGCCTTCATCGGCGAGCCGTCCTTGGAATGGATCATCCAGCCGCAGATCAGTCCGCCGAGCTTGTCTTCGGCGATGTCCGCGCCCGTGAAGATGTCGACAACGCCCGGCATCTTCTTGGCCTTGGCGGTATTGATCGACTTGATCGAGGCATGCGCATGAGGGCTGCGCACGAAGTAGGCGTAAGTCTGGTCTTTCAGGTTGATGTCATCGGTATACCGGCCCTTGCCGGTGATGAAACGGTGATCTTCCTTGCGCTTGACGCTCGCGCCAATTCCGGTCTCGCTCATGTCTCTGGGCCTCCCTTACATATTTGCTGCGCCGGCCTGCACGGCCTTGACGATGTTGTGATATCCGGTGCAGCGGCAGATGTTGCCTTCAAGTTCGTGACGGATGGTCGCTTCGTCGAGCTTCTTGCCGTGCCGCTTTACCATGTCGACAGCGGCCATGATCATGCCCGGCGTGCAGAACCCGCATTGCAGGCCGTGATGCTCGCGGAAAGCTTCCTGCATCGGATGCAGCTTGCCGTTCTTGGCCAGGCCCTCGATGGTGGTGATGCTCGCCCCTTCGAATGCGGCGGCGAGTGCAGTGCACGACTTGATTGCCTTGCCTTCAACATGCACCACGCAGGCGCCGCACTGGCTGGTATCGCATCCCACATGGGTGCCGGTCAGGCCGATCTTCTCGCGCAGGAACTCAACAAGCAGGGTACGGGCTTCGACGTCGCCGCCCACTTTCTTGCCGTTCACAGTCATGGAAATTGCTGGCATTGATTCTCCTCCCAAGGCTGGACCCCAATTCGCCAGCACCAGCGTTGCACCGGCGCAAAGGATTATCGTGGCGGGGATCCATCGTTTTGCCGCAAGCATCCTTACGCGCCTGATTTTAACCGTCAAGCAATACCAAGGTGTCGGCTGGCGAAATTACGAAAACTTCAGGACAAGCGAAACCGCGAGCGCGCTTCACGCGTACATGGTATAAAATCGAGCAAATTTCGGAGGATTTCTGATGTTCAGGTCCGTGGTTACAGCACTTGTCATCCTTGTTGGCACTTTGCTGTGGTATCCCGCTAACACCCGTGCCGATGACGCCAGTGAATTTCAACGCCTGATCACCGGCCAGATCGCCGCGTTCAATGCCGACGATGGCGCTCGGGCATTCTCCTATGCCACGCCCATGTTGCAGCAGATGTTTGGCACCCCCGACAATTTCCTCAATCTGGTCAAGCGATCCTACCCGCCGGTCTATCGCCAGAAGTCTTATGAGTTCGCCGGCCTGTCCGCCGACAATGCCGGACGTCCCAGCCAGAAGGTGATCATCATCGATGGCAAGGGCAAGGTCTGGACAGCTTTCTACTTCTTCGAACAGCAGCCCAATGGCTCCTGGCGCATCGGCGGCTGCGTGCTCGTCGATCCGGAAGGTGCTGACGCCTGAATTCTTGGCGGACCTATGCGACCGCCAAAGTGCCGAAGAACGTCACCACGTGAATGCCATGCGGCCGGTAGCCATTCCTTTCGGCGATCACCGTCATGCAGCTTGTCGGCAACACCGCCGTTGCTTCGCCACCCATCGCATAGCGCATCCTGAACATCTGCCGGACGTCGATCGCCTTGAACTCCTGCCTGTGGCCATCCTTGGCGCCATAGAGCTGGCGCAAGCCGGGCGCGGCCTCGGGGCTGTTCAGCAGCAGCGTGCAGGCATCGACCGCATCGGCAAAGGTGAGAAACCCGGTGATCAGAACGATTCCCGGACCTGTCTCGTTCTCCCGGCGTGGCCGGTTCATCATCGCAGGCACCCGGTCCATCAAACCCTGGTTGCTGATCGACACGTGGCGGCTGCCCGCATGCCCGCCCGAACGCTCGGACGATTTCAGGGTCTGTTCCACCATCTGCCGGGTAAATCTGATGTCGGTGAGATCCATCTCGGTGCTCCCCTGGCTTCGTCAACGCCCTTAGGGCAGCCGCATCGGTATCGTGGGCGCCGGCATCAGTCCCTTGGCGACAGCCGCTTCGCGGAACGGATTGAACTTGGCGGAGGATTTCGCCATGTCGAGACAGAAGGAACGCTGCTCGTCGAACCACTTATCGATCAGCGCCTGGTAGTTCTCGTAGTGCGTATCCGAATTGCGGATGCCCTTCTTCACTTGTTTGAAACCGTGGTGGTTGGCCCGCATCTTGGTGAAGCCGCGCTCCGACCGGTACACATTGGCAGCAAGGATGGCGAAATATTCCTCGATGCTGTCCATATCTGGATCGTCCGGCACCTTGTCCCGGTAGCGCAGCAGCCCGGCCTGCATCCGGTGCCCATGCACCATTTCATGGAACAGGATTTCGCCCGGCCCGCTTCCCGGCGATATCCCGCCCGTGTTGCGGTTGAGCTGGTTCCACGTCGCCGGATGATAGAAGACTTCCACCGTGCTGCCTTTACCGGTTCCAAGTACGGTCGGGACTTCGATCTCAGGTATCAGCGGGAACTTGATCGTGGTGGTGTCGGCGACATAGCCGCCTGGCGCGGCGTCGGCCTCGGAAGTGTTTGAAGCATAGGCATTGACAGGGTCTTTTTTCGTCGGGTTGAACGGCGAAATGCGCATCCACTTGGCGTGGCTGCTCACATGCTTGATCAGCGCCTTGCCAACCGATGTTGATTGTACCAGTTCCAGATAGTGTTCGACTTCGCGCGTATAGGCGCTGGAAGCCTGCCAGATGTAGAGATTGCCCTTGTAGACCTTGTTGGATGCTGCCATGCGATCCTCCGTGCAATGCCGCGAGACTAGCAGCTTTCGCCGATTCTGCGGTTCACAATTCCGGCTACGTGCCTAATCAGCCGGCTTGCCTGACATCCCGCCACGCAGCGCCGCCCGCTAACAATTAATTGACAAAATCAACAAAGATGATTGACTGAGGCAACAAAATGGAAAGACCATCATGCAGCGCGAGATTAACGCGGAAACCTCCGTAGACAAGGTCCGGCGCTTCAACCGGTTTTACACGCGTGAGACCGGCCTTCTGGACAGATCACTGTTGGAATCAGTTTTTTCCCTGGCCGAGGCGCGCGTTCTTTTCGATTTGAACCAGACGCCCGGTGTTCCTGCCAACGAGATCATTGGCCGCCTTGGCCTCGACCGGGGCTATTTGAGCCGCATTCTTCAGGGCTTTACCCGCCGCCGTCTCATCGCCCGTACACCGGACGGCAACGATCGGCGCATCACGAGGTTGTCCCTCACAGCCAGGGGCCGCGAAGCCTTCGCCGAGCTTGACCGCCGCTCGTCCTTTGCAACCACGGAGCGGATTTCAGCGATGCCCAACGGCACGCTCCAGCCTATGCTCGAAGCCATGGCCACCATCGAGCGCTGCTTGTCGCCTGTACCTCCGGCGAGCATTGCTCTCCGCCCCCTCCGCACCGGAGACATCGGCTGGATCGCCCGCCGCCAGGGCCTGCTCTACCAGCAGGAATTTGATTGGGACGGGACGTATGAGGCCCTCGCCGCAAAAATTCTCGCCGAATTCGTCCTGAACTTCGATAGCGCCCGCGAGCGGGCCTGGGTCGCCGATTGGCAAGGCAGCATCATGGGCAGCGTCTTTCTGGTCAGGCAGGATGAAACCACCGCCCGCCTCCGCTTGCTCTAAGCCGAGCCCGAGGCGCGCGGCTCCGGCCTTGGCCGCCAGCTTGTCGCTGCGTGCACGGCATTTGCCCGGGAAGCCGGCTATCGCCGCATCGTGCTCTGGACTCAGAGCAACCTGCTCGCGGCGCGCCGTCTCTACGTGGCCGAAGGTTACCGGTTGACGGAAGAGAAGCCGCATCACAGTTTCGGCCATCACCTGATCGGCGAAACCTGGGAGCTCAATCTGCATGACGAATAGCACGAACGCCACCTCGGTCTCCCTTCGGCTGTTCCGCTCAACCCGGTTCTGGCTCGCCGCAACAGCGATCTTCATTCTCGCAATGGCGGTGGTCCTGCTGCTCATGGGCCGGGAACCCATCTGCAAATGCGGCTACGTGAAATTCTGGGAAGGCGTTGTGAACAGCGCCGGAAATTCCCAGCACATCAGCGACTGGTACACGCCATCGCACATCATCCACGGTTTTCTCTTCTACGGCGCCTTCTGGTTTCTTTTCCCCAAGACCTCCCCGGCACTCCGCCTGTTTCTCGCCGTCCTCGTTGAAGGCGCCTGGGAGATTTTCGAGAACACCGATTTCATCATCAACCGCTACCGCGAAACCACCATATCGCTGGATTACTACGGCGACAGCGTTCTCAATTCGATTTGCGACACGCTCGCGATGGTGGCGGGCTTTCTCATTGCCGCGCGCATCCCCGTTTGGGTCACGGTCGCACTGGCTATCGTGCTCGAGCTTTTCGTCGGCTACGTCATCCGCGACAACCTGACCCTCAACATCATCATGCTGGTCTGGCCGCTTGACGCCATCAAGGCCTGGCAATCCGGCGTCTGAAAACTCAGAGAATGAAGTCCCCGGCCGTCAGCGTGATCTGCCCTTCCAGCTTGATCGACATTTCAGCACCCGAATTTCCGCTCGTGTTGATGTCGATATAGGTGTCTCCGCCCGCCTGCCGCACCCGCACCTGCCCTTCCGCCGAAAACGCAGCACCGCCGATAAAAGCAAACGGATTGTTGCCGTTGACGCTCGCCTTGGCATCGATGGTCGACAGGTCGATGTCATCGGTCAGGTGCTGGAAGCCGATGATCGTATCGCGTGTCGCAAATGCAGTACCCGACTGTGATGTGGCATTGAAATCGAAATCATCCGCTCCGGCATTGCCGCTCATCTGGTCGCGGCCAGAACCGCCAGTCATCACGTCATTGCCGCTACCGCCGCTGAGTGTGTCGTTGCCATCTTCGCCAAACAGCGTGTCATTACCCAACAGCCCCGAAAGCACATTGCCGGACGAATTACCGGCAACGGCATCGGCCAGATTGGATCCCGTGACATTTTCCACGTCGGTGAGTGAGTCGGTGCCCTGCCCCCACGCACCGCCGATATTGCCGAGCAAGCTGAGATCGACCGTCACGCCAACAGCGATGGTGTTGAATGCCACTGTGTCGATGCCGTTGCCGCCATCAAGGCTGTCGCGGCCATAACCGCCAATCAGCGTGTCGTTGCCCTCCTGGCCGGAAATGTCGTCATTGCCCGTGCCGCCATTGATCGTATCTTTGCCACCGGCATTGATCGTGCCCGTCGTAAACGAGACAACCTCGCCACTGAGCACGTCGTCCCCGGCGCCGCCGCTGATCTTGTCCGCACCGCCCGTCACCGTGCTGTTGCCTAGGGAATAGACATCGCCGCCAATCGAATCGTCACCCGCAGTTCCCGTCAGCACGTCCTTGCCGCCCGTGGCTATGCTCGCAGTTGCCTGGAACACGTCACCGGCCATCAGTCCGCCATTGCTGTCTTCCCCTGTCATCGTGATCGTATCGTTGCCACCGGTTATCGTGGTGCCTGCAAGGCTGTTGTCCACATCGCCCGAAATGACGTCGACATAGGTGAAGATGTTCGGATTGATAAAGGTGATCTTGTCGTCGCCGCCGGTAACACTGCCCGCATCAACGAAAATCACATCCCCTGCGGCGTAGGAACCTTGCGTATCGGAACTGTTGACAACCCGGATGGTGTCGTCGCCGCCAATGACCGAACCATCGGAATTGATCGCGTCGCCGCCGGCATAGGCATAGAACCCGCCCATGGTGATGCTGTCATCGCCGCCATGGACGGTCGCGGTCGCCGCGACATTGAGGGCATCGCCACCAAACGTGTTCGAGCCCGACATGAAAGTCTGGGTGAAGATGTCCTTGGCCCCGGTGACGTTCTCGCCTGCGGCGACATTGGCGAAGTCTCCGGCCAGGTAATAAATCACCGTGAAGTCCGGCATGACGAAGGTGGTGGAGCCCGACAATACGCTCCGCCAGAATGTCTCTTCGCTCGCAGCCAGGCTGGCGACTGGCGCCGACAGGCCCGAGACCGTGAAGACCTGGTCTCCCCCGTCGCTGACAGTGACGACATTCGCCGTTCCCGACGAAGGGGCGCCTCCCGGCGGTGCCACGATGTTCCCCGCGAGGCTTCTGACCGAGACCTGCCCATTGGTGGAGTTCCACAGATAGAGACCGCCGCTGTTGAGCGCCTGGGAGGCATGGTTGACCGCTCCCGGGTTGCCAATGCCGACAAACAGGCTCGCATTTCCGGAAAGATCAAAAGTGGCCATCGCAGTCCTCGTGGTTAACGCCAGTGGTTAGCAGCTGCAGCACCAGCCCGCGGGACATTTCTAAACTGCGGGGATGAAACCCGGCAATCCACAACCCCAAACAAGCTAAACGCGGCCCCGGGGGACCGCGTCTGGCAGGTCGGAAAAGTGATTGATGCGATCACATCACGGAATTGACGGTTGTCTCGATTGACACCGTCCTGGCGTCTGCTCCGCAGGTGACCTTGAGGCTGAGGGCCTCGGCACTTTCGACCATGGTGGACTGTAATGGCTCGATCGCCGTCGTGATGCGCGCCGCCGATGCGGGCATGCGTCCGTTCACCTCGTCGAAGGCTTCTGCCACCATGAGTGTTACGTGGCAGCGCCCGTTCTTCTCCTCGAAGAAGCCAACCGCCTGCTTGGAGCCGAGTGCCTGCGAGAACGCCTGCTTCGGCGGAAACTGCATGGCGTCGCTGCCGACCGCCGCACTGGCGGGCATGAGAGCGACGGCGCCGACGGTCAATGTTGCGGCGGCCAGGAAAGCGGCGATGCGGGAAAGCGTGAACATGGAAATCTCCTCCTCAAATCTGTTTGCGTTTTGGCATCACTGCCGTTCGCGATGACGCGCTTATCTTCGTTTCGTGTTTCAGGTACATGCCGCCTGTTGGGCGGAAGTGTTTCAATTGTTGCTGTTGCCGCCGAACGCGATCAGCCGGTGTTGCGATGGCGGCTTGCCGCACCGCGCCCGGAACGCCCGCGAGAACTGCGCCAGCGATGAGAAGCCAGTGGCGACCGCCGCATCGCGAATGCTCATCGGCGAATAATTGAGCAGCCGCTCCGCCCGTTCGAGCCGGAGCATCAGGTAAAAACCCATCGGCCGCTTTCCCAGTTCATCGTGAAAGAGCCGGGCCATCTGGCGCTGCGACATTCCGCCCATCCGCGCCAGCGTCATCGCATCGAGCGGCTCCTCCATGTTGACCTCCATGGCTGCGATGATCGCCAGCAGCCGCCGGTCCTCGGTGCCATAGCGCTGTCCGGCTGGCACGCGATCGTCGGCTTCACGCCCGTAGCGCTGGAAATAAAGAAGCTGATCCGCCACCGTGATGGCCAGCGCTCGCCCAATGATGCTGCCCACCCAGTCGACCATCATGCCGATGGCAGCCGCACCTCCGGCGCAGGTCATCCGTGCACGGTCGATTTCGTAAAGCGTCTGCGTGACCTGCACTTTGGGGAAGCTCTCGCGAAATCCGGGGATGCTCTCCCAGTGGCAGGTGGCGCGATAACCATCGAGCACGCCCGCCCGTGCCATCAGGAACGGCCCCGTGTCGATCCCGGCGATCAGCGCCTTGTCTCGCGCCAGCCGCCGGATCGCCGCAAGCATTGCTTTCGTGGCGCCCCGCTCCTGCTCGTAGCTGGCGCACACCACTGCCATTGCGGGATTGCCCAGTGACTTCAGATCGCCGGAGACCGAGACCGGAATATCGTTCGAGGCCGCCACCGCGGCACCCGAAGCCGAAACGAAGCGCCAGGAAAACACCGGCCCGGCAAAGCGGTTCGCCACCCTGAGCGGTTCCAGTGCACCGAACAGCGCGATCATCGAAAACCGCGGCACCAGGACAAAGGCAACGTCATATTTGGCCATGGCTGAAAAGATCAAGCAGATGGCCAAAAAAGTCAAATCGTCCCTTTTTGCTGGATTAATCTCCGAGACTTAACCGGAGTCCAACATGAACCCCAAGATCATCATTACCTGCGCCGTCACCGGCGCTGGCGACACCGTCGGCAAGCATCCCGCCATCCCCGTCACCCCCGAGCAGATCGCCAATTCTGCCCTCGAAGCGGCAAGTGCCGGCGCACCGTGGTCCATTGCCATGTCCGCGATCCAAAGACCGGCAAGGGTGCGCGCGGCGTGCATCTCTATGCCGAGGTGATGGAACGGATCAGGGCGAAGAACAAGGAAGTCATCATCAACCTGACCGCCGGAATGGGCGGCGACCTTGAGGTTGGCATGGGCGAATCTCCGATGAAGTGGGGTGGCGGCACCGATCTTGTTGGCCCCGAGGAGCGCCTTGTCCACATCAGGGAACTTCGCCCCGAACTCTGCACCCTCGACTGCGGCTCGCTCAATTTCGGCGATGGCAACAGCATCGTGGTGCAGACGCCGATGCAGCTTCGCGAACAGGCAAGGCTGATCAAGTCCTACGGCGTGAAGCCCGAAATGGAAATCTTCGACTCTGGAAACCTGTGGTTTGCCAAGCAATTATGTGCCGAGGGCCTGATCGGCGATCCGCCCATGTTCCAGCTTTGCCTCGGTATTCCGTGGGGCGCCCCATACGATTCCGAGACCATGGCCTACCAAAAGGCGCAGCTTCCGCCGGGCGCGGTATGGGCGGCCTTCGGCATTGGCCGCAATGAATTCCCGGCGGTGGCCCAGGCGGTGTTGCTTGGCGGCCACGTCCGGGTCGGCCTCGAAGACAATCTCTGGCTCGAAAAAGGCGTTCCCGCCTCCAACGGCACCCTGGTCGAGAAGGCGGTCAAGATCATCCAGATTCTCGGCACCAATGCCGCAACACCCGACGAGGGCCGCGAAATCCTGAAACTGAAGCCGAGGACGTAGCATGGCCGCGATCAAGACCGTCGGCATCGCCGGCACCGGGCTGATCGGCGCCGGCTGGGCGGCAAGGCTTCTGGTGCGGGGCTTCGACGTCATTGCCTATGACGTCCACCCCGCCGCCGAAGCCAGGCTCCGCGCCGCGATCGATGTCGCATGGCCCTCGATGCAAAAGCTCCTGCAAGGCACCAGGGTGAAGAAGGGCAAGCTCTCTTTCACCACTGATCTCAAGGAGATGGCCTCCAAAGCTGACTTTGTGCATGAAGCGGCCCCCGAGCGCGAGGAACTGAAGATCAAGCTGTTCCGCGATATCGATGCTGTGGCTGAACCCCATGTCGTCATCGCCTCCTCGTCCTCGGGCTTCCTGCCAACAAGGCTGCAATCGGAGTGCCGCCACCCCGAGCGGGTCATCATCGGTCACCCCTTCAACCCGGTCTATCTGTTGCCGCTGGTCGAAACCGTGCCCGGCGAAAAGACCTCAAGCGAGGTCATGGACCGCGCCGGCAAATATTTCGAATCGATCGGCATGCATGTGCTCCGCCTCAGGAAGGAGATCGAGGGCTATATCTGCGACCGCCTGCAGGAGGCGCTGTGGCGCGAGGCGCTCCACATCCTCGACAAGGACATCGGCACCACCGCCGATATTGACGATTCGATTGTCTATTCGGCCGGCATGCGCTGGGCCTTCATGGGTTCCTTCCTCACCTATCATGCGGCAGGCGGCCCCGGCGGCATGCGCGATTTCATCAAGCAGTTCGATCCGACCCTCGAACTGCCCTGGACCGATCTCAAGTTTCCCAAATGGAACGACGCGCTGGAAAATCGCCTTGTCGAGGGTTGCGAGGCACAGGCCGCGGGCATGACCGTTGCCGAGATCGAAACCCGGCGCAACGACGTGCTGGTCGACATGATGAAACTCTTCAAGCAGCACAAGGTCGGCGCCGGCCTCGTGCTGGCGCGCGAGGAAGCAGCTCAAGGCGCAAAGGCCAAACGCTGGAAAAAGGCGGACAAGATTGACGGCCCGCTAAAGCTCCACAGGGGCGAGGTGCTCACCGCCTGGCTCGACTACAACGGCCACATGACCGACGCGGCCTACCTCACGGCCTTCGGCGACGGCCTCGATGCCTTCTTCCGCTATATCGGCGACGACGAGGCCTATCGCGCCACCGGCAACACCTTCTTCACCGCTGAAACGCATCTCAATTACTTTCAGGAGATGAAAGTAGGTGATCCTTTCCGGATCGAGACGCAGGTGCTGGGGGCCGATGAAAAGCGCATGCACCTGTTCCACCGCATGTACCGCGGCAAGACCAAGGCTCTTGTTGCGACAAACGAGATCATGCAGTTACACGTCAACCAGGCCGAAGGCCGCGTCGTTCCCATGAGTGCCAGGCTTTGGGAGGCCCTGTCGGCAATCGCCAGGGCCCACAGGAAGCTGAAGAAGCCGAAAGAAATGGGCAGCGTCATGCAAGTGAAGCGCAAGAAGAAGTAGGATCGGAACCAGCCCATGCCCATGGCGGAAATCGCAGCGCCGGAAAGCCAGGGCTTCGTGCCCGATCTTTCACAGAGGATTGACTATGGCGTGCGTTCCGGCCTGCTCCCCGGATTGCACAGTGTCATCGTTGCACGTCATGGGCGCATCGTGGTCGAGCGTTACTACGCGGGCGAAGATGCCGAATGGGGTGTGCCGCTCGGTGTCGTGCAGCACGGGCCGGAAACGCTGCATGATGTGCGCTCGGTCAGCAAGAGCATCGTCGGCCTGCTGTACGGCATCGCCCTCGGGCAAGGAAAAGTGCCGCCGCCGGAAGCACCGCTGCTTGCACAGTTTCCTGCCTATGCCGATCTTGGCCGCGATCCTGTGCGTGCCAAAATCACGGTCAGCCATGCCCTGACCATGTCGCTCGGCACCGAATGGAATGAGGAAATCCCCTATACCAACCCGGCCAACAGCGAAATCCAGATGGAAATGGCGCCTGACCTTCTCCGCTATGTTCTCGACCGCCCGATGATCCTTGAGCCGGGCGAACGCTGGACTTACAACGGCGGCACATCGGCCTTGCTCGGCGCCCTGATTGAAAAAGGCACCGGCCAAAAACTGCCGGACTATGCCAGGGAGGTTCTGTTCGGGCCTCTGGGCATCAGCGATTTTCATTGGGCGGCAGGTAAAAATGGCGTCCATTCCGCTGCATCGGGCCTCCGCCTCACGGCCCGTGATCTCGTCCGCATTGGCCAATTGGTCCTCGAAGGCGGGCAAGGCATCGTGCCCGAATCCTGGATCGCGCGATCCATGGTCCCTCGCCTGCCCACCGGCGAAGGACCATCATACGGCTATCAATGGTGGCTGGGCGCGGCCCCGGTGAAAGCCATGGATGGGAAAGAGCGGCCATGGTTTGCCGGCTTCGGCAATGGCGGGCAACGGCTGTTCATCTCGCCCGCCACCGGCATTGTCATGGTGACCTTCTTCGGCAACTATGACCGCATGAACAACTGGATGTATCCCGGCCGCATCTGGTGGGAAATCGTCCTCCCCGGCCTTGAGAAACTGTGAGAGAGAAACCCATGCAGCAACGCGTCATGATCACTGCGGCCGCCGATGGCATTGGCCGATCGATTGCAAAGGCCTTCGCCGAGGATGGCGCCAAGGTGCACATTTGCGACATCAACGAAGCAGCCCTCGCCGCCTTCCGCGAGGAATTTCCCGAAATCGCCGCCACCCATGTGAACGTGCGGAGCGAAGGCGAGATCGACGCCTGGTTCGATGACGCACTCGACGATCTGGGCGGCCTCGATGTGATGGTCAATAATGCCGGCACCAAGGGCCCGACCGCGCCTGTCGATGACATCGACTACGCAGACTGGCGCGAATGCCTGGAAATCTGCCTCGACTCGCAATTCCTCTGTGCACGGAGGGCTGCCCCTGTGATGAAGGCGCAAGGCTCGGGCTCCATTATCAATCTTTCGTCCACCGCCGGCCTCTATGGTTTCGGCAACCGCACGCCCTATGCCGCCGCCAAATGGGCGGTGATCGGCCTCACCAAGTCGCTCGCCATCGAACTGGGGCCGCACAAGGTCCGCTGCAATGCCATCTGCCCCGGCGCCGTGCGCGGCGACCGCATCAATCGCGTCATCCAGGGCGAGGCTGATATGCGGGGCGTCGCCTTTGATGTCGTGGCCAAGGAAATGGTCTGGTCGCAATCGATCTCGCGCTTTGTCGAGCCCGATGAGATTGCCGACATGTGCCTGTTCCTTGCTTCGCCCGCAGCCAAGATGGTGAATGGCCAGGCCATCGCCGTCGATGGCTATCTCGAAACCATGCACATCAGGTAATCCATGGACTTTGCCCTCTCCGAAGAACAGCAGATGATCGTCAAGACGACGCGCGATTTCGTCGTCAACGAACTCTACCCCCACGAAGCCGAAGTCGAGGAAACCGGCGTGCTGCGCCATGACCTTCGCGACGCGATCAAGCGCAAGGCGATTGAGGCGGGACTTTACGCCGCCAACATGCCGGCTGAGGTGGGAGGTGCCGGCCTCGATACGCTGACCTGGGTGCTCTACGAAAAGGAACTGGGCCGCGCCAACTATGCGCTGCACTGGACCTGTGTGGCGAGGCCCTCAAACATCCTCATGGCCTGCGAGGGCGAACAGCGCGAGAAATACCTCCTTCCCTCCGTACGCGGAGAAAAATCCGATTGCCTGGCCATGACCGAGCCGGGAGTCGGCTCCGACCTGCGCGGCATGAAGGCCTTCGCCCGGAAGGATGGCGACGACTACGTCATCAACGGCACCAAGCATTTCATCAGCCACGCCGATGAAGCCTCCTTCGTCATTCTCTTTGCCGCAACCGGCGAGGAAGATACGCCACGCGGCAAGAAGAAGCTGATCACCGCCTTCCTGATCGATATGGGAACACCGGGCTACACGGTGCGCGCCGGCTACAAGAACGTTTCGCATCGCGGCTACAACAACTGCATTCTCGAATTCAGCGATTGCCGCGTTCCCAAGGGCCAGATCCTCGGCGAAGTGCATAAAGGATTCGAGGTCGCCAACGACTGGCTCGGCGCCACCCGCCTGCAGGTCGCCTCGACCTGCCTCGGCCGCGCCGAACGCGCCCTCGATCACGCCATGCAGTATGCCGTCGACCGCCAGCAGTTCGGTCAGCAGATCGGCAAGTTTCAGGGCGTGTCGTTCAAGCTGGCCGACATGGCGCTCGAACTGAAAGCGGCCGAACTCTTGACCCGGGAGGCCGCCTGGAAATTCGACCAGAAAACCGTGACCGACATGGACATGGCCATGGCTAAGCTGAAAGCCACCGAAATGTTGGCCTTCGTCGCCGATGAAGCGATCCAGATCCATGGCGGCATGGGCTTGATGAGCGATCTTCCTCTCGAACGCATCTGGCGCGATGCCCGCGTCGAGCGCATCTGGGAAGGCACCAGTGAAATCCAGCGCCACATCATCTCCCGCGCATTGCTGAGGCCGTTGGGGGGATGATGCTCAAAGAATTCGTCATGGCCGGCGCCCCAATTTTCGTCATGGCCGGGCTTGACCCGGCCATCTCCAACAGCGCTGGCGAGGAAAAGGATGCCCGGGTCAAGCCCGGGCATGACGAACCTTAGTGTCCCACGCCCTCACACCCCTCCTCCACCCCAAATCCATCGTATTTGTCGGCGGCGGCGAGTGCGACGTCGCCATCGGCCGCACCCTTGACCTGGGATTCACCGGCAAGATCTGGGCCGTGCATCCGAAGCGCGATCAACTGGGAGGCATCGCCACGCTAAAATCCGTCGAGGAGATCGATGGCATTCCCGATGCCGCCTTCATTGCGGTGAGGCGCGAGCCTACCATCGAGATCGTCCGCCATCTGAGCAATATTGGCTGCGGCGGCGCGGTGATCTACGCCAGCGGCTTCGCCGAAACCGGCGACCACCACTTGCAGGACCAGCTTCTCGAAGCAGCCGACGGCATGCCGCTCATGGGCCCGAACTGCTACGGCTTCGTCAACGGCATGGCCCGCGCCGCACTCTGGCCCGACGAGCATGGCATTGACCCTTGCAAGAACGGCGTCGCCATCATCACCCAGTCGGGCAACATCGCCTGCAACTTCAGCATGACGCGGCGCGCCCTGCCCCTCGCTGCCATCTATGCCATCGGCAATCAGGCCGATATCGACATGGCGCAGATGCTGGAAGCGCTGGCGGACGAAGACCGCATCACGGCCATCGGCCTTCACATCGAAGGCCTGCGCGATGTCTCGGCCTTCGCCCGTGCAGCCAGCATCGCCCGCGACCGGCGCAAGCCCGTCATTGCGCTGAAAACCGGCCGCTCCGAACAGGGCGCCAAGGTGGCCATGAGCCACACCTCGTCTCTCGCCGGCGCCGATACGCTCTACGACGCGCTCTTCGACCGTTACGGCATTGCCCGCATGACATCGGTGACGGCCTTCGTCGAAACCCTGAAGTTCCTGCATCATGGCGGCCCGCTGAAGGACAGCCGCCTTGTGTCGATGAGCTGTTCCGGCGGCGAGGCAGCATTGGTGGCCGACATGGCGCTGGAAAAGGCTGTGACGTTCCCGGCATTTGACGTCTGCACCAAGCCCAGGGTGGCCGCCACCCTGAATGAATATGTATCGATCGACAATCCGCTCGATTATCACACCTTCATCTGGAACCAGGAGGACAAGCTCACCGCGACGTTTTCAGCCGTCCTCGGCGGCGGATACGATGTGGCGATGCTGATCCTCGACATTCCCACCAATCCGAAGATGCGGCCCGATACCTGGCTGGTGACCGCGAAGGCATTGATCAATGCAGCCGATGCGACCAGGGCGCGCGCCGCGATGGTGGCCTCCCTTCCCGAATGCATGCCGCTCGGCCTGGCCCCTGAGATGGCGGCACATGGTGTGGCTCCCATGATGGGCCTCGATGACGCCTTGACTGCTTTTGAGTCCGCGGCCTTCATTGGTGGCAACTGGTCAAGGCGCGAAAAGCCGCCGGTTCTCGCGCCCGCCGAAACACGCGGCAACGAAGAACGCACCATGAGCGAGCACGAAGCCAAGCAACTGCTCGCCGCATACGGACTCCCCGTGCCGAAGGGCACCGTCTGCAAGACTGAAGACGCCGTAAATGCCGCGCGTGAACTGGGTTTTCCGG